>JAZNVR010000001.1:0-87818 GCA_045592905.1 Candidatus Enterousia sp.
AATCAAGCAGAAAACAAACAAGAATTTACCGATTTGATGGAACAAGTAAAAACACTAATTGCTTAAATGTTGTATTTCTTGGTTTAAATTGTTGCGAGCATTTTTCTCGTATTTATCACGAAAATATGTAATATTATAAATATGCGAGCGATTTAAAAAGATATTTAATATTTTTATACGATTTGGATTGAATGTCGTGTCGGAAAATTCATTATATTGTGCTCTGATTTTGGCTGCATATACATCATATTCTGCACTATTACTGCCAAGAATTAATAAATCTAAATCTTGCATTAATTGTTGTTCGAAATCTGTTTGCATAATTTTTTCATAATCGGTTGCCTGAATCAATTTTTCTATATATGCGCAGTTATAATTCTTTGATATTCTATGCAAAAATTGTTTCGCTTTTGTTACACTTAATTCTATGTCGTTCTTTGTTCCGTTTACATAATCGTGCATTATTACGGCAAAAGCGAATTCGTTAATATTGTATATTTTATTTGCAAAAGCAGAGTTTAATATAAAACTATCAAAATTATGCAACATATTTGAAATATGCGTTAAATCATGATAACCCCGTTCTGCTTTGTTATATGTTGTAATGATATCTTGCGATATGATTTCAGCATCTTGCAGATTAAATCCGATACTAAGTAAGATTGATAAAATCTTGTTCTTCACATTTTTATTTTGACATTAGTATATAAAAAAATCAATGAGTTTGAACTGTTCGAAGATTGGTGAAATTTGGTGCTTTATAGATATACCATTTTCGAACCATTAAAAGTATTAGAAATCTAAAAGAAAAACCGCACTTTTTAGGTGCGGTGTATCTTTTGGTGGGAGTGGCTGGATTCGAACCAGCTCAGGCTTAAGCCAACAGATTTACAGTCTGCCCCGGCTCTCCAACTCCGGCGCACGCCCAATCCTTGGTGCGGGCAGCGGGAATCGAACCCGCATTTCAAGCTTGGAAGGCTTGCATACTAGCCTTTGTACTATGCCCGCAACAAAATCAAAGCCCTGTGATTATATACGAAATGAAAAATAAATCAAGCGATTATTTGTATTCTTTTACCAATTGTTGAATCTGTGCAGACAAAACTAAATCTGACTGTTGTAATTTCTCAATTTGTTTAATTGCATATAACACAGTTGCATGATCACGACCGCCAACAAAATTTCCAATTTCAACCAATGACAACCCTGTAACATTCTTTAATACAACCATCATTATTTGACGTGCCAACACCAACGAACGATTGCGACCAGAACCACATACTGCATCATATGACACCGCCAATTTTTCACACATTTCACGAACCATAACAGCAGGTGTCTTTGTTTTTGATAACACATCTGACAATAAACGCTGTGCAATATCAATATCAACACATGTACCCATCAGTTCATTATATGCTTGTATTTTCGTTGCAACACCACAAATCAAATGACCATTGTCCGCAATTCTGCCAGATAATGTTTCTGCAACCCCAGATGTAACACCTGCACGTTGTAACATAATATTTTTTACATACCTGTTTGGTGCAGTAACATCTGCAACCAATCCTGATGCCAACAAAGATTGAATACGTCTATCAAATCCAGTTAAATTATTTGGTGCAGCATTTGCAGTCAAAATAACATTTTTACCTGCACCACGTAAATCCAGTAACAATTGTATAAATTCATCTGTTGATGCTTGCTTTCCAGACAAGGCCTGAACATCATCTAAAATAAAGATATCACAATTACGGCAAAAATCTTTGAATGCAAATATATTACGATCTTTCAAACTGCGTGTAAAATCAGAAACAAATTGTGTTCCTGTCATTTTAACAACACGTTTTGATGTGCATGATGCAATGCAATCTGTCAATAATGTTTTTCCACATCCAGCAGGCCCATAAATAAACAGCGGAGAGAAAGAAACAATCCCCGCTGCTATCTTTTTACAGGCTGACAAAACGAAAACATTTTCATCGCAACAAACGAAACTATCAAACGCAACAGACGTATTCTTAACAGTCTGTACAGGCGTATAAACTTGTGTATTATTGTCATTTGCAATTTGTACATTATGACCAGCATTACCGTTACATACAATAATCTTTACATTCAAATTAAATTGAGACACAACTTCTTTAATAAGATTTGCATATACACTATTAATAAAATCAACAGAAAACTGATTTTGTGCACCCAATACCAATGTATTATCTACAATATTAAATTGTAATGGTGCAATCCATGAAGTAAACGCAGCAGAATCAATTTTTGCGGCAATGGCCCCTTTGACAATTTCTATATTGACTGTCTTTACATTTGCCATTGTCTGCATATCGTTTTCTCCTTTCCTTCCCTAAAAGAGTTTCCTGCCCATCGTGTTTAAGTTGCAAAAGCCACCCACATAAAAACCAACATTCTGATACACAGAACATTATTTTTATCTGCCCTACTTTTTCATCCCTCTCGCACGGTGAACGAACACCCATGTTTGTTTGGTTATAAACAAAGATAACCACCCACAAGTTTTCGCACCCATTCTTTATTGATTTTCTTTCTCAATCTTTGTTTTGGATACGTCAAATAATTTATAAGATAATTTTCTGTTTACAACCAAATATTAATAAAAAAATGAACATTTATTTTTTGACAACGATTCGTTTTTTTGCCTGTTTTCTGCCTTTTGTATATACACTGTATATACATGAAAAGAATCACACAAGAACATAACCACCATCAACTTTTCGTACTAAACCTTGTAATTCCAACACCACCAATTCACTTTTGATTTCCGAAACACTTTTTTTGACAAGTTCTGCCAATACAGATTCTGACACAGGAATATTTCCAATTTTATCTATTAGACTATTTTCCGAATCATTTTTTTTCTGTTTTTTCATTTTTTCAGTCTGTTTTTTATCGTCTGCAAAAAAATCTGACACACCAATACACAATTTTGCATGCCCAGACCGAATCAATGAATTTGGCCCCATGCCCCGCAAATCCGCAGGATGCGATGGGATTGCCCACACTTCACGTCCATATTCAATTGCAAATTGTGCGGTTGTCATTGAACCAGATTTCATATCTGCTTCGCCCAAGATTAATTTATCGCCCAAACCTGCAACCCAGCGATTTCTTTGCACAAAGTTTGTTGCCACAGGCACAAATCCCACTGGCATTTCGCTAACTATTACCCCACGTTCTACGATTTCCCAATACAGCGATTCGTTTTCCAGTGGCCAAATATAATCAACCCCGCCCGCCACAACTGCAACAGTCTGTGAATTTCCATTTGCACGCAATGCCCCACGATGTGCAGCAGTATCTGTTCCGATTGCCAACCCAGATACAACCGCAACATTATTTTCTGCGAATCGCTGTGTAATATTTGCAACAAAGTCCATTCCTGTTGCTGTGGCATGACGTGTTCCAACCACAGAAACCATTTGTTTCTTCAACGTATCTATATTTCCACGCACAGTTATCACAGGCGGATGATTTTTCAATTTCTTTAACGATTCTGGATACAAATCCGAATCGTCAGATATATATTGAATATTCATCCTGTGTGCAGTTTCCATTTCTTGCCGCACCGCATCTTTCAATTCATTTGTTATATTTAACGCACTTAAAATCCCAGAATCTGAACCAAATTTTTTTATTAATTCTGCATAACGCACAGGCCCAATTTTTGGTGTACGAATAATCAATAATTTTTCAAACAAGTCTAACATAGTGATTAGTATACGATAATTCAAGTACTAAAAACCAATAAAAAAATCCGCAAATGCGGATTTTTTATTTTACAAACTCTTCAATCAATGCGGAATACTTATCACACACTGTTTTCGCAGTCGCATTATTATTTGTTATATCATCTGTACAGTTTTCTTTTAATATTCTTAATTGTACTATAACATTATTGTATTCTGTCTGATTTTTTTCTTGCAGTACCAACAATTGGGAACGTCTTTGTTGTTCTTCACCCAACGCAGCCTGTCCTTCTACTTTACCTTTTATCAATCGGTTTCCAAACAATTCCATTGCACCAACACCAATACCGGCACCACCAACAACTGCACCAACAGTTCCCCAAACACGTGCCTTCTTTTTGCCATCTAATATACGTTGACGCATTTGTTCTTGATCCACCCAGGTACCGCATTCAATATTTCTTCCAACTTCAAAGTATTTTGCAGGTACATCTGCCAAATCAATTCTTTCATCTTGCGATTTCAATTCAACCTTTACAAAACAAGTATTGTTTTCAGGTTCCACAACATCTTCTACCATTGATGCATAATCATTCAAATTACTAAAACGTGATGCCCAAACGAACGTATTTCCCACCCCCACGTTATTTGATATACAGGCTGTACGTTCCTTTTCACGCATATCTTTAACTATTTCTTGTTCTGATACATCTGGAACACCAACACCTGTTGCAACGGCACTGACCCCGGTACTGGATTTAGAATTGGTTGTCCCCATTGCAGAAATTTGATTTTTTGACATTATCGCACGTGAATTTCCCATCATCTGATCAGACATAGATACACGACCACGACCAGATGGTGCAGCAAACACATTAATACAAACCATACAACCAACGAAACAAGAAATTATTTTTTTCATATTCTCTTTCCTTATATACATATATTTGCCACATATTATATCATAAAATGCATAAAAAATAAAGTATTAATAAAAAAGACGGACGAATACGCCCGTCATTTATTACTTTTTCCATTTCCATTCTATTTTAGATTCTTGACCAGAAATCAATCGCATAATATTTCCACGATGTCGCCACAGACACAGCAGTCCAATTGCTAAAAATGCAAAACCAACTTGGACACTTATTGCAAAACCCAAAACAGGGATTAAGCAAAATACGATTGTGGCCCCAAATGATGACATACCACTACTTAGTGCGACCAACAACCATTCAATTCCACAAACTATAAACGACATTGGACTGACCGCCAACAACACACCAAACAAAGAAGAAATACCCTTGCCTCCTTTGAACCTTAGCCAAATTGGATAACAGTGTCCAACAATTGCAGCAAAACCACACCACGCACCAAATGCATCACCTGCAACGTATTTCCCAATAAAAACAGCAATAATTGCCTTGGCCATATCCAATAACCATACCAAGCCAGCCATACGCAATCCCCCAACACGCATAACATTTGTTGCACCGATATTACCGCTGCCCACCTGTCGTAAATCGCCTTTGCCCATCAGCCTGGTTAATAACAACCCCATAGGAATAGAGCCTAATAAATAAGATATAATTATTGCAAAAATATAAATCATGTTATTTTTCCTTGATTTTATGTTTGTTTTTTATAAAATATCAGAAACTTATAGAAAATAAAAGGAAAATAACGTGGCAAATCATAAGTCATCTGAAAAAAGAATTTTGGTATCAGCCAAAAAGAATGCAATCAACACAGCACGTCGCAGTGCAGTTAAAACAGCAACAAAGAAAGCGTTGGTCGCTATTGAATCTGGGGACAAAGCCGCTGCAACAACTGCTGCACGTAACGCAGAAAGCAAGATTATGAAATCTGCTGGAAAAATCATGCCAAAGAAACGTGCTGCACGTAAGATTTCTCGTTTGGCAAAGAAATTATCAAAAATTGCTTAGTAGAAAATCAGAATTAAAAAATTCCCCAATTGGGGAATTTTTTTACTGCACAGGCAAAATACTTGTCTGATCATACAAATAATACACATCTTGATTATATCTAATTTTTACTTTATGTTCACTATCACGCATTACATTTGTTTCAACTGGTGTCATTGCACCATAATATACATTACCATCAATTTTTACATGCAACGCAGGTTCTGATATTTTATAAGTCAACAAACCAACCGTATTATCAACAACATGCAATTTATGTAAATCCCCACGATAGCACATACGTACATCTGTCGCACCAATAACAGAATTTGGAAATTCATCCGGACATGGCACACATGAAACATAGCCACCCAAATATTCTTCAAATCCTGTCATATACTGATGATAGCCTGCCGGACATTGTGTGGCAATCCCACTGCCAGTAAAAGTTCCTGACATAAACTGATTTGCGACACCATTTTCTGTACTTATCCCCGAAAATAAACCGGGTGGTATAAATCCTGTTAAATTTTTACAACCAGCGAAAGTGCTTCTAAATGCATACGGATTCTTGGACGCATCTGCAACAATACGCGAAAACAGTTTTTCTGGTATTTCACCCGTCAACCCAGAACAACCGTTAAATGTAGCATTAAATTGAAAAGAACCACTGGAACAAAATCCTGTAAATCCCGCAAATAAATCTTCGGGGATTTCACCTGTTAAACTTTTGCACCCCTGAAACAAACTGGCAAATCCAGTATGCTCAATACAACCTTCCATGTCCGAAAACAGATTTGGCGGAATTTGACCACTTAATTTTGAACAGCCACCAAAAATCTGACGAAACATTGCATATCCACGCATTGTACCATAGTTACCACGAAATAATTCTGGCGGAATTTCGCTGGCCAGATTAGAACACCCATAAAAAGTCAAATAATACGATGGTTGTGCACCTGTTTCAAAGGACGGAAATAAAGCCCCCAACGAACCATATATTGCTGCAAGATTTTTATTGTTTTTAAAATTGAACACCGATGTAGACCAATGTGAATTATACCCCGTTGCAACGCCATCAAATCCAATCGTATATTCACCAGCAATATCATATGTGTGGGTGTATGTTGCCTCGGTCGTGTCTGTTCTGGAAATGGGTTCTATATTTCCATCCCCCCAATCAACTGTAAAATCACCCTTGGCGGTCATATTAAAACTAAAATCTGTCGTATTTGGTGTGGTTACAATCCAAAATTTTGGCGATGTATCATCTGCATATGCAACAGAACAAATTAACATCAATAACAAATAAATTATCTTTCGCATGTAAATCCCCCACAAATTGGTGGGGTAACACATTTTCATACTTTAAGGTGGTGGTTGAAAACAATTATTACCCCAAACAAAAAAACCGTCATAAAAAATTGACGGTCAGGAGGTTCAGAACAATCACTACGAATTGTGCTGCTTATTCAATATATTCGCAAGCCCTCCTGACCACTTGGTCAGGAGAATTTTCATCTATTGAACAAAAAAACACACCAAACTGGTGCGTCATCTTATCAACAGACGCGTAGTGCAACGGGTTCTGACACCCCATCATGGTAACACCCATGACACTTATATTATATAAAAAAGCCACATATATATCAAATATTAATTTTATATTTATAAATAATAATTAATCAAAATATACTGCACAGAATTTACATGGAATCCCTCCCCCATCCATTATTAGCGTAAAAAAAGAAATTAGTGGTTAGTGATTAGTGTATAAGTGGGTAGTGCCGGCAACGTTCACGATTAGCGTAAAAAAATAAAAGATAATAGTATAGATAAACTGGTTGGCAATGGCGTAGTGTACAGAAGTTACATGAGCCATTGCCAACACGTTTTAGATATGCCATTAGATTTTATTTTTAGTTTAGGGGGGCGCCCCAATGCTGCTGTATCGTACGTTCTGTATCCATTGGGCTGACCAATACCTGTGGTGTCAAAATAACAACCAATACTTCACGTGTTGCAGACGTTTCACGTGAACCAGACAACGCCATAAAGTCAGGATCACCCAAACCATAACGTGTATCTTCGTTTGTCTGTTTTTCAAAACCGGATACAACCAACATCTGACCAGATTCCATAATTACTTCTTGCATAAAACTGCGTTCTTCAACCTCTGGCAATTGTAATGTTACTTCACCAATTGTCTGGGTTGACATACGCAATAATTCACGAACAGACATACGGAACAGCAATAATATTCTGCCATTTTCCAAAACATTTGGTAACAATTGCATTGTAAAACCTGTTTCCAAATCATCTTGGTCAACAGTACTTGACTCAACCGTTGTAAAGTTTCTGGATTCAAAACGTTTTATATATCCTGTACTGCGTGTATTGCTGACTGGTGCAACACGATTAGAACGTGTTGTAACGCCAACATTTGTAACCAAAGATACCTTGCCCTGCTTTGCCAATGCTTCAACCAATGCATTAGACCCAGCAACCCCAGACAAAGAACCGTTCATGATATCATTTTGCGTATATGCACCGGGAACAGTTGTACCACCTTCGGTATGTGTTGCACCTGTCAATGCAGATACAGTATTAGACAACACCGCAATATTCATTGAACTTGCTTCTGTTGACGCCAAATTATTCTTCGGATTTGCAACAATATTTAATCCAGATGTTGAATTAATTGCCGCTGCTAAATTTAACCCAAACGCAGAATCATTTGATATTGTAACCTGTAATACCTTTACATCAATTGTAATCAACTGCGACAAACGTTTATTCTGACGTTCAATATATTCACCAACACGAGCCAACACAGATGGCGATGCGGTTACAGTAATTGTTCCTAAACTGCGTGAAACAGTAAAATCTGCATTTTCACTTTTTCCAATAATAGAAGATATTGCACTTTCTACTTCATCCCATTCTTTTAATGTAGATTCTAATGACACTTCATTTGAATCGTCTGTTGACACAGCTGTCTGATATGCAACTTCTGTTCCAAGAGCATACAATGTAAATGTTTTTGTTTCTGTTTCATAAAAAACAATTGAATTTTTATCATAATACCACAACAAATCTAAATCTGTTGCGACCTGTGATAACAATCCAGACAACTTACCCGTATATGCCACATTTACCAATTTTCTTAATTTATCGGCAGAAATTTGACCATCTATTTTAACAGGAATCCCTGTTACAGAATAAATATCATTTGCCAAGACCTGTAATGACACAGGTTCATTTAACAATATTGTAACACCCGTATCTGTTTCAAATTTAGATGGTAAATTATTACGATGTTCAAGAACGACAGACTTATTACCCAACCAAACGCCTTCGGACATGGAAACAGTATCACCAGTAGCAACCTTGGCACGTGGATTTTTCGCCATTTCAAATGCATCATATGCATTAATAAAATCTTGATCTACAGATGCCGCCACCTTGGCAGATTCCTTTTTTGCACAGCCAGACAATCCAGCCATAACCAAGGTCAAAACAACAAATAATTTCATTGGTTTTATCATTTTATATTTCTCCTACGACATCTGATATTTTATATTATTCTTCACCTGTTGATATTACCAACACCCTGTTACCCTTATAGAATTTTGCATATGGTACAGGTGTTGCACGACCAAAGTTACGAACCAATGCAGACGCAACATCAACAAAACGTCCCTTGAACACAGCACTTGCTTCTATTGGATATTCACGAGATGTTGTCCACACCAAATCCCAACCTTCTTTATTGCACCAATTTTGTAAAACCTCACGCAGGGTTTGACCGTTTGCAACAACCCACGAACGAACCTGATCTGCAACCTTAACAGGTGCCTGTGCATCAGCAGATTCAGCAACATTAACTTCTAAAACAGTTTCTGTTGCACTTGTAATACCCAACGTTTCTACTTCTGTTTCTTCTTCTGTAACTGTAACATCATCCGTTGTATTTTCTACTTTCATTCCCATTTTTACAGCAAATGCTTCATAGCCATCTGCGTATTTACCACAATTCTTACGACCACTGCGTGAAACAGCCAGAACATTACCACCATCATCTTCCAGTACTTCACGATGCAACAACGGCATTTCTGACATTGTATTACATTCATCGTCAAAACCCACAGGAATCTGTGTACCATGCAACATGTTGGCACCACCGGACCATTCATCGCCACGTGCACCCAAATTAAAGTTATTTTCAACGACTAAATCATTTCCTATTTTTGACACGATACGAATATTGTCAGTTTGCTTTTTCTTGGAACAAACACCCTTTTCACACGAAACTTCTACATCTGCATCAGAACCCGCCAATGGCCACGCTGGTACATTTCTAATCATTTCAACCTGTTCTATCTGCCCCTCATTAACAATGTTTTCCTGTTCATAAAAAACCTCTGACGTAACAATCTGAGGCAAATTTTCTGCAGCAAAACAATAACCCGCAGCCGTTGCGAACATTGCACAAATCAATATTTTACGAAACATATTAAGACTTCCTTTCCCTAATATAATTACTTATTTAAGTATTATTATAACAATTTGACCGAATCTGTGCAAGACTTAAAAACACACAAGATAAAATCGCACGAATCGCAAAAAAGTGTTATACTGAACACCAGATAAAACGAACTAATAAAGGGTTAAAAACATGCAAACTGTTATTATTTATACTTTGATTGGCTTAATAATGCTGACAATTATTGCGATTGCAACGTATATATACAAAATTAATTCACGTATAACATATATTACCAAAACCCTTGAACATCAATACAATTTAATTTCTAAAATTCAATCAACGTTAAAAAACAAATATGCAACAAACGCTATTGCAGAACACGCAGAAATGATATACCAAGATTTACTACAAACCCTTATACCGATTATGGCTGCCATTGACGTTATGCCACGAAACACATCGGAACACCCACTGTGGCGTGCACTTGGTGGCATTATGGACGAATACGCAAAAAATCCATTTACACTGGAAAAATTACGTCGTTGTATAAAACTGGATTCCGAAGTTGCACGCAATATTGACAACTTTATGAATCGTGCCAACAATTTTCTGTGTCATCTAACAAACACAGAACCAGATGGAATTTTATCTACAACATTCACAGATGGATTACTGGGACAATCATTAACATTCTTTACCCAGGCAAAACAACTAGCGATACAAAATAATGAATAAATGACCAAGATATCCGAACATCTTATTCGTGAAATATCCACCAAACGCAATGAACCAGACTGGCTATTACAATGGCGACTGGATGCGTATAACGCATGGAAAAATATGTCAGAACCACACTGGGCAGAAATTGATTACCCCCCAATTGATTATAACAAATTAAACTATTATAATGAACCCGCCCCCATAGATAATTCTGACATGGAAAAAATTTATGACAAAATGGGGCTACCAGAAACTGAAAAGCAAGCATTAATGGGGATGGCAACAGACACAGTTATTGACAGTCGGTCTGTTCATACGTCATACACATCAGAACTTGAAAAATTAGGCATTATATTTTTACCTTTTTCTGATGCAGTTATTCAATATCCAGAATTAGTAAAAAAATATCTTGGAACCGTTGTATCACAATCAGACAATTTTTTTGCAGCACTAAATGCAGCAGTATTTTCCGATGGCACATTTGTATATATTCCACCAAACACAAAATGCCCAATTGATTTGGCCAGTTTTTTTAGAATTGAAACCGCAAAAATTGGTCAATTTGAACGCACATTGATAATTGCAGACACAGGTTCCGAATTAACATATATGGAAGGATGCAGTGCACCACGCAGAACAAAACATCAATTACACAGTGGGGTTGTTGAAATAATCGCACACAAAGATTCAATCGTAAAATATGCAACTGTACAAAATTGGTTTGCCGGCACATTTAATGGCACAAAAAACACAGGTGGAATATTAAATTTTGTAACAAAACGTGGGCGTTGTGATGAAAATGCAAAACTATTATGGACCCAGGTAGAAATAGGCTCTGCCCTAACCTGGAAGTATCCATCTACAATTTTATATGGCAACAATTCATACAGCGACTTTTATTCATTATCAATAACACGTGGTGCACAAATGGCAGACACAGGAACAAAAATGCTACACATTGGCGACAACACAACATCAAACATTGTTTCATATGGTGTTGCCACAGATATATCAAAACAAACATTTCGCAGCCTGGTGTCTTTTTCTGGAAACAATTGTAAAAACGCATCAAAATGTGACAGTCGCTTAATTGATAAAACAGCGACCGCAAACACTTTGCCTCGCATAATACACAATGGTAAAAACAACCAGCAATCACACGAAGCAACCACAGGCACAATTGATGCAACAACATTAAACTATCTGAACATGGCAGGTATTGATACAGATTCTGCAATTGCTTTAATTATTGGTGCATCTGCAACACCGGTATTATCCAGATTACCAATGGAATTTTTAGTAGAATCTAAACAATTAATACAAATGGCATTATCAAAGGACTAACATATGCTAAGAATAAATAATTTAACTGTTTCATTACCAGAACGTGATTTACTAACAAACATATCATTTCAAATTCAATCTGGTTCACGTGTTTTATTATCCGGTCAAAATGGATGTGGCAAATCAACATTGGTTAACGCAATTGCAGGAAATCCAACGTATACAATAAAAAATGGCAGCATTATATTTAACGGCACAGACATAACAAAAGAAAACGCAACAACACGTGCATTAATGGGGATATTTCTTGGTTCACAACATGTACCTGAAATTCCTGGGCTTACAATATTAAGTTTTCTAAAACATTCTTGTATCGCCCACACGCATTTTCAAACCGGCCGCGATTTATCAATGGCAGAATTTCTGGAAACGCTTGAAAATGCACGAACACAACTAAACATTCCACAGGAATGGTTAAACCGCAGTATAAACGTTGGTTTTTCGGGCGGTGAACGTAAAAAAATCATGTTGCTGCAACTGCTAATGACAAAGCCAAAACTGGCCATACTGGACGAACCGGATTCTGGTGCAGACAAACAAACATTACAACTTATTGCCAATACTATACACAAAATGACAGACACTACATTTCTGTTTATTAGCCATCAAAATACGTTTACAGAAATGATAAAACCAACAAACACTATTACTTTATCAAACGGTAAAATTATGATAAAATAATACAAACACAAACAAAGGAAACAAATATGACAAAATCATCAAAATTATCAACGTGGTTATTATGGGGTCCCCTACGTTTTAGCGTTATTTGCTTATGCTTAATGATTGTATTTACGCTTGGCAGTTCCTTGTTATCAAATTTATTTATGGATGGCATTCAAACGATTTCTCAAACGCCATTATTCATATCTTTAACATTTAGCTTTATCATCAGTATATATATATTAATCAAAAAATTACCAAATATAAAAATGGATCGTCATTCATTTATATCTATTTACAACAGTCAAATATTTTTATCGTTCATATTATTTTCACTCACTACATATTTATTGTTATCACACCAACAAGAAATCATGTTCCAATTAATGATATTAGATTCTAAATATTCTGGAAGTTTATTGTGCATTTTAATATTATTATCTTTATACTTATTATACATGACAGGTATATACATAACAAATATATACGTTAAATTTCTTCGTATACAGCAATTTAAGATACCATTTTGGAAAATTGTTTTAAGTATACCTTTTGGATTTTCTGCATTATGGATACCAGGATATTTATTAGACACAAAAACAGAAAAAAATACTTCTGTACCAACTAAATCAAAATGGTACTCCAAGGTTATGAACTGGACATTACAAAACAACATCAATACGATATCCATGTTTGTTTTTATAACAATACTTTCTGGCTTTTTTATTGGTTTAGCACCTGCATTATTAACATTAACGTTTGCACTAATGTTTGGGATATGGACACTACAAATCGGCAGCACGAAATTTGAGAAACAAATTGCACAAAAATATTCAACTGTTGCAGTTAT
This sequence comes from Candidatus Enterousia sp., assembly GCA_045592905.1. Lineage (GTDB taxonomy): Bacteria > Pseudomonadota > Alphaproteobacteria > Rs-D84 > Rs-D84 > Enterousia. Next base: position 13,714 of record JAZNVR010000001.1, read on the forward strand.
TATAAATATAATAATGATTATCGTATTTTGTATATTTTATATATCCACACCTAAATCAGATATACAAATAAATATCACAGATACACAAATTATAACCCAAGGGCATTAAACATGAATGGAATTATCGTATTCGCAGGACTGGTATTATTTTTATGGCTAGGACGTTCTATATTAATTCCTTTGCTGATTGCTGCATTTTTATGGTATTTAATGAATGCAATTTCTGATTATTATCGCAAGGTTCTGCCATTCAAAACACCAAACACAAAATCAGAAATAATATATTGGCATATATTTAATTGGGTATCAAACATTGCCAGTCTGGCAACAATTTGTATTGTTATATATATTTTTATAACACAAATTAAACCCATGTTTTCTGAATTAGTTTCAATATTACCAGCACTACAAGATAAATTGACACAATTTGGTGCATACTTATCAAATTCTGTCGGTCTAAAATTTGATGCGAATATGATACCAAACATTACTAAAATCGCTGCAAACATTGGCACATCTGTTGCATCTGCTGCAACATCTATGGGAATGGTATTTGTGTATATGATATTCATGTTTATTGAACAAAGTACATTTAATCAAAAATTTTCTGCCTTGTTTAACAGTAAAAAACAATATAAGAAATCACGTTATATTTTAGACAGCATTGATTACAATATGAAAAAATATCTGTTCGTAAAAACAACAATATCTGCAATTACTGGTATATTTTCATATATATGGTTACAATTGATTGGCGTTGAATTTGCAGGTGTTTGGGCATTTATTGTATTTATAACCAGTTATATTCCAACAATTGGTGCAATTATTGCATGTTCATTGCCAATACTATATTCATTGGTAATGGCACCAACATTACAGCAACCGATATTAACTGCGATTGGATTAATTGCGTTACAAATAATTTTTGGAAATTTATTAGAACCAAAATTAACTGGCAAAACATTAAACATATCAACATTGGCAATATTAATTAATTTGGTTTTCTGGGGTATGATATGGGGTGTTGCTGGAATGTTTTTCAGTGTCCCAATGTTAGTTGGTATATATATTATTTGTGCACAATTTGATTCTACACGCTGGATTGCAGTATTATTGTCTGCAGACGGTAATATCCCGGACAAAAACGACGATTAAAAAAGCGGGCAATTATGCCCGTTTTTTTATTGCAATTGCATTTTCCAAAATTACACGTGCAGATTCCGAATCTAATTTTTGTTTAATATCACGCACACGAACACGCCCCATTGATTCCTGGGCAGAAACAGACGTAAGATTTTCTTCTATCATACAAATTGGCAAATCTGTTTTTTCAGATAATTGTTGCACAAATTCACGCACCATTTTTGTTGTATCAGACACACTTCCATCATTTCGTACAGGCAAACCTATAACAATACCAATTACCCCTTCTTTTGATGCAACACTTGCAACAATATCTGCATGATTTGTCATATTGCGTGCCACAGATACAACAGGTCTGGTAAAAACAAATTCCCATGAAGGGTCTGAAACAGCAATTCCAATTCTGGACGCACCCCAATCAACACCTAAAATACGTCCTTCACATGGAAAAGCCTTGAAATCTGGCAAAATCATTGTATAATTCCTTTACTTTATAAATATAGGATTGAAAATGGCATTTAGCAAGCAACAATTACAAAAATTCGCTGATTTAATCAAGATTGAAATATCAGACGAAAAACTGGCCGAAATGAACATTGACTCTGTTGTTGAATGGCTGGACAAGTTACAAAAAATAAACACAACTGGTGTTGAACCAATGTTAAATCCGTCTGAACACAAATTACCCATGCGTGATGACATTGTAACAGATGGCAACATTCGTGATTTGGTTTTGGCAAACACACCTGATAACGCTGGTACCTCACGTGGCTATTTCGCAGTTCCGAAAGTTATGGAAGGAGAATAAAACATGTCCAGACAAACAACAAAAATACCTGTATACTTCATAGCACACGAAATGTACGAAGATTATCCACAAAATGTTTTTTTGATGGGCAAAATAAAACGTGAAGATGCATATAATTTAATAAACGCTTTATCCACACATCATCCATCAAAAACAGCATGTATTCAGTCTGCAAACATACATTTCAGCGACTGGGCACAGTTTAGCAACAAATCAGAAAAAAACCCACGCTATACTGCAATAAATATTGATGGTATGTTCTATCCAGATGCAATGCCACAATGCCAAAAATGTAAAGATTCAGACGTCGCAAAAGTAAAATGCTGTGCACATAACCTACGCAAAGGTAAATGCCAAGACAAATTCATTAAAAACACACTGGGTGCATTGTTGTATCCAAAACTTTACGGAAAGCAAAAATGATAAACCTAACATTACTTGAAGCATTAGAAAAATTAAACAAAGGCGAAATTTCGTCTGTTGAACTGACAAAAAGTTATCTGGAACGTATTGAAAAATATGGCACAGACTTAAATTGCTATATCACTGTTACCCCAGAACGTGCCATGGCAGATGCCGCTGCATCTGATGCCAGACGTGCATCTGGCGATGCCATGCCCCTGGATGGTATACCGTTGGCAATGAAAGATTTGTTTGCAACACGTGGTATTCGTACAACTGCCGCTTCACGCATGCTAGAAAATTTTGTTCCAGAATACGAATCTACCGTTTCACAAAATTTAATTAATGCAGGTACGGTATTATTAGGTAAAGCAAATTTGGACGAATTTGCAATGGGCACGTTCAGCAAGACCAGTTTCTTTGGTGCACCAATAAACCCATGGCAAATTGAAAAACAATTAACTGCTGGCGGTTCTTCTGGCGGTTCTACATCTGCAGTTGCAGGTGGTCTGGCGTTATGTGCAACTGGCACAGACACAGGTGGTTCAATCCGTTTTCCTGCTGCAATTACAGGTATGGTTGGAATGAAACCAACATATGGTCTGTGTTCACGTTGGGGCTGCGTTGCATTTGCATCTTCGTTGGACACACCAGGTCCAATCACACGTACTGTTGATGATGCAGCGTTAATGTTATCATGTATGGCCGGTCACGACGAGAAAGATTCAACAAGCAGTACAAACGGTTTTACATGCAACAAACCACTAGAACCAATATTAGGCGATGGCAAAAAATTACGTGTTGGTATCATCAAAGAATTTGCAGACGTTACAATTTCATCTGATATGAAAGAATTATTTGAAAAACGTATTGCTGATTTGAAATCTATGGGTGCAGAAATTGTTGAAGTATCAATTCCAAACATTCTGGATGCATTGGCGGCATACTATATCATCGCCCCAGCCGAAGCATCATCAAACCTGGCACGTTATGACGGTATGCGTTATGGTCTGCGTATAGAAGGCAAAGATATTTATGACACATTCAAAAAGACACGTGCTGCCGGTTTTGGTGACGAAGTACAACGTCGTATGATTATTGGTACAGCTGTTCTGTCCAGCGAATCGTACGATGTATATTTCATGCAGGCTGCACGTGTTCGTCGTATGATTGCAGACAGTTTTAATTCTGCATTTGAACAGTGTGATTTAATTATATGCCCTGCATCAGCAGGTACTGCAATGCCACTGAACACATCATTATCACCACTGGAATTCTATGCATTAGATTTATTCACCGTTGCAATGAATTTAGCAGGTATTCCTGCATGCAGTGTACCATGTGGTCTGGCACAAAATGGTCTGCCACTAGGGATGCAGGTTGTTGGCCGTCGTTTTGATGACATGCGTGTATTACAGTTGGCAAAACACATTGAATCAGCGGCTGGTGTTAACAACCGCCCAACAACAATTATGGGGAAATAAAGTGAATGAATAATATACCTTTCGGGAATAAAAAAACGACCACAACGGTCGCACCTAGAAAGGAGATGGTGGCTAGGGACGGAATCGAACCGCCGACACAGGGATTTTCAGTCCCTTGCTCTACCAACTGAGCTACCTAGCCAATGCGGGACAAATAATAAGATACAAAAAACAAAAAAGCAAGGGAAAAAGACAAAATGTTTACAATAAAAGGCAAAACAGGCGATTGGGAAGTTGTAATTGGACTGGAAACACATATTGAAGTACTGTCCGAATCAAAATTATTCAGTGGTGCATCTGCCGATTATAATCCAACCGTATCACCAAACACCCAGGTTTCAATGGTTGATGTTGCAATGCCAGGCATGTTGCCTGTATTAAACAAATACTGTGTTGAACAAGCAATTAAGTTTGGCTTGGGTATTAATGCTGAAATATCCCGTCACAGTCGTTTTGCACGTAAACAATACTTTTACCCTGACCTGCCCCAAGGCTATCAGATTTCGCAACCTGCTGACGAACCACCTGTTGTTGGTCGTGGATGGGTTGAAATTATGGGTGATGATGGTAACCCTAAAAAGATTTTCATTGAACGCGCACACATGGAACAAGATGCGGCGAAAAACAAACATGATATGCACCCAACAAAATCATTCGTTGATTTTAATCGCACCGGTGTAATGTTACTGGAAATCGTAACTTTCTTGGACACAAAAAATCCAGAAAACAATTCATACATATCATCCCCAGACGAAGCAGAACGTTATCTTCGTGCGATTCGTGAAATTGCACGTGCGTTGGGTGTTTCACGTGCCAACATGGAAGAAGGTTCAATGCGTGCCGATGTAAATGTATCTGTACGCCCTGTGGGGTCAACCGAATTCCGTACCCGCACAGAAACCAAGAACATGGTATCTTTTAAATTTATTAAAACAGCCATTGAATATGAAGCACGTCGTCAAATTGAAATATATGAAAATGGCGGCACCGTTACCCAAGACACAATGCGTTTCCACCAAGATGATGGTACAACATCTGTTGCACGTTCAAAAGAAGACGCACTGGATTATCGTTATTTCCCAGATCCAGACTTGTTACCAATTGAAATTTCTGACGAACAAATTGAACGCATACGCAGTACTATGCCAGAATTACCTTCTGCGACACGTGCACGTTATATAACAGAATTTGGACTATCTGAATATGACGCGGCCAGATTGACAGAAAACACAAACATATCAAAATGGTTTGATGCAGCAGTAAACAGCAAAAAACAAAATGCAAAATCAATCGCAAACTGGATGATAAGTGAACTGTTTGCACATCCAGAAAACTGGGATGAAAAGAATGAAAAGTCAGGCATAATTGATGACGTGCGTATAATTACACCATCTGATTTATCTGAACTGGTTGAAATGATTTCCGAAAACACAGTTAATGGCAAACAAGCCAAAGAAATCTTTATCAAAATGTTAGATGGGGAAAATGGCACACCACGTGAAATTGCAGATAAATTCGGCATGAAGCAAATGACAGACACTGGTGCAATTGAAAAAATCATTGATGATGTAATTGCATCTAATCCAGCCCAGGTTGAACAATACAAATCTGGCAAAACCGGTTTGCTTGGATTCTTTGTTGGAAATGTTATGAAGGCAACATCTGGCACTGCAAATCCAGCCGTTGTAAACGAAATACTGCGTAAGAAATTATCATAAAAAACAAAAAGGGAAAAACATGGCAAAAGTAATTACAATCGTTGAAAACAATCACATCACAGGCGTTGTATATGGCACAGTAAATATTCCAGACACAGAAATCAAACAATCACCAAAACATCAGCAAATGGCTGCAAAAGTAAGCAAGGCACGCATACAGCAACTGCGTAATCAGCACATAAAACAAAAATAAGAAATGATTATTATCTTTGCAAAGCAATTATCAGACGATATAAAAACAAAATTGCTGGCCGAAATTGAAAAAATTCGGCCAGACATGTGCATCACATTTGTACAACAAACACCCAAGGATATAAATGCAGAATTGTTGACTGAAACCGAAGAACTTCGGAAAGTGGAAGAAAAGATATTAGAATTCATTCCTGAAATGTGCGAAAATCCACCCAGACAAATAATAGATAAATCTGGGCTATCGTTTGATGAAAAAAACGCACGCAAGCATCACACAAAAAATATGGTAAAAAGTTTTAATATCGCGAAAAAAAGATACGCCAAACAAAACTATCATAATGGCAGAAACAAAATAAGGTAAACAAATGCATATTCATATTTATGATGACATCATTCGCATGATGCGAGAAATGACAAAGTGGGAAGCAGACATAAAAATACATAATCGTGAAAAACGTTATAAAAAGAATTATATTCTGCGTACGAACAAATGGTCACAAATAAAACATTTACAAACAAGATATAACAACACAAAGCATAAATAAAATCATGAAAAAATTCTTTATCCAAACTTTTGGCTGTCAAATGAATGTATATGATGGTTGGCGAATCGCTGCAATGCTGGAACACCGTGGAATGTGCCGTACAGACAACATTTCTGATGCAGACATTATTATATTAAACACATGTGCTGTTCGTGCCAAAGCAACAGATAAAGTATTTTCTGCACTGGGACGTATTAGACGTGCAAAAAAGCCATCTGCCTTGTTTGGCATTGTTGGTTGCGTCGCACGTGAATCTGGCAGCGATGCATTTCGCAGAATTCCTGAATTAAATTTTGTATTGGGACCACAAAGTTATCATAAATTACCACAAATTTTGGAAAACCCAGATGCAAGATTATTTAACATTGACCTGGGTGGATTGGAAAAATTTGATGAATTACCACAAATGGAAAAATCACCAACTGTTGCGTATATTCCAATTCAAGAAGGCTGTAATCATGTCTGTACATATTGTATTGTGCCATATACACGTGGTCGTGAAATATCACGTAAATTTGACGATTGTGTTCGTGATACAATTCATGCCGCAAATACGGGTGCAGTAGAAATATGTTTCTTGGGTCAAAATGTAAATGGATATAAATATACAGATGAAAACGGCACAACATATCGCCTGTCTGATTTAATCCGCCAAGCCGCAAAAATAGAATCTGTAAAACGAATCAGATTTACATCCAGTTACCCAACAGAAATGACAGATGATTTGATTGAAATGTTTGCTATTGAACCAAAATTACTACCATTTTTAAATATGCCTATTCAAAGTGGTTCACAAAATGTTCTGACACGCATGAACAGACCATATTCATTAGAATTATACACAGACATTATTCATAAATTACGAATCGCACGTCCAGACATTCAAATTTCTTCTGACTTCATCGTCGGATTCCCAGGTGAGTCAGATGATGATTTTGAACAAACAATGCGAATCGCCCAAGAAATTAAATATATAAATTCATATTCGTTTAAATATTCCCCACGACCACATACAGCCGCTGCACTGATGCCTGATCAAATTCCTGAAAACATCAAGGCGGAACGTCTTGCAAAACTAGATACATTCTTGAATGAAATACAACGTGAATTTAATATTAATTGTGTTGATAAAGATATGGAATGCCTGCTAGAAGGGCCTGACAAAACAGGTAAACATCTAATATATCGTACGCCATATATGCAACAATGCATTATTGAAAAAACAGATAATATCACCCCTGCTCCAATTATGGCTATGATTCATATCACTAATGCAAACAAGGCATCGCTACGTGGAAAATTTATAGAATAATTAAAACGTTATACTTATATCAAACTCTGCCTTGTATGTAACGATATCCAGCATATTTGTAACAGACAATCCGATATTTGCCCCTATTCTATCCAACGGTGAAGAAAAACCTATTTTTCCCATTACTGTAAATGCACTATCAGTATCCGCAAACGCATAAATATCATAGTTATATTTCATTCCTGACAGTTCATAATTATACCCTGTGCCAATACCAATACGTACAGCATGTTCAGACAAAGAAAAATTTTCCATTTTATAAAACTGACTTTTCATACCGACAACAGACGATAAATACAACGAATCGCCAATATTAAATTTACGCCCGACATCTAATGTTACCAATCCAAAATATGCAGTTGGATTTTCAATAATGTTATTATCATGCAATATTGCACTAATATCAAAATCTGCCATACCATAACGCATCTTGCTATGAACAAATAAATCATTATCAAACGTGTATTTTATTCCTAAATCCAATCCATAAAACACACTGTTATATTTATCAATATCCGAAGAATATGTAATTTGCCCAACATTCAAACCAACGTTAAAACCAATTCCATAACCAACCAAATCAACAAGATTTATATCAGCCCCATATACATAAAAATCATCTGATTTCATACCATATACAGATGCACCAACACTAAAATCTGTTTCCAAAACATTATCTGTAAAACCCTGTGTATTAACAATTTGTAATGGGGTTATCAACTTATCTATATTAAACAAAACAGAACGATTCATAAGATTTGTTATTTCTGTTAAATTGTTTGCATTATCTAATAAATATAAAAAGTTATTATGACCAGAACTGTTACGCAATTGATTCAAAAAGACACCCGTATTATCATCCTTGAAAATCAAAGTATAATCTGTTTGTCTAACACGTTCTACATACAACACACCATTTACTAAATATCCCACATCCGAAAACAAAACATCGCTTTCATTATTAATAAAACGAACAAATGCATTGCCAGATATATTATTTAGCAAAACTTTATTCCGAATATCAGGATTATCCGTAATTATTAATTTTACATTTTCACCAAATGTAATTTTCCCATTTGTATTATTCGGCACTTTATCTAAACTTAATGTTATATTTTCAAATACGATATTTGATGCAGTATCTGTTAAATCAACAACATCTGCCAACGATAAAACATCATTACTTTTTACAATCATTGTATAATCTGCACCAAAATATGCCGTTTTCATACCATCCTTATCGGAAATAATCTGGAACAGGTGTGCATCGTTTCCCAAATTAAACACTGTATTTACAACGCCATAATTTTCTACATACACGTCGCAACCATCATAAACGTTTACAGTATCCGGGACAAGATTACCGTTATTTGTAATAACAATTGAGTTTGTAATTGTTAAAAGATTTGGCTTAACATTAACGCCATCTGCAATTATTGTATCATTAGATAGCTTCTTGTTTACACCACCAATATCAAACAACAGTGTTTCTGCACATAAGTCTGGCAGACAACAAAAACAAATAATCCAACAGATAAAAAATCTATATATCTTTAACATGCTTTGGCATGTTAACACACAAGAATAAAATCTTAAAGAAAAAAACACCCCAAATGGGGTGTTCTAACATCCAAGCCAATTATTACTATTTTTCTAATTTTCCCCAGCCTGCTTTATAACCACCATCACGTTCTAGATAAATGTTTGCACCATCTAATTGTGCTGCATTCAAGCCTTGAATCATATAAGTTTGTTCCAAGCGACCTGTATGGCCTGTTTCCAGCATTGGTAATTTTACATTCAACATACGGGAACTGTTACAGCATTTTGCATCATTATAACAATTACCACATTGATATAATTTCACCGTATAAGGAACATTTGGACGCATATCTTTCAAATCTACTTCCATTTTCAAGCCGTTTGCAGTTTCACGAAATTTAATATGCCCCATCTTTGATTCGCCACCACGACTGCTATGTGTATACATTTTTGCATACAGATGTTTAATATCTGCGTCTTCATGTGTTTGATATACAACAATTGTATCAGATTCAATAACTTCAACAGGTTGTACATATTGTGCCTTTTGCATTTTATGTCCATGGTGCTTTTTTGCGGGGCATGTTGAACAACCAGTTAACAATGCAAATGCACCCAAAACAGATGCTGCAACACAAGTTTTTTTAATCAAGTTTGTCATTCTTGTTTCTCCTTTGTTTATTATGAACACATAAAACAGTCTACTATAATAACAAATTTTTTCCGCAGGTTTGATTACCTAGGAATATCAGGAAATACAACGTATAGAACGCTTTTCAGAAATCTATCCTATACAAAATAATATAAAAATAATATAGCCTGTACAACAACCACAGGAGGGAAAAAATGTATGAACTGATACAATATTTAATTGCTTTCAAATACGCATGCAAAATAAACCATTGGTCAACAGACAATTATTCCAAACATCTATTATTTGATAGACTAAACGAAGATTTAGACACATGGATAGATACAATTGCAGAAACATATTTTATGGCAAACGACAACAAATCTATTTTCAAATCAGATTTATTAAATCCAAAATTTGTAAATACAAATCTTGTTAAGTCTTGTGAACACATAATCTCATTACTAGAAAAATTAATCAATGACAACGACACAAATGAAGGCATTGATTCTCTATTAAGTTCCATAGAAGAAGGTTTTCTAAATAAACTGGCATTAGCAAAATTAATATAAAGAAAGCCCAACAAAGGGCTTTTTTTTGCGACATGAATACCTGACATAATCATTTTGTATTTATACAAAACAAACACCCAAAATTTATATACAAAAAATATCTGCTATTAATCCAACCCGAAATAACGGTATAAATTTATACAAACAAAATGCAGTTATATATCAGTAATTTTTATTTTATGTTCTATAAAAAAACGTCCCAAATGGGACGTTTTTTTAGAACATAAATCTGATACCTACATCTGCACCAAAATTATGTAAACCCGATTCTATATCAACATATGTATATCGGGCAGCAACATCAACTGCGAAACGTTCCATATCAAATGTCATACCCAATGTACCCATTGCAGAAACGCGTGTTTTGTTATCACTTTGTGCTGGTACCAATGCACCATAGTGTTCAACATCTGTAAACGCCATACCAACACCCAAACCTGCAAATGGACGTATCATATCATAAGAACCAAATTCCATATAGTTATTCCATAACAACGTTTGCATTTTAGCTTTTACATCAATTGTACCTGCTGGGCCAAAATCTGCTTGGTCTGATGTTTTTCCGAAATAAGTCCATTCAATTTCAGAACGAACTGTATCGCAAACTTCTAAACCTAATGCTGCACGTCCTTGAAAAATAAAATCAGTAATAGATTCTTTATCGCCATTATATTTATAGTTCAAGTTTGTATAACTCATACCGCCTCTTAAACCAATGTATGGATCCATTCCCCACATTTGCCAAGAACTGCCCTGATCTGGATGATTAATACCCGCAAATGCAGGACATGCCATCAACACTGCCAATGTTGAAATTACTATTTTTTTCATATTTTCTCCTTTTATTTTGTTTTTATAATTAAAAGTTTCATGTCAACAATTTGATTTTATCAGTCTTATTTGAATATTTATATAGGTATGAATCCCTGGGAAAAATAATACATATAGATAACATAAAAAACAAAACGGCCAACACTGTGGCCGTTTATCTTGGTGGACGCGCAGGGACTCGAACCCTGGACCCACTGATTAAGAGTCAGTTGCTCTACCAACTGAGCTACGCATCCTGAACTAATATAATTTATCAGAACGGGGCTAATTATAGACTTTTTTCTGTTAAATGCAAGTTTTTATCACAATTTATATTGCGATGTCGTAATTTTGTATTTTTTATATCCTGTATTGTTTTTGTTCCTGCCAATGTCATAACACGCCTTAGATCTGATTTTAAATAATCAAACACAGATACCACACCACGCCATCCACCCAATGCCAATCCATAAATCACCGGTCTGCCGATTGCAACGACATCTGCACCACTTGCAATTGCCTTGAATATATGTTGACCACGACGCACACCACTATCAAATATTATTGGGACACGTTTATTAACACGCATCGCTATTTCTTGTAAAACATCAAATGATGCTGGGGCCCCATCTAATTGACGACCTCCATGATTAGATACCCATATTGCATCTGCACCATACGCAATCGCTATTTCTGCATCATCAGGATGTTGTATTCCCTTAACAATAACTGGCAATTTCGTCATTCGTTTGACGTGTATTATATCATATGGCGTTAACTTGTTTTGTGATGCTGCAAAAATTTGATTGATTCCGCTTCCTTTGGTTGGTCCAGTTTTCTGTGCAACATTAGGCATCGCCAAAGGAAACTTAAAATCATTTTTTTTATCACGAATTCTGTTACCACCAACTGGTGCATCAACCGTTAATATAATTGCAGAAAAACCCAACTGTTCTGCTTGATTAACGATTGCACGATTGAACGCATCGTCTTTACTTAAATATAGTTGAAACCATTGTGGGGCACCATTACCTGCCCTTGCAATCTCTGCCAATGGTGAACTTGCATAATTACTAACACTCATTATTGTACCACTTGCGGCAGCCCCACGTGCAGTACCCGCTTCGGCTGAAACATGTGCCAAACCATGTGCCGCAGCAGGTGCCACAATCACAGGCAAAGAAATATCTATTCCCAAAATATTGGTTGTAATATCTGGCATATCAACACCCGTCAAAACACGTGGAATGATATCAACATTATCAAATGCGGTTGTATTTCTATGCATTGTACTTTCTGTTTCTGCACCGCCATAAATATAATCAAAACCATCACGTGGAATTATCTGTGCAGCACGACTTTCCAAATCATCTATATCATAGATAACAATTTCTGTATCAGACACTGGTGCATTGTATTTGTAATTAGGTGCAATATATTTATTAAATTTTATAACCAGCCATACTGTCAACAAAACAATCAAAATGACACATAAAATAAAAATTACTTTTCGCATATAAACACTCCTTGTTTATATGCACGATAACATAAAAGAAAATTATATTTGATACGACAGTATTCACAAAGGATAAGACCAATCTACTTTTTCAGATATACTGATGGATTATATGCCTTGGTTCCTTTACGTATTTCAAAATGTAATTGTGGACTGTCCACTTTACCTGTTTGTCCGACAGTTCCTATTTTTTGTCCGACATTAACACGTGTTCCACGTCGTACATTCATTGAATCCATATGTGCATACACAGTCATCCAACCGCCTGAATGCTGTATAATCACTAAATTTCCCATACCTTTTACTTCATTACCAGCATATGCAACCACACCATTTTCAGCGGCATTTACTGCATTTCCACGTGCAGCAGAAATATTAATTCCATCATTAAACAATCCATTAGACTTTGCACCATACGCAGATAAAATCTTACCACGTACAGGCCACGCAAATTTAGATGACGATCGTGCAGAAATCGCAGGCAACTTCTTTGACGGATCCGAAGAAATCTTTTTAGGTTCTGTTTTTACAGTTTTTACCTGTTTAACATCTGCCACAGTTTTATCTTGTTTGCTAACAGCAACTTCTTGTGTAACAGATATTGTTTTTTCAGGTGTATTTGCCTTGCTTACTTGTACAACTGGTGCATTCGCCAAATTAGGCACACGTAATTTCTGTCCAATATGCAAATTAAATGGTGCAGACAATTTATTCATAACTGCCAAATCATTAACTGGAATTGAATATTTTCTAGATAACGAATACAGCGTATCACCCGCAGCAACACTGATTTCTTGTAATTCAACACGTGTTGTTGTTGCAACACCACTAATAGTTTTTTTTGCATGTAATACATCATCAGACGAAACATCTTCTGACAAATGTAATCGTTGCCCCACAGACAATGTATACGGTTTATCTAGGTTATTAATATTTGCCAGTTGTTCAACCGTCGTTCCATGTTTTTTTGCCAATCCATATAATGTATCACCACGCTGAACAATAATATCTGTACTTGCTAAATCTGCTTTTTTATATTCAGGCACACGTAATGTATCATCAGACACAACAGATTCGTTATCTACAAGTGCCTGACCATACAATGCATGTGAATTTTCATCCTGTATTTGTGGTGGGACAATATAATCATCAACACTGGCATAAACAACATAATCATCATCTTGCGATAAAGAACCATACAATTTTGGCGATGCATACACACCATAATCAGACACCGCAGAATTATAAATTTCTGGTTGTGCATAAGGGTCCGCCAACAATGCAGGATATCGTGCAGAAATAAATTCACCAACCGTATCAGGAAATGCCAACACCCTTGGTTGCAAATCACATGCACTTTGCGTTAAAACAAGACCAACAAAAATCAAACAGATTTTTTTCATAAAGTAATTATATCATAAAATTAGTCCCGACGCATAAATAAAATACTAATTTCAAATAAAAACCACATTGGTAACGCCAATAAAATTTGCGACACAATATCTGGTGGTGTTAAAACGGCAGCAACAACAACAATAGATACAATTGCATACCTTCGTATTTGTAACAAATACTGTCGCTTTAAGATACCAATCCTGTTTAACAGTACCATAATTAATGGCAACTGAAATACAACGCCAAACACCTTCATTAAACCAATTGCAAAATGTAAATAATCCCTTGCAACAGGAAACAAAACACTTGGCACATCAGTAACTTGATTTAATTGAATAAAAAACCTGAAAATAACAGGTAACAAAAAATAAAATGCAAATACAGCACCACACATAAATAATATTGGTGATAGTAACAATATCGGAAAAATAAAATTTTGTTCTGATTTTTTCAATCCGGGCGACACAAACGCCCACACATGCCATAAAAATACAGGCATCAACACAATTAACCCAACCAACCCCGCCAATGATAAACGAATCATTAAGCCATCTGATAATCCTGTATACAATAATATTCCATCAGGCCAAACAGACAATAATGGTTTTGTCAAAAAATTTTGAACCAAGGGTGCAATATACCACCCAATACCAAACGTTATTACAAATATAAGCACACACCACAATATACGACGACGCAGTTCTGAAAAATGTTGTAACATTGTCATTTTTTTCATTTACGAATCCTGCCACGTTTTTTTTGTACATTTGTTTTTTTTCTTGGAATTACAGCAGAAAATTCATTCAACACATCATTTGTTGTTGAACGAATCAAATCATCAATGGGTTTTTCTAAATCTATTTGTTGTTTTATATTTTCAGACGCATCTGTTATTTTCCATATAACCTGTCGCACAAAACTAACAACTTTGGCCAAGAACCTTGCGACATCTGGCCACATGCGTGATGGAATAACCAACACTGCGACTAATATAATTACAAAAAATTCAGCCCAACTAATTCCAAACATTTTTTAATCATAAAAATCATCACCACCACTGGTACTGATTGTTTTATGTCGCCCAATTTGAAAGAAATTTTTACCAAAATTAGTTTTTTCTGTCAAACCACGAAACGCAACATCAGTTGTCATTCCTGTTGCATCAACAACAGACCAAGAGTTTAATTTCACTGGTTTTTTATCAAAAATAACTGTCATATAACCCAACCCCTCTTGTCCACGCAAATTCATTTTTAACGAGAATGTTTTTTGCATATCATTTGTTTCAACAACACTAATATCTGAATTTTTCAAATCTATATTTTTCCTTATTAAAATCCCTGCTGGTGTACTGGTCAAAGGCACTGTTGTAATCTGATCTAATGATTTATCAAAAAAATATAAATCCTGGCCATCTGAAATCAGTTGAATTGGCATATTATCATAGTCCAATCTGACACGACCTGGACGCAACATTGAAAAAGTCCCCTGCTCTTGCTTGCCATTAGCGGTTTGTATAAAAGTACCTGTTAACCCAGTTACAGAATTTAGATATTTTTCAGCATCAGATATCAATTTTGTATCCACACCCGCAAATGCACCAACGAACACAAACATGCACATACAAGAAACCAAAATTTTTTTCAACATACCTTATACCTCCTTGAACAAATCCAAAACACGTGTCCGAACATTTTCCAAATTATCTTTCACAATTGCACCCGCAGCACGTTCGTGGCCACCACCACCCAACGCAACAGCAATTTCATCAATCGGTTTTTTACGACTGCGTATAGAAATACCAATTTGTTCTGACTTTTGTTCTTTCAACAGAACAATATATTCAACACCATGAATTTGTCCCAATAAATTTAATACTGTTTCACCACGTCCATCCAAATATTTATAGTCTTTTTTACAAACAGTGGCCAACGCCAAACGACCACCATAAAAGAACTCTGCATTTGCAGCGGTTCGTGCCTCTAATTGAACAGCCTTGCGTTGCTTATTATTCATTAATTCTATCAGATTACGAATATTTACACCACTATCAACCAAATCAGCCATTACACGCAGTGCATCACCATTACGTACAAATTTGAAATTTCCAGTATCAGTTAAAATTCCCAACGCCAATAAATCTGATGCACATGCATCTATTTTCAATCCAGACATTTGAATTATTTTATACACAATTATTGCCGTTGCAGCAGCAGTATCATCATTGATACACAAATGACCAACTGTATTTTCATTTTTATGATGATCTATTTCAATTACAAACCCAGCACTATCAACAATTGGTTGTGCACCACCAATATGGGCGGGATTCCCATAATCCATAACAATCGCCAAATCAAATCGTGTATTCATATCTACACGTTCAAAATATCTTATATGATTGCGTAATGGTATATTGTCCAAACTATCCGAAATATTGCCATCATATACACACACAGGACGTACACCAAAGTTTATTTCTATTATATGTGCCAGTGCCAAAACACTGCAAATAGAATCACCATCTGGGTTTTTATGTCCCATAATCGCAATTGTTTTTGCAGAACGTATATGTTCTAAAAAATCTTTTATTTTTACATTCATCTTTCTATACAGCAATATCTTCTAGTACGAATTGAACATTTGTATGTCCATTATATTCGTTTTCTTTCAGTTTACCCAACATCATTATTTTAGTATTTGTATTCGCATCGTCTAGTAAAAAATTACCAACAGGCGTTCCGACCAAGTTAAAGCCAACAAACGCCAATTGTGTACCTGCACTGGTTACAACTGTTCCACGCAAATGATTACCAGCACTACCCATAACAGATGCAAAACGCAATGACGCACCACGCAATACCAACATTGGTTCAGGATTTCCTTGGCCAAATGGTTCCAACACATTTAACTGTTTAACTAATTTCATTGTTGCACCACCTGCATCTAATTGTGCATCAACAAAAACTTCTGGTTGCGGAATATGACCATGCAACTGTTCCATAACAGCACGTTCCAAGAATTCACAAAAATCATTTTGTTTATCTTCTGTTAACGAGAATCCAGCAGCTGCAGCATGTCCACCACCTTCACTAATAATACCAGCAGCCAGCGCATCATGAATAATTTTTCCCAAATCTACACCTGGTATTGAACGACCAGAACCATTTATCTGTCCATCTGATTTTGTTGCGACACATGACGGCAAATTAAATTTATCCTTTAATCGTCCAGCGATAATTCCCATCACGCCACCATGCCAATTATCACCACAAACAAACAAACTACATTTTCCAGACTGGCAACATTTTTCTGCCATTTGCGTTGCAGATAACATAATTGCATTTTGAATATCAATACGTTCTTGATTCATTTGATGCAATTTATTTGCCAAATCATTTGCGATTAACGGATTATCAGTTAACAATAATTCCAATGCAGGCGATGCAGAATCCAAACGCCCTGCGGCATTTAATCTTGGCCCCAATGCAAATCCTGCAGCATATACAGAAGGTTTTTTTATTCCAGCCAAATCCATCAAAACACGCAATCCCAGATTTTGACGCAATCCCAAAACCTTTAATCCAGTTGAAACAAAAGCACGATTTAAGCCCACCAATGGCATCGTATCACAAATGGTTCCCAATGCGACTAAATCAAGATAATTTAATAAATTTTCATTCTGTAATTTATTCGCCAAAACAGCATCAAGATTTCTAGATTTCAGTTCACGATTAACTGCAACTAATGTTAAAAAAGCAACACCAACACCGGCCAAATAAGACAACCCAGACTTATCATCAATACGTTTTGGATTTACTACCGCATCTGCATTTGGAATTATATTATCTGGGGAATGATGATCTGTTACAACAACACTTAATCCATGTTTTTTAGCAAAATCTACTTCTTCAATTCCACTGATTCCACAATCAACAGTTATCATTAAATCAACATTATCATTAACAATATCTGCAATTGCATCATTATTTAATCCATAACCTTCACCTTCACGTGTAGGCAAATGCCAAACAACATCAACCCCCAATGCACGCAGATATTTTACAAATACCGCAGTTGACGTAATACCATCAACGTCATAATCACCATATATTGCTATTTTTTTATGATTTTCAATTGCATCTGCAATCAATTGCGATGCCACATCCATATCTTGCAACACAGATGGGTTTGGCATATATTCTTTGATACTGGGGGACAAAAAAAGTTCAATATCCGCATCAGACACAATCCCACGTCCTTTTAGAATATTTTTCACTAAATTTTCAGTACCACAAACATCATCATACACAGACACCCATGCCATCCCCAGCATGGATTTATCAACTATTCTCTTCACGATATACTCTTTTTTATTATCAAGTATATTATAATCTAAATTTATTCAAATAGCAATGGCAGTATAGCATTTAAGATTTTTGCAGTTGTTGGCACCGCATTTTGTGATGCTGTTCGCCACCAACCGCTTTCCGCAACACGTTGTGGTTCGTCCAGCACAACCAACATTATATACTGTGGTGCTTCAATTGGAAACACTGTTACATACGATGTTATATTACGATGTTTATCAACTTTATTATTTGTATATTTTTCTGCTGTTGATGTTTTTCCGCCAATATTAATACCTGCAATACGAGCCTTTTTACCACTTGTTTCTTCTGCAACACGCAACATAATTGGACGAATTTGTGCAGACACCTCGTCTGACAATACACGTTCACCATGGACTGCACCTATATTTCTTTTTTGCAACGTTGGATAAATATAAATACCACCATTTGTAACTGCATTTACCCCCAGCATTAAATGCATTGGCGTAACAGCATACCCCTGGCCATATGCAACCGTTGCACGTTCCACAGGGCCCCACTTTTTTTGTGGTAATGTATTTTCTGTACGTCCAAAATCCAGGCTTAACGCCTTATCCATATGTAATCTTTCAAAAAACTCTTTTTGTGCACCATCTGGCAATTCCAACGCAATTTGTGCACTTCCCACGTTGCAAGAATGCAGCATTATTTCTTCTACATTTAAATTCGGACGTGGTGGCTTAAAACTGCTAATATCAGAAATTGTACGTTCTATTTTATTATGCTTATTATAAATCGGGAATGGTTTTGACACAGGATATTCTTTTTTCAATGAAATCCCATTTTCCAGTGCCAATGCTGTATTAAATATCTTAAAAATAGATCCTAATTCATACACATTACGCATTGGTTTGAACGTATGATTTGCAATTGGGTCAGAACGCAATTCTGGATCAAAATCAGGCAACGATACCATTGCCAACATTTCCCCCGTACGAGAATTCATCAACATTCCCATTGCCGCTTTGGATTTATATATTTGCATTGCCTGTGATAATTGTTCATAAAATACACTTTGTATTCTGGAATCAACAGACAAACGTAACGGATCCTTATTTTCTTTCAAATAATCATTGAAATAAGATTCTGCCCCCTCTTGTCCTTCGCCATTACGCCCAACGATACCAACAACATGTGAAAACAATCGTCTTTTTGGATACGTCCTAATCTGATGTTCTGTAACATCCAGGCCTGTTAAATGTGCATTTTTCACTAATTTTATTTGTCGTTCTGTTGCCCTATCCGTCAACAGCACATACCCTCTTTCTGGTTTAACCAACTTTAAGGCATCTGACAATGAATATTTATAAGGGAACATTTCATGAATTAATCCTGCGATTTTTTCCCTGTCTTTATCTTTCACATGCTTGTTAATTAATTCTATCCGACCAGACGCAACATTTTTCGCCAGAATATCACCATTTCTATCAACGATATCTGCACGCTGAATCGCCCATTCTTCAACAGTTCCTGCGGAACGAACCCTGTTTGTACCCTGAATTGTCAGTTGCAACGTACGCCCTGCGAATAGAATAAACGCACCCATAACACAGGTACATATAAACTTTAACCTGCCCCGCACATACGTATCATCACGCAGTGCCACAAATTTATGTTTTAAAACATCCTTTCCTACTTCAAACATTACTTTTGCTTTTTATTTGGCAGATTTTCAATTTCAACAGACTTGTTGAAATTAATAACTTCTGACTTTGGTGATTTTTCTTTGATAATATTTCCCAATATTTCAAACCGCAACATTGACGAGAATTTTGTTTTTTCTTTTGCAACCATTTGTTGTGTATCAACAATCTGTTTATGAACCATATCAATTTCTGTTCTTTGCACACGATACGCCACCTGTAACACAGCAGCCAACATTGCCGCAACAATCAAAGAACACCAACCTATATTAAACAGTTTATCATCATCATTCATGTTATTATTCCCACATACAATCAAACTATTGCATATTGTATCACAAATTATGCAAAAAACGAACCATAGAATTTACACCATTTAATCTTGAAGCACCCAAATTCAAATTTAAATCTTGAAACATTTTCAATAAATCTATCTGTCTAAATTCATCTGGTTTTTTACCATCAATCATAGATAAAATTATTGCGACAATTCCACGCACAATTGCCGAATCGGCACGACCATAAAACCTATCTCCAAGCCGACATATTTGCACAAAAGACGAACAACCAATAATATCTGTACACGTTGCATTATCTGGCACAGGTTCTAGTTTTTTTCCAAAATCCATAACCATTTCTAATTTTTCAACTGGACTGGGTATTGAATCTAAAATTTTTTGTATATCTTGAAATTTCATTTATTACCATCCCTGATTTGTCAAATCTAATTCCAAACGTGCCACATCCGACATTCGTGATAAATCCCATGGCGGATCCCAAACCAAATCAACACGTACAGGTATTTCGCCTGCGACAGCCTGTGCAGAAGAACGTACTTGTTCCAACAATTCTTCCATCATTGGACATGTTGGACTGGTAAAAGTCATTTTTATCACAACAATATCGTCTGCGATATCTATATCATAAATCAAACCCATATCCCAAATATTAACTGGAATTTCTGGATCGTATATTTTTTTGAACGCATTTATAAAATCTTGTTTATCTATCGTCATTGCACAATATCTTTGATAACCTTAACAACATCTTTGATTTCATCAATTGTATTATATCCACCAACAGAAATTCTGATACTGCCATCAATTCCCAGATATTTATGTATCCATGATGCACACATATTACCGGCACGAACACAAACATTATGTGCACCAATTAATGTTCCAACATCCAACACATGCATATCTGTTACCACAAAAGACAACAGCACAGAATCACGTTTTGATATTATTTTTATTTTATCAATACTGGATAGTTCATCATATAAATATCGTATCAAACTTAAATCCGGTCTGTTATCAATTATATTTTTTATTGCAACCCCCATCCCAGCGATTTGTGTTAATGGTAATGTTCCTGCTTCAAATATATCTGGTGCACAATTAAACAAAATATCATCACCGACAATTTTATTTACCATTCCACCACCAAAAACAACAGGATGAAACATATTCGGATTTTTTATATATAAAACCCCTATACCTGTATCTGCACCAATTTTATGTCCAGAAAAACACAAAAAATCACAATCCCAGTTTTTTACATCTATTTTATTATGTACAACAAATTGTGCAGCGTCTATCACAGTTATAACATTTGGATTTTTTTGTTTTGCAGCACTAATTATTTTCTGCACATCTTGTGCAACACCAATAACATTTGACATTGCCGTTATAACCAAGACATCCACACATGGAATATTGTATACATCTATATTTAACGCATCATCCAATGGACATACAATGATATTTGCCCCTGTCATAACAAATGGTAACCTGGCACTATGATGATCCAAATCAGATACACCAACACGCATTTCAGATGACAGATTTAACATTTTTGCAATTAAATTCATTCCCGCAGTTGTACCAGATGTAAATACAACATTTTCCGTATCTGCACCAATAAATTCAGCCACACATTCCCTAGCATTTCTAAGCATTATATCTGTATAATCTGCCCGTTTACAAATTCCACGTCCGGAATTAGCATAATGATTCGTTAAAAAGTCCACCTGTGCATCAATAACAGACTGTGGTTTCAAATAACTTGCCGCAGCATCTAAGTATATGATTTTATTCATTTATGATTTCTCTTGCATTTTACGATGATTATAATACACTCGCTTGGAATATCAACAAAAGAAGGAGAAAAAAAGATGGCTTTGGAACACGCAAACGATACAACAATTGATACATTAATCAGTGATGGTATTACATTGGTTGACTTCTGGGCATCTTGGTGCGGCCCATGCCGTATGTTTGGTCCAATATTTGAAGCAACATCACAAAAAGTATCTGATGTTACATTTGTAAAATTTGAGATTGACGAATCAAACCGACGAACCCCTGCAAAATACGGCATACGCAGTATTCCTAGTGTGTTGGCATTCAAAAATGGCGAATTAGTTGAGGCTCGCACAGGTCTGATGGACGAAGATACATTACTTGATTGGATAAATGAATTAAAAGGGGTACAATAATGGCAAAAGCAAATTACAAGACAATTGAATTGCCTGCAAAATACACACCAAAAAAAACAGAACCATATATGTGTCCTGAACAATTGGCATATTTTTATAATATCTTGAAAACACAAAAAGATGAACTAGAAAGCGACAGTGATTCGGTATTAAACGCTGTACGTATGGCAGAAAAAACAGAAAGTGTCGGTGTTGGTGACGAATCGGACAACGCATCTTACAACCAAGATATAACCATGGATTTACGTATATCCGAACGCAACAATAAATTATTGCAAAAAATTAATGCCGCCTTGGCCCGCATGGAAAATGGCGAATATGGATACAGCGTAATATCTGGCGACGAAATCGGATTAAAACGTATGATGGCACGACCATTGGCCACCATGACAATTGAAGAACAAGAAGAATACGAAAATCGCAGATAAAAAAACCGGCTTTTGCCGGTTTTTTTCAACCCGCTATCTCACCATAAAAAACTTGACAAACATTATTTTTATACTATATTCTGCCTATTAAAATTAGGTAATAAATATGAATAGCGAAAATAAAAATAATCTTTTTAACGGCATAGATTTTATACGCCTTATGTATAACGGTATGGCAACTGGTCAAATAATTCATGGTTCAAAAGAACTGATACAAAATGGATACGACAAAGAAAAACTTATTACTTTACTTATGTGGACAGTACTTTTTGTATATTCCGCAGGACGTTTGTATCAATCATATAAAACCAGAAAAGAAAACCAGGAAACTCAAAACAACCAATATCAAAGATAAAAATACCCGCCAATTGACGGGTAATTTTATTTCTTTTTAACAGATTTCTTTTTAGCAACTGTTTTTTTATTAGTTGGCTGTTTTACTTCCTTGACCTCTTTCTTAAATACTTTCAATCCATCAGCCAAATTTTTCATCATGCCTGGAATTTTATTTGAACCAAACAAAATAACAACCAGCACAACTATTATTAATATCTCTGCCCATCCTAAACGTCCAAACATAATTTTACCTCTTATTATTTTGTTATATAACAATCCAAGCCATCTGCTTTGGCATTACGGCAAAATCCGTTTGCGTCTGCAGAAGAATTAAACCCAACACGTAATCTGTATGTAGAAGTACCGTTTTTCAATTGTGCTGCCAATATAACAAACTGTTTGCCATTAAACAAACCTGCATGTGATTTTTGCATTTTTGCCTGTGCAGCCTCTGCCAATGCACGTGTGCTATAAGAACCAAATTGAACATACCAATTTGATACTGGGGCAACGTTCTGTGGTTTTGCCGTTACTTTTTTCGGTTTTGCCACAGTATTTTGTTTTGCCTTGGCCGGCTCAAACTTAACTTCCTTGCGATCCTGCACAACACGTACAGGCGACGTAACAGGCTGTGGTCTTGATTGAACCTGTGGTTCAGATTTCTTTTCTGGTACAGGTTCTGCAACTGGTGCTGGTGCAGTTACAACCGGTGCTGGTTTTGCTTTTTCTGGTACCGGTGCTGGTTTAACCGGTGGCATAACATTCATTTCCACAGGTGCCGCATCTTCAACCACTGCAACAGGTGCATCCAAATCCACTTCAATAGACGAAGACGAATCACCACCAATTGAACGAATAATTATATATGATGACAATACAATTATCACCATTCCCAAAGTCAATAACAACCATGGTTTTTTTGGTTTTGGTGCAACGAACGCAGGTACTTCTGGCAATGTATCTACGGCATTATTATCATCTAAATCTAATAAATCCAGGCTATTATCTTCGTTATTCATAACAAATATCTCCTATAAAATATACTCAGACATATTATATCATAAAAAAAGCAAATAACCAAACAGATATAAATAAAATTTTATTTTGGCATATTACCAAAGTTTGGCGGAACAATCAGTTTATGATTTTCTGCAACAATCGGTTCTACCTCGCATTTTTTTGTGCAACCAGAAACAATCACTGGTGTCAAAATCAAACAAATCAAGAATAATGTTTTTTTCATATTACTTCCTTTCTTTTGCTTTATGGGGCAGATTACCCTGCCCCATAAATTTTACAATGGCATCTTAATTGCATTTTGCATCATTTGAACAAATTCAGACAGTGGAACTGTTTCCTGATTTTGCTGACCCAAACGACGCAGAGTAACCGTTTTATCTGCCATTTCTTTTTCACCGACAACTGCAACGATTGGTGTTTTTGCCAATGACAATTCACGAATTTTATAGTTTACCTTTTCATCACGCAAATCTGCACGTGTATTTACACCAACGCTGCGTAACGCAGACACAACTTCGTTTGCATAATCTGCATACTTTTCAGAAATTGGCGTGACAACAACAGGTTCTGGTGACAACCACAATGGTAAATGTCCACCTGTTGATTCTAACAATATTCCCATAAATCGTTCAATAGACCCCAATATCGCACGATGCAACATAATTGGACGATGTTTTTCGCCATCTTCACCGACATAACTTAAATCAAATCGTTCTGGCAAATTCATATCCAACTGTACCGTACCGCATACCCATACACGACCAATTGCATCACGCATTGAAATACCAATCTTTGGTCCATAGAATGCACCTTCGCCTTCTGCAACAGTGTAATTTGCATTTACAGATTTTAACGCATTATGTAATGTACTTTCTGCGAAGTCCCAAACCTCGTCAGAACCAATACGGAATTCAGAATCCGGTCTTGTTTCCAACGTCATATGCAATTCATTAAAGCCCAGTGCGCTATAAACACTTTTTATCAGATTTAATGCCTTGGCAACTTCCTCTTCCATCTGTTCTTCGGTACAGAAAATATGAGCATCATCTTGCGTCATTTCACGCACACGCATCAACCCCGCCAACGAACCAGACGATTCATAACGATGAACCTTGCCAAATTCTGCCAGATACATTGGCAAATCTTTATATGATGTAATACCATGACCGAACACCAACATACCGCCCGGGCATGACATTGGCTTTACACAGAAATCTTTACCATCTTGTGTTTTACCCGCATAGTTATGCGATGCATATTTTGCCCAGTGACCACTGCGTTCCCACAATGCACGTTCCATAACAGTTGGTGTTGATATTTCTAAATACCCTTCTCTATTCTGACGTTCACGTATAAAGTCAATCAATTTACGATATACTTTAAACCCTTTGTTATGCCAGAAAACAGAACCTGGTGCATAATCTGGTTCAAAATGGAACAAGTCCATGTCACGACCCAGTTTTCTGTTATCACGTGCTGCGGCTTCTTCTTGCATTTTCAAGAACGCATCCAATTCTTCTTTGCTTGCAAATGCGTCAACATAAATACGTTGCAGCATTTTATTTTTTGCATTCCCCTTCCAGTATGCACCTGCAACACTGCGGATTTTGAATGCATCCCTTGGTAAATCTTTGGAACTTTCCACATGTGGACCACGACACAAGTCAACAAAATCACGGAAAGTATAGATTGATAAATCTTTACCTGCGGCATCATATTCGTTTAACCATTCCATTTTATATGGCTGAGATGCAAAAATTTCCTTGGCTTCATCCAAACTAACATTTCTTTGTTCAAAGCGACCATTAGACTTAATCAAATCACGCATTTCCTTTTCAATTTTTGCAAAATCTTCTTCGGAAAAACGATATTCCGTATCAAAGTCATAATAGAAACCATTTTCAATTGCCGGCCCCCCTGCGAATTTAACATCAGGGTGCAATTTTTTAACCGCTGCCGCCATAACGTGTGCCAACGAATGACGAATTATTTCAATATCATAAGACATAATAAAATACCTTTACTTTTATTTAATTTTTTAAACTGATTTATTATAGAAATTTGTGCGGTTCACCGCAATAGAAATTACACCCCCAAAGGGGTTGTAGTTGTTGTAGTAAAGATAAATCTAAACAAATTCATGATTTATATACTATTACCACAAAATACAAAAGTCAACAAAAACCCGCCATACGGCGGATTTCTTGTTATTTATCTAATTTGTATAAATTTTAAACCAATCAATTTTAGAAATTTCTATATTTAGCCGTTTTTTGAAAAAAATCTTGACAAACGCAAATATTGTCTTATGATACAAACACAAAATCTAAATAAAAAGGATTCCAAAATGAATATACCAACAGATTGGTCTAAGATATCAGATGAAGAAGCATTAAAATATATCGCTTACTTAGATAAACACAGCTATAAATACAAAATAACTATGGACGAAAACAATATTATACACATTGGCAATGTCGCCAACATAGCGTATACATATAATAAAGCAATGGAATGTTCTGCAGTAAAAATAAATAATAAACATTTCTTTGCAGAATTTGATTGTCTATGCCCGTTTGATAAAGCATATGATTTATATCGCAAAATGCAACATAAGTTGCTGCCATTTAAAACCAAAGCAAAAGAATGGTGGGAAAATTATTATGATAAAGTATTGATTGCAACAATGTTGACATGTGCTATGGGGGGTATTTTAGTAAGCACAAAAATACTAAGCGATAATAACAAACGCAGCAAAGAACAATTTAAACAAGAAATCATAAATGAGGCACTGGAACGATTTAAACAAGAACAACAAAAAAATAATTCAACTATTCAATACCCTATACAGAAATCTAAATAAATATTGACGCTATCATAAAACCAACAAATTCCCCATCCCACAGGGAGGGGATTTTATTTATCCAAAATACAGCGAAACAAAAACACACCGTAAAATTCCCCTCCTTGGGAGGGGTGGTGGCTATGCCACCAGGGAGGGTTTAAGTTTCTCAATATTAAACTGTATCCACTCTAACACCCGTGGCATATCTTGTTTTACATCTTTATCTTCTATTCTCAATACGGTTATACCAATTGAACGCATATATTCATCACGACCAACATCATACTCATATTTATCATCATGCGAAGAACCGTCAACCTCAACAACTAGTTTTAATTCCTTGCAATAAAAATCAGCAATATAATTCCCTATTGGTTTTTGTTTAGTAAATTTTACCCCCAATGCAGAACGTTTTAATTCGTTCCACAATAACACTTCTGACAAAACACCCGCATGACGATTCATACGGGCAAAAACATTTAATTTTTTGTCATAAAGTTCAACCATTAAATAACCCTCCCCGCCCTGCGGGCACCCCTCCGACGGTGGGGAATTTATTTATCTAAAATACACCCGAACAAAACGGCAAAGAAAAAGCACACACTGCCACCAATTACGAACAGGTGCCAAATGCCATGTGAAAACTTCATACGACGCCATAAATAGAATGTTACACCAATCGTATATGACAATCCACCCGCCAGAATAAACCATAAACCACGAATTGGAATATTACGAATCATGGCCGGCAATATAAACAATAATGTCCAACCCATTGCAACATATAATGCAACCATCCAACGTGGCTGTTGTTTTGGATTTTTAATTTTCATATAAGAACCAAACAATACAATTCCCCATAAAATTGCAAATACAACCCACCCAATAATTCCACGCAAATTCACCAACAAAAATGGCGTATATGTCCCTGCAATCAACGCATAAATCGCAACACTGTCCCATACTTCAAAGAAACACTCGTGCTTTTTACCAATTGTCGCATGACACATTGTTGAACCAAAATACAATGTTATCATTGTCACACCAAAAATCGCACATGACACAATTGCCCATGGATCACCTTTTAAACTAGCAAACACAACTAATAATGTTAAAGCAGCAACCGCAAGCCCAATCCCAACACCATGCGTTAAAATATTAACAATTTCTTCTGCATGAGTAGATGGTTTTTCCCAACGAAACAACCCGGTTGCACGCAAAACCTTTAACAATTTTGATGCATGACTATCTTTCTTTACAGCCCTAATTCTGGCCCGTTTTTCCTTGGTCATTTTATCTTCCCCCCCTTTATATTTTAAAATCAACTAACTTTATCGGTTTTATATCTTTTTCATCAAATTCACCACGAGCATTTGGTATTTTTCCAATATATTTTGGTTCCCCCATCATATCAATCAATGCCAAACGTTGTGATTCATAATGTCCAGAACCAAAAATTGCGAATACGGTATCATACTTATTTAATGCTGTTGCAATATTTTCTAGCATAAATTTATCACGACCAAACTTATTTAACGTGCCACCCATTTCACCAAACTCTCCGGATGAACGCATCGGGGCTGTTCTTAAAATTTTACGTACAACACTTTCATCAAAAACATAATTTGGATAATGTGCCTGTAATACATCTTGCTTTTCTTTATGCGACAAATCAGCAAACACAACAGGTATATTTTGTTTTGATGCCACAGCTGCTGCATAAATCAGCGTATTTGTTTGTGAATCATGCTTACCTACTTCACGACCTGCATTTTCAAATTCCGTAATTAAAATATCCGGCTGCTTAAACTTTCCAGACTTAAAACAAAAATCTACCATATCAAACGATTCGTTTTCACCATGCCAGTCACACATATACACCAGTGTTTTGCCATTTTTTTCAAACAATGCGACATACGCACCAGGATACATACGTTGTGCATCTTCCCATGCTTCTAACAAATCAAAATTTGGTTTAAATTGCATTTTGCACCCTTTGTTTTACACGTTCCCCGCCCATAACTGTCATTATAGAATACAGGTCTGGTGTATTTGTACGGCCCGATAATGCCACACGCAAATTCATCGCAACATCACCGTTTTTAACACCCAATGTTTCGGCCACTGCGACAATTTTTGCCCACCATGTGTCTTTATCATCTGCCGCATTATACGTTTCCAAAAACGCACGCAACGCATCCCGATTAAATTCATATTCTGTATTTGGCACAAACAATTCATCCCAGAAAAATGCAACATTTTCCAATGTCTGGGACCAAGTGATAAAGTCTTTACGTACACGCTTTGGATTATCACGTTCAATACCCAACACACCTGTCAGATATTTAACATCTGCAACCTGCATTTTGTTAACATCTGTTCCATATTCATTTGCCCATTTAACAACACGTGCAACCAATTCTGGCACCGGCAGCGAACCGATAAATTCTTTGGCCCACCATTCCAGTTTTTTCATATCAAACAACGACCCAGATACCGGCATTTTCTTTGGACGCATTTCGTAATCCCAGAACGATTTAACCTGGCCCTTTACTTTTGCTTCTTCATATCCCGGTGCCAAAATATTTCCCAGATATTCAATCACAGATTCAACTGGCCAACCCGCTTCCAAGAAAAATGCAACATTTGCCTCTGGGTCTTTACGCTTTGACAATTTTCTTTGCTTGCCTGTTTCTTCATCAATCTTATCCAATGTCGCAATATGAACATATGCAGGCAAATCCCAGCCCATCATACGAAACATCTGAACATGCATTGCAAACGTTCCAAAATAAGACTCATCACGAACAACATGTGTTGTGTGCATAAAGTGATCATCACACAAGTGTGCAAAATGATACGTTGGCAACCCATCCGTAGATTTAATTAAAACAGTATCTTCATTATGTTCTGGCACAGACAGCGACCCACGCACCGCATCTTTGCAGAAAATACGCTGTTCTGGATTACCAACCGAATACAAACGAATTGACGGCACCAACCCCTTATCCAGATGTGCAATAATTTCTTCTTCGGTTAAATCCCTATCACGTGCAAATTCACCATAGATACCAGTTGCAAAACCTGCCGCTTTTTGATTTTCACGAATTTCGTCCATTTCTTCCTGGGTTAAAAAGCACGGATATGCCAACCCACGTGCCAATAAATCTGCCGCCACAGAATGATAAATATCTTTACGTTCTGATTGATAATATGGTCCATACACCGGATCGTTTTCATACGTAATTCCAAATTCAGCCAACGAATTTATGATAATATCAACTGCATCTTTATTTTCACGCTTTGTATCTGTATTTTCAATACGTAACAAGAACACACCACCTGACTGTTGTGCCAACTTATAACTAATCAGTGCACTATACAAATTACCCAAATGCATATAGCCTGTTGGACTGGGGGCGAATCGTGTCACTTTAACCCCTTCGCCCAGATTGCGTGGTGGGAATTTTTCTTCTAATTCTGCAACAGTATATTTTGGTGCACCGCCCAACACACGTGCGATTAAATCTTTTGATAAACCATTTCTCATCTATATATTCCTTGTGTTTTTAACACGCTAATTC
Source organism: Candidatus Enterousia sp. (assembly GCA_045592905.1). Lineage (GTDB taxonomy): Bacteria > Pseudomonadota > Alphaproteobacteria > Rs-D84 > Rs-D84 > Enterousia. Next base: position 44,531 of record JAZNVR010000001.1, read on the forward strand.
TATACTAAATATATGGAAAAACAAGAAATAAGAACATTTGGTCGTCGTCATGGCAAGAAATTATCGCTGCGTCAACAAACACTGATTGACGAATTATTACCAACCCTTGCCCCAGAAAATGGCGATATTTTGGAAATTGGATTTGGTGCTGGCGAACATTTACGTGATTTGGCACATGACAACCCACAAAAAATCATAATCGGTGCCGAACCATTTATGAACGGCGTGGCAAGTTTATTGTCTGCAATTACCGACGACAAAACGAATCGGGTACTGGATGAATACAAAAACATTCGCATCTGGGCAGATGATGTTCGTGATTTCTTACGTAAAACACAATCAAAATTTGAACAAATTTGGATACTGCATCCCGACCCATGGCCGAAAAGCCGTCATGAAAAACGCCGCCTGCTGTCTGCAGATTTTCTAAACATGTTATCAAAATATCTGACAAACAATGGCGAAATTATAATTGGCACAGACCACTGGGAATACTTTGATTGGATTCTGGACCAAATAAAACACACAAACCTGAACGCCACAATTCCAGACATGGAAATAATTCAGACCAGATATCAACATAAAAACAAGGCCGGCACCACCGCACCAAAATATTTAGTTTTACATAATTAATAATTTATAAAAAATTTTGTTATCCGCACCAGTTCTGGACGAACGCTTTTCATTAATCGCAAAACCTGCTCTATACGGCAGAAATCCTGACCCAGAATAAAATGCAAATCAAAATTATTATTAGAATCCCACGAATCCAACATTCCATAAATTCGCCCAACAAAATCAGACTTATCACCATCATCTTTGGTTAACACCAACGTTAACGCAGACGCATTTATTTTTTGCATACATAAAAACAATTCATTCCAATCACCAGAATCTATATCTTCTAGTGATAATCCCAACGACAAATATTTATTAAAGAACAAATCATCTCGGATAACATGCGTTTGTTCAACCAATCCATCTAATGCAGAACGATGTAAAAACACCATTGCACCAGATGCACCACCCTTAAAACTATTATTTATAGCACCGGTTAAATCAGAAATTTGCGATTCGGAAACCTTTTTATCATTCAAATAAAATCTTGCTAATATTTTGGCATTTGTTTTTTCAATCCATGGCCACAAGGTTAATACCATATTGGGTGCCACAGACACAATCGGCACATTACGTTTAATAATAACATCTGCAACACGTGCCAGTTCCCCAGAATCAATTCCATCTTCACACCACATTGCAGCATTACTTGAAAAATCATCAAAAATTATATTTTTATTTATCATAACACTTTCTACTTTATCATAAATATGATACAATAAAAACAGTAATGAGAAATAAATTTGATAATTTTTTACTTGGCACATTATGGTTGTTAATATCAACACTGGGATTGTGTTTTTGGTTTAACATTCGGTTTGGTTTTAACCTGTTTTCTGCATCGCACTGGCAACATTTATCATACATGCAAGCAACACGTGCACAGATATCACCATCATTTTATATCTCGTTAATTATTGGCGTATTTTTTATGATACTTGGTTTATATATAGTTATACGTCCACGTTTTAGAAAAATAAATTTAACATCATCAACTACAGAAACAAAAAATACAACGGCACAACAAACACCTGTATCCCAAGATACCCAAGCATACGACAATTATCTTAGTCGTCCAAAGCGTCTAAACAACGATATACAACCGGCACCAGTTGCATCAAATCCTGTACCGTTCACAGCCCCAGTTATAACAAACAACACATCACCCCAGGCACCAGAAATACCACACAATTCACATGATTCAGAAATCCCAGAACTGCGTAATATATTTGAATCCACTGGATATATTGTAAAAAAACCATTAAAAATACGTGGTGCTGAAATTCCCTTGGTTGCAATTGGTATAAATGAAACCGTTTGGATTGGTGCTTTTGACATTGAAACATCTACACTAAGAAGTGTAATTGACACTATGCAACAAGTGTTTGCAGACACACTTGAAGACATTGAAATAAAAACTATTGGCTTTGTAATAAACGCATCTGACGCCACATCTCCAACGGCATCTGATATATTAACATTTGCAACTTTATCTGATTTATATCAATATATGCATCAGCATCCAAACCCACCATCAGATGCCGAAACCACAGAAAATTTTGAGGCATTCTCAAATTATATAACCACAGTACTTGAATACATAGGACGATTATAATGCAAATGAACGCCAGCGTTGCAGAAAAAAAGATTTCCGAATTGGGCATGAAAGATATGCCGCTGGCAGAACACAAACCCGTTGCGACACGTGTAAGTGCAAACTGGTTTTCAGAATACAAAAAATTATGCCGTAATTTTATGATAGAACTGTCAGATTGCATTGAAGAATTAGCGTTAATGAACATGTCCCAAGATGATTTTATGGATTTAATTATGGGCAAGAAAATCCCAGAAAACCTGTCTATACGATTTCGTATACCATTGGTCTGGGGGGGGGATTTAAGCATTGATAATATGTTCATGTGTAAAACATTTCCACATTCATACAATATGGACAGATTTATAATTATGCAAAGTGGTAACGACACAGTCTGGTTACCAGACCCACCGAAAAAAATCTATTTACCGGTCAGCACACTTAGTGGTGGTGATGGTGGAAATGGGACCGAAGACAGATTAACAGAAACAATAGCATCACAAATTGTTGCGGATCGTGACATATAAAACAAAAGGTAAAACTATGACATGTGCTGAATTTTTATCTGCAATGCAATCACGCGACGCAAAAATTTTTGCACCCGCACATCAAAATCAAGTTTTATTATTAAATGGTGCCTTGCAACAACGCAGGTACGCCATGTTACCATCTTCGTTAAACGAACTATACGGTCAAATTGGTGCAATAAATCTGGATATGGGATATATATTTGGTCCAAATGAAATCATGCGAAAATCAACATATCCAATTCCCAGCATATTAAAAATAAATGATGATATTGCACCCCTGGGTAAAACGATGGGAAAAACAATATTTGGCAGAAATGATTTATTCTGGTTTGCCTTTGATGCATTTGGCACATTTTATATGTTGGACAATTTGCATTTAACACCATTACGAAAATACGATGAACCATATCATGCAATGATTGATTGTTTAATTTCTGGAAAAATTTAATATGAAAAAAATATCTGTATCTTTATCGGGCCACCAAACCAGCATTACACTGGAAACAGAATTTTTTGATGCGTTACAAAAACTGTCTATACGGCAGAATCGTTCGGTCGCAGCAATTATAAACGAAATTGATTCCACACGAACCCCCGACAGAAATTTATCATCTGCGGTACGTGTTTGGGTATTACAACAAACAATTCTGCGTTTCAGCGATAATTAATTTTTTGCCTCATCTTTCTGCCAAAAGAAATCAAATTGTTTTGATTGGGTTCTCCCACCTGCAGCCACCGGCGACCACTTTTTGGTATAAACGCCATTATTTTTCAAACCATCCAACATTTTGCCATTTTTAATATCTTGACGTGATGCATTTTGAAATTTTCTTTCATCTGATAACTTTTTTGTTTCTTTAGCAACACTAACAATTATACTCTGTTCACTAGAATAATCATCAATGGCCTTATCATATTGCATAAATGCATCAAAAAAATTAATAACAAGAATAAACCACTTGATTTTTCAAGTGGCAGGAGATTCAGAACTATCTTAACGGAAATAGCATTGTGCTTTCAATATATAACACAATTCTCCTGCCTGTTGCAGGAGTGTTTTCGTTCACCGAACGCCGTTAAAATATGGGTTCTGAAACCCAACACCTTAATATCAAGATGTCATAAGGATTACAACATAAAATAAAATTTTTTTCAATCACGTGTTTTGGAAAATATAACTGTACCAAGTATTGACACAATCAGTATTATCATCATCCAATAATTTAATCCAGTATCACGATAAACTGTATTATGTGCACCCCACACAAATCCATCCAATACACCAGACACACCAACTGGCAAAGATGAAATTATCGTACCATCAGATGCAACAAATGCACTGATGCCAGAATAATTTGCACGTACAATTGGCAATCCCGATTCAATTGCATAACGACGCACCATATCCAAATGCTGATATGTACCGGGCGTATTTCCAAACCAGTTATCATTTGTAATATTCACAATTGCATTAGCATTTGTATTATCTGGCAATAATGAATCAGAAAAAATTATTTCATAACATACAGCCGGCACAAATGTAAAATCACCGACACTAATAATTTCTGGCCCATCACCTGGGACAATATTTGCAGGTGATGGGAATATTCCAAACGGACTATATTCACCAAACGGAACCAAATGTGATTTATTATAAATTCTTTCTATACGTCCGTTTTCATTCGTTACAACCATTGAATTAAATACACCACCAGAATCAAAAGTATTCGCCCCAAACACAACTGGCTTTTTCAACACAGAAGCCATTTCTATATTATCCGATGGCAAAACCACAAACGGATAAGATGTTTCTGGCATAATAATAATATCAAACACGCCATCAACAGACGATAATGCGACTAAATTACTTAAATTATATTCTGCACGCTGTAATGCTTCTACCCTATTATGTGTTGCCTTTTGTGATTGCGATGCTGCAGGTTGAACAATACGCAATATATGTGTTGCATCATTCATACCATTGCGTGCATTTACAATATTTTGTTCACCAAGTTGCACACCATATACAAGCATTCCAGAAAACATCAATAAAACAATCCATACAAATATATTCTTTTTATGTCTTAACAGTTCTACAAAACCTGCAACCATTCCGACGATAATAAACGTCAATCCCAACGCCCCCCACACAGACATAGAATTTGCAATTACAGGCATTTGAATTGTAACATTTGCAATTGGATTCCATGGGAACCCTGTTAACACCCACTCACGTGCCCACAAGACCAAGGTCCAAACACATGCAAATAAAAATATTCTGGATGCAGATGACGTTTTCTTTTGAGATATTGCAACAAACGGCCACGAAAATATTAACCACCCTGCCAACATCAAACCAATCGCCCCAGGCACAGTCCACATTGCGTATTGTTCGGCAATTTCAGGTGCAACATATATAGAATGTAACACCCACCAAAACATAAACAGACCATACATTGCCCCAAATGGTGCCACACGTAAAAATGAGTGCCAAAAACCACCAATTTTTTTATTACGTACCGTTAACCAATACGCACCCCCAACACCTAATAATGTCATCCACCATTGATAAAAAGGTGCAAAACCAAACGACGCAATCGCACCAAACACACCGTATAGAACATATTGTTCAACACTATTAACTTTAACTTTTATTTTTTGTAAAAAATTAATTAACGATGCCCCTGGGCAACAAGAACCATCTGAACAAGAAATACTAAATTCATTTGCATACGGATTTTTTATACCCATTTTTGACAGAATTTTTGTTTCTTTGTTTTCCATAACAATTGCATCATCATTATTTATATGGTCATATCCTAATAAATGCAATACGCCATGCACAACCATATGTGAAGTATGATTCTTTAATGATATTTTTTCTTGTTTTGCTTCACGTGCAACTGTATCCAACGAGATATAGATATCGCCCAACAAAATATCATCCCCCAATTCAAAAGACAGTACATTTGTTGGTTTATTAATATTCCGATATTTATGATTAATTTTTTTTATTTCTTTATCATTTGTTAAAATGATAGATACTTCTGAATTTTTATATTTATCACCCACAACCGCACTTACGATTTTTCCAAAATTTATTTTATATTTTTTCCAACGATTATCATGAATATCAACATATACTTTCATAAGTACTTTCCTTTTTGATTTAAGTCAAATTACCACTATATTCTGTTCCATACAACAAAACATCCCGTCTGGCATTTTTCGTATTTTTCTGTCTGATTTGTCGTATTGCAGAATTAAAAGAAATTGTTTTGGCGGGCACATCAATTTTATCCTGTTGTACAAAATCCAAGACACTTTTACCTTCTGCGAACTGAGATAAGAACGATTTAACTGTTGAAGACTTGCCATATATTTTTGCCTGTTTTAGTGCATATTGCACAGTTTGTTCATTAATTATAAAATGCCCATCTTGATAAACCTGTGCCAATGTTATTGATGAAAAAGCATCACGTGGCAAATCAAAAAAATCTTGGGCACTTATTGCACCGACCGCAAAGGCAGCACACCACCAACGTCTTTTCATTGTACCATCCCGCCATTTTTTTACCCCAGGATAATATTGAAAAGCATCTGCGATTTCTTGTGATGATGTTGCATTTGATACAGCATCTGCAATACTTACCATATCCGATGGGCGCTGATAACCCGCCATCAAAATCGCAATTGCTTGTTGTGCATATATATTTTTTTTATCTTTTATAGCGTTTTTTAGTTTTGGTAATGTTTCATATATTAAATGTCTTTGTACTTGTTGGTAATTATAATCATGTGTCCACTGTTTTGTTTTACCAGGTGTATTTGGATGTTTATGCAGTACAGCATTGTTATCATAAATATAATGCCACGTCAGTCCCAATCCATTTGTTTCACGACTTTCACCAATTTGCAACACAGATTTTTCACGATATGTTTCTAGTTCTGTTAAACCAACCGCTATATATGGCCAATATTCCGTTAACGATTTTTTTACAAAATCTGCATCTGATGGATTAATTGTTTTTGACTTTACCGTTGTTCTTATACCAAACGGTCCCTGCTCTTGTTTCTTTTCTACTATTTCTTTTTCATCTTCTGAATTAGAACTTATTTGATTTGAAACCACATGTCCACCGGCAAACATCATACTTGCAAAAACCATATAGTACATCAAATAACTTTCCACCCATGGATGCATTGTTGTAAATTTTGTACTGCCTTTATTTTTAGTTGCCTGTTCTGTATTTCTGATAATAACATTGTCCACCAACAGATAATTTAATCCACGTGTTATATATTCAGACATCCACAGCATTCCAACACCAGACCATTTAGCAAATTGTTGTGCATTTTCTTTTAACCAAACAGCCAAATTGTCCAAATCAAGTTGAAAATCCATTTTACCGAAAGCATTCTTATATATTGCACCAACTTGATTCAAACGAACCGTATCTGGGATGTTTTTTTTCATCAAATTTTCACGCATTTTTTTCAATTTATCTGCGGCACGACGAACATCATCACCACGTTTTTGTGCAACTGTTTTTGCAGACATGGCTACCCCCTTCCCAGTCCTGATTTTTTAGCAATTCGTGATCGTTTTCTGGAATACGCAGGTGCCACAAACGGATAGTCATTTGGCAACCCCCATTTTTCCCGATATTGCTGTGGTGTCAGATTAAATTTTCTTTTGATATATCTGCGTAACATCACATGCCATGTTCCATCTTCCAAGCATTGTATTTTATCAGGATGTACAGAATCTTGAATTTGTTCTTCGGTAACCGTTGTACCACGCAGTATTTCACGTGCATTTTTTACTGCCATTTCCATAGTTAATTTTGGATTTGCAGAAATTGCCGCTGCTGCCAAATTCGCAACAGCCAACGTAAAATCAGAATTTTTATTTACCAACTTGCCATTTCCTTTATATTTTAATAGAATAATTATATCACAAATAAACCATAAATAAAAGCCAAGTAAAATGACACGACCACTTGCAGATTTGATGCGTCCGAACACAATAAATGACATTGTAGGTCAAACTGCATTACTGGGCGAAAACGGCATTGTTCGTCGCATGGTTGAAAACAAAAAATTATCAAATTTGATTCTGTGGGGGCCGCCCGGCTGTGGAAAAACAACAATTGCACGTGCATTGGCAAATTCTGTTGATATGGATTTTGTTCCGATGTCTGCAGTATTTTCTGGCACCGCTGATATAAAAAAAGCAATGGATGCGGCACGTATGAATCGTGACATTGGTCGCAGCACATTACTGTTTATTGATGAAATTCATCGCTTTAATAAAACCCAACAGGATACATTACTGCCATATCTTGAAGATGGGACTGTTGTATTTATGGGTGCAACCACCGAAAACCCCAGTTTTAATTTGAATAATGCATTATTATCACGTTGCCATATTGGCGTACTGTCGGGACTGTCCAGCGAAGATTTATTAACATTGATGGCACGTGCTGAAAAATTCTTGGGCAAACAATTACCACTGGATGAAAACGCCCGCACGCACTTGGCACAAATGGCAGATGGCGATGCACGATTTTTACTGAACACTGTTGAATATTTAGCAAACGCAAATTTCAAAGACACTTTAACCCCAGATGCCTTGGATTCTGCCGTACAGAAACGTGCACCACTATCAGACCGACATGGTGACGAACATTATAATTTAATATCTGCGGTGCATAAATCCCTGCGTGCCAGTGATACAGATGCGGCATTATATTGGGCGGCCCGCATGATGACATCCGGCCAGGACCCAATGTATTTATTTCGTCGTTTGACCCGCTTTGCGGTTGAAGATGTGGGACTTGCCGACCCAAACGCATTACAGGTTGCGATTGCGGCATGGAACGCATATGAACGTCTGGGCAGTCCCGAAGGCGACTTGGCCCTGACCCAATTGGTTATATATCTTGGCACTGCCCCAAAAAGCATTGGCAATTACAAGGCACAAAAGGCTGCATACGCTGCCGCCCACGCCACCGGTTCATTGATGCCACCCAAAAATATATTAAATGCCCCAACAAAAATGATGAAAGATTTGGGTTATAACGATGGATATATTTATGACCCAGACACAGCAAACGGATTTTCTGGTCAGAATTGTTTTCCCGAAAGTATGGGTCGTCAAAAATATTATTTCCCTGTTGAACGTGGGTTTGAACGTGAAATCAAAAAGCGTCTTGAATACTGGGACAAACTGCGTGAACAATTAAAGAAAGATTAAAAAATCCCCCAAACGGGGAATTTGTTATTTGTTATTCATCCAAGGATTATTCCATTGTGCATTTTGACTGCGTGCCTCATTATATAATTTATTGATATTAGACCTATGATGATTCAAGCAACTCTGAAAATTTGCTTTTTTCCCCAAATAAGTTGTGCTTTTACAATTATTCAATGTATCACCCTTGCATGGGTCGTCTGTCTTGTCTGTACTTGGCATTGCATTACAAATTAACTCATAATCTTTGCCCAACTGCTTTTTCACCGCAGGAGTTGACGGCGATGTGCCATTACCAGACATATTATAAATTGTCGTATAATTTTCATTAAAACATTCTACCCGTTCCAGTGCATCCATTATTGAATTACAATCTTTGATACCGGTCATAAAGATATTCATATTTGTTTGTTTGTACGAAGCATCAGAAGTATCTTCTCTGTTTTTACTGGCACCAGCGGCCTGCAAGTTTGTTGTTAAAACCGCTTTTTCAAGTTGTGTTTTGAATCGCCGCAACATAGATTCCATTTGTTCATAATGGCGATACATCTGTTGTGTTATCAATTCGGTTTTCATTGCGACAACATCACGCATTAAATCACGTTCTGCAGACGTTGGGTTGCTTGTATTTCCAATATTATATGCATGCGTTGAACACAATGCGAATTCAGCCGCAATCGCATCATTATCATCATTTTCACAACCATTATCTGCGAAAGTCGGCATAACAACAGCCATCAGCATTACACTGACCATCAAAATTTTAGCAAAGATTTCTTTTATTGTTTTCATTTTTTTGGTTTTTGTAGAATTTTTTGCATCATATCACTTATTTTGTTTTTGTCTTCTACTGTTAGACTAGCGACACTTCCGGTTAATTTTGTTTCAATTTTTCCTTCAACACACCAGTGTGTATTATAGTCTGTTATTACTTTATCATCACAATAACATTTACCATCACGATATTCACCCAGAGCAATAGTTTCACACTGCCTTTGTTGTGCAGTATCTTGTTTTATTAACTTTTCCTTTTCTTTTATAGATCTAATTGACTCCCCATCCCAACAATAGTCACTGCTGGTAATCTTACATAACATTTCTTCATATCTACAATTAGTATTACTATCTGCACAACCCCAGTCAAGATCCGCATATGCATGCAATTCATCAATTTGATCACACGCAGCCTCACTTACATAAATATATTTTGAACAATTATCTCTAAACACATAATCACCATAACCAATTACACCTTCGGTTGCAATATTACGATACAGGTCATCATATGAAACACAAATGTTACTGGACGGTAATTTCTTTTGTGAAATTGCATTACGCAGACGTTCATATCCACGTGGTGTCAACGCACAATATTTTGTCTTTTCCAGTGCTGCATCATTCGCCCGGGGCATAAACCTATTATTGCCAGAATATTCCGGTGCATCTTGTAAAATCATACGTTCCAGGGTTTCTAAATCAACCGTCCTGTTTTTATTACTTTTTCTGCGTCCCAATACAGAAATTGATTCCAATGCCGATGTTGCACAGCCAACACGTATTAATTTTTCCCCATCATACGCTTCACTTAACCAGTTACGTTCAACTGTATCTTCATCACTGTCCCCGGTAATAATACCAATTTGCGAACAACGAACATCATCTTGGGGTGGAATAATTTGATTTTTATGACATTCTTGGTTACCACGACTATATGTACCATTAACAACAGATTTTCCACCTACGCAGTCATCTTCATACTTTTTTGGTTGATGCTCAGTCGTGCCATCACCTGTGCACATATATTTTCCCCACTTGTTGCACGTTCCAGACAACATCATAATAACATCAGATATATCAACGCCAACCGCCAATGCTGTATCCAATGCATCATACATTTCATCTGCAATCGCATCATATGGTTCAAAAAAACCCATTGCTTTTTCTTTGAATATTTTCACACGCTTTGGTCCGGTACAATTATTACCACGTGCATCACAACCCGCATATTGAAAAATATTATCCATTGTTCTTTTCAATTCTTTTAATTGTGCTTCGGCATTTTCAATAGAAGATAAAATTTGACCAGAAACCTGTTGGCGTACCAATATATCTTCGGAAACACCAGAATCAATTGCGGCCTGTTGTGCAACGGTAACGCCCTGTGCCGTTTGTGCATCAATTTTTGCCTGTTGGGCAGCCGCAGCCTGGGCTTGGGCCTGGGCGACCAATGCCTTTTGTTCATCCAATGCCGCCTGCATAGATGCCATTTGTTGTGCATTTTGTTGTGCATTTTGTTGCTGCAGTTGTGCCTGCATCTGTTGCATTTGTGCCTGCATTTGTTGCATTTGCTGACTGTTTTGTGCGGCGGCTGCCTGGGCCGCAGCAGTTTGAGCCGCCAATTGTTTCTCTTGAAATTTTGCATTAGCATTGGCAACAATCTGTGCAGCAATAGACTGCACCAATGTATCGCCATGCTTTTTACAATTTGTATTTGAATTTACACAACCTTCTACAATTGGTTTCGCAATTTCCAAACTGGTACATGCACTGCATTTTGGTTGTGCACAACGCATAATCAACGCATCACAATTTCCAAAATCTGCAGTTGGTGCCGCACCCCCACTGGCCAATGTGCGGTTGTTCATCAACGTATTCCAATTATTATTATTTGTTGCACCACTGTTACCATTCCATGCGGTTAAATTACTGCCCGCAGTGGTTGCAACATTTGCCCCAGAAACACATGGGACAAAAAACATCAGCAACAATAAAAATCGCTTAAAGTATTTCATATTCTCTCTATAAATAAAATTTTACCATATTTTAAGTTTATATAAAAGCAAAAAATGATAAAAGTGGCGAGTGTAAATTGCCAGCACCACTTATAGATGAATTATTATCCGCTAATTTAGAAATAAATTATAATGATTTAGATACGCAAAAACCCGAAACCGTAGTGTACAGACGTTACATAAGGGTTCGGATTTGTGTGTAGATGAATTATTATAATTTATTTATAATATGTGGCGTTTGTTATTTGCATCCGGTGCAGACACAATACCATCTGCCTCCATCCGTTCCATAAAGCCCGCAGCCTTGTTATAACCAATTTGCAAGCGACGCTGAATATATGAAATTGTCGGCTTTTTATCACGTAAAACACATTCTTTGGCACGTGCATACAGGTCACCATCTTTATCACCAGTTCCCCCACCAAATCCACCAGATATATCACCACCACCAGATTCCGCAGAATCTGTAACACCTTCGGCATATTCTGGTTCGCCCTGGGAACGCAAGAAATCACCAATACGTTTTAATTCCTTGTCGTCAATAAAGGCACCATGGATACGAACTGGGACACGTCCTGCCTCGCTAAACAACATATCGCCCATTGCCAACAGTTGTTCTGCACCACCTTCGCCCAGACATGTCACACTGTCAATACGGCTGCGTGCTTGAAAGGATATACGTGTTGGGAAATTCGCCTTGATAACACCGGTAATTGTTGTTGCGTCTGGGCGCTGGGTCGCCATAACAAGGTGAATACCGGCGGCACGTGCCTTTTGTGCAATACGTTGAACACACGCTTCTACATCCTTGCGGGCCAGACTCATCAGGTCTGCCACCTCGTCAATAATGATGACCATATATGGCATATCAGATAAATCAACTTCTTGGGTTTCAAATAACAATTCCCCTGTTTCTGGATCAGTACCCACAGCAACTTGTTTTGTAACCTTTTCACCACTTTCACGTTTTTGTGCAGCAATTTCATTATAACTTTCAATATTACGTGCATTTAATACCTGTAATTGTTTATATCTTTCTTCCATTTCACGTACAGCCCATTTCAATGCATTAACAGCTGGCTCTGGTTCCAACTTTACAATTGGGGTAATCAAATGTGGAATATCATCCCAGAACCCAAAGTCAACACCCTTGGGGTCAATGATAATCAATTTACATTTATCAGGCGTAAAGTGATAAACAATTGATGTAATAATTGATTGAACAAACACAGATTTACCAGACCCTGTACGCCCAGCCACCAACATATGCGGCATTTTTGCCAAATCAAAATACATCGGATTGCCACCGATATTAACACCCAAGGCCAATGGTATTTTATATTTTGATTCAACAAACAGTTCGTCTTCCATCAATCCACGATAACGCACCGTCTGACGTTTCAAGTTTACCATTTCAACGCCAATTAACTGTGTCTTTGGGATATGTGCAATACGAATACTTTCTGTTGCCATCGCACGTGTCATATCCGTAACAGTTTTATTAACATCCGCCATACGTGTTCCTTCGTCTGGCATAAATTCATACAATGTAACAATTGGTCCTGGTTTAATACCAACAACTTTGCCATGAACGCCATATTGCGAAAATTTTACTTCCATACTGCGGGCATTTTGTTTCAATTCTGGCGTTACAGAATATTTACTAAAATTAGAACGTTCCAAGAATTTAGTATCTGGTAATTCATACGCATTTGCACTGCGAACTTTTGGTAAACTGGTTGTAACTGCCACTTTCTTTTCCGTCTTGGCACTTTGTTTTTTCAACAAATTACGTTTCGTTTTTTCTTTGACTTTTTCTTCTGTTGGTTCGTCTGTTTTAACATTCGTTTCCGCAGAAGCGGCATACTTTACCAGACCAAATGCAGATGCCAACCAACGCCCCCAACGTATAACAACCTTTATTCCCCAACGAATATGTTCTAATTTAACATGCAACAACATACCCGCCATAATAAAAAATCCCAACAAACATAAAATACCAACAATTATACATCCAACATTTCCAATCAACATAACAATATCAGCCGCAGCAACAGCCCCAAACATACCACCATATACAGATCCAGGAACAATTGCACCAAACCCAATTGCACCCAAACACAATGCAACAAACGCACGTAACGCATTATATTCTGGGAAACTTTCTTCTAAATCTAGACCTAATGCCTTGGTTGCCCCCCATCGTATCAAACATAAAAAAACAAATAATCCTGGGATAACACCAATTGCATAGCGAACCATACCAACAAAATATCCCATAACAGACTGATTACCAAAATTACCAGAAACATTAAAACCATCCAGATATGGGTTATACAACAACATCGCAAACGTTGCCCAAACAAACAATACAAACACAAACACACCCAATATGCGTTGTGCAAACTTCTTTAACGCCCCAGACAAACGTTCTGGCAAAAATCTTGACTTCCTTTTTCCTGTCATAATGATAGTCATTTTATCATAAAAAAAGACAAAAAAATAGACGATTTTTACATCGTCTTATTTTTTATTTATCTGACTTCTTTAATAAATACCACTTTACAATATCGGCAATCACCATACCAATAAACGCCCCAAATATTACATCCGATGGCCAATGTGCCCCAACTGCAACACGTGAAACAGCAACTAATATCGCCAACAACCATGTAAATACTTTATATTTTGGCAACAACATACCAATCATAACCAGCCCTGCAAAACTGATTGCAGTATGTCCAGATGGCATTGAATTAAACGCCCAATCTGTTGAAGGTGGGAAAAAGCCAGTCATATCTAAAGCCTCAAAAAATATTGGTCTGGCACGCCCAATACATGTTTTCAAAATTTTTACAATAATCCCTGTACATAAAACACTATAAAAAATCAAAAAAGCATGACTGTTTTTCGTTTTCAAGAAAATATTTTTTATACCAAAAAATAAATTAAAGTTATTTTCCTTATCTATAAAAGAAACTTCTGATTTTAGGTATTTTTTTACACACAATACACATGCCGCAACAAACGATATTAGCAACCAAATTTTACCACTAAAAATAATGCTAAAAAATCTAAACACACTACAATCAAAATTACGGATAAAAAAGAATAATGGCTTATCAAACCAAAAAATTCCACAGCATACCAAAACAACTGTAACAATCGCAGCAACAGCCATTTTATTCCATTTAATTTGATTATTTTGCATCAAAAACATTTACACACCCCTAAAATTAAACTATTACTCTATTAAATTATTATAAACCTTTGAATCTGTTAAAATTTTCACACCAACAGCCATTGATAACGCATCTTCATCTGTACCACTGGCGATTATTGGACAGCCCTGACGAACATCGTTAACATTAACATTTTTTTCTTTATTAAAATCACGTGCATTAAAATCGCCATTAATAACATTCAGGAAAAAAGCATTTTGTTGTTGATTGGAACGAATATTAGACAGACACACAATAGGAAACACACCACGTCCATCAATAATATTACCAGCCCCTGTTTTGATTGATTTATTTAACAACTCTAAGGCACCACCATTATCCAAATCAATCGTAGTGGCAATTCTTGCATTTCCAGATGTTGGTGTACCGACCAAAACACCACGTTTATTTTCATAAAACGTTGCAGATAACGCTTCGGCTGTACCACGTGTTTGATCAGACATTAATACAACCACAGGAACATCTGTAACCGCATCACCCCCAGGTACAACTTCTATTTCATCCATCGCAGTTTCAACAATACGCATAATCGGTTTTTTACCAACAAATAACCCTGCAAATTTTGCCACAGCACGTTCATCATCACCAGTCGCAGCACGTAAATCTAATAAAATGCCCCCAACATCAGAATACGTATTTAACGCATTTTTAACAATATCAACAGCCCCTTCTGATATTTTATGAACAACAAGTTCCAAAATTCCACCATTATTCAAATCAGAACGATGAATAATATCAGCATCTGCCACAACAACTGTTGCACGACGCAAGACAACATCTTTGCTGCCACGTGGCGATAAAATTTTTATTTTTGATGTTCCTGAATTAAAACCACTAATAACAGATGCCAATTCTGCATCAGACATATTTTTTACTAACTTTCCATTAATTTGAACTATCAAATCCCCTGCCCGAATTCCTGCTGTATCTGCTGGTGCCCCCTTAAACACACCATCAACACTAAAATTACCACGCACATCACGTCCACCTTCAAGACCAACACTGGTCAACAATCTGCCATCTTCTGCAATCTGTGCTGTCTTGGAAAATATATATTTACCATTCTCGTCCAAACCACGCATAATACTGTCTACGACATATTGATATATTTCATTTTCAGACAACGAATGTATAAATTCATCATTTTCACGAAATTTTAGAACTAATGCTGTTGTTATCTCTCCGAAACCATTCCAATCATTCTTGTCTGGTCGTGGAAAATTAGCAATAATTGTATCCTTCCATACCAACACAACACGTTCATCTGTTGCAGCAATATGTGCATCTTGGTTCAAATTTTCTAAACTTTCAATTGCCACATTCAGATTTTTTCCACCCCACTTCACCCCATTTAATTTTTCATAAACATCGGCAAAATTTTTTGACATTGTAAAAACAGGCAATCCATCTTGTATGGGTTCATCTTCATAAAACAATGTACTGGCATATGATGGCACTAAAACCAAAACGGATAAAAAGACACCGCAAATTAAATTCACTATTTTCATATTTTACCCCCTACCTTAGTGCCATCAATATTAATTATCTGTATCACGCAAATTAAAGTTATACAGAATCATATTTGAAATAAAGATACTTGTAAAGGTTCCCATAACAACCGAGAATCCCATTGCCAACGCAAATTCACGCAGCATCTGTCCACCAAACAAATACAATCCAACCATTGCCAGCATTGTAGATACACTGGTTAACATTGTACGTCTAAACATTTCGCTAACAGACAAATCAATCAAATCGGCCATTGGCATTTTATGATATCTTTTTACATTTTCATCAATTCGGTCATAGTTTACAACCTTGTCATTAATGGAATAACCAATACCTGTCAAAATAACCGCAATTGCATTTTGATTAAATTCTAAACCGGTCATAGAATAAAAACCAAACATCAACACAAAATCTAAAAACAAAGAAGACAACGCACCAACAGCATAACCACCTTTGTAGCGAATCCAAACATAAACAGCCATCATAATAAACGCAAAGAATATTGCCAAGATGCCACCACGAATCAATTCGCCACCGATTTTTGGTCCAACAATTTGAACTTGCGAATAATCAACTTTATTTCCTAAAATTTCTTTTATCTGTGAAACTCGTTCATTTTGTTGTGCATCCGTTGCACCCTTTGGTAATCCTAAACGAATTAAAATAGATTTCCCATCAACCTGTTGCAATTCAGGACTAAATTTAGATAAATCCGAACGCATTTCATCAATGGTATACGACTGTTCCACTGGTGTTACTTCCATTGAAATACCCCCAGAAAAGTCAATTCCATAATTCAACCCACGTACCATCAACGACAATACAGATAATAATACCAACGCACCAGATACAATGTACGCTATTTTACGATATTTCATAATACATAATTTCATACCAAGACCCCTATTTATTTTGCATAACCAATTTTTTTATTTTTACCGTTCATATACCAATCAATTAAAACCTTTGACAACAAAACACATGTAAACAATGTTGTCAAAATACCAATTGACAATGTAACCGCAAACCCACGAATTGGACCAGCACCGAACTGGAACAAAACTAACGCACAAATTAATGTTGTTAAATTTCCGTCCAGAACCGTTTTCATTGCACGATCAAAACCAATATTTACAGCACGCAAACTTGGTGTACCTGCCTTGATTTCATCCCTGATACGTTCAAACGGCAAAACATTTGCGTCAACCGCCATACCCAACGTTAAAACGATACCCGCAATACCAGGTAATGTCAGCGTTGCACCAAACAAGGCAGTCAAACCAACAATCATTCCTAAATTTATCATCAACGCAATACCGGCAATCACACCAAATAAACGATAGACAAACAACAAGAATATAAAGATAAATATTACACCAACAACCGCACCAATTTTACCAGATTCAATTGTGTCCGCACCAAGCCCGGCACCAACAACACGCTCTTCAATTACTTGCAATGGTGCAGGCAACGCCCCAGAACGCAGCAAAACCGCCAAATCCTTGGCACCTTGCAATGTAAATCCGCCTGAAATCTGACCACGTCCACCTGGAATAGGCTCACGAATAACAGGTGCAGACAAAACCTTGCCGTCTAAAACAATTGCAAATCTTTCATTTACATGTTCTGTTGTTAATTTTGCAAACCTACGTGCCCCGGACGCATCAAACACCGTTGAAACCACCGGCATATTATTTTGGTCAAATTCTGCCTGTGAATCTTTTAATGATTCCCCAGACACTTCAACACGTGAATACACAGCAATTGGCAATCCACCCATATCTGCATATGGTAAAAATTCCGTACCATTTGGTGCACGACCAGATGCAATTTGTTCACTGGTTACGTTTTCATTAACCAAATGAAATGACATTTTAGCGGTCTGACCAATTAAATTTTTAATATGTTCTGGATTATCAACCCCTGGCAACTGAATCAAAATATATTTTCCGCCCTGGCTTTGAATAGAAGGCTCTTTTGTTCCCAATGCATCAATACGACGACGAACAATTTCAATACTACGCCCTAACGCATCTTTTATCATTTCTTGTTTTTGCACTTCGGAATACGTCAACATTATTGTTTTATCATCAGAAGAAATATCAACCGTATTACCAAACGTTGCCTTCAAACGCCCCTTGGCATCAGAAACTTGTTTTTCATCACGAACAACCAACGACACCACACCATCATGATTACGTAAATTAGAAAAACGAATAACACCCTTGTTTCTGTCAATCAAGGCACTGCGTGTTTCTTCATACAATTGTTGTGTTTTTTCTTGCAACATTGTATTTGTATCAACCTCTAACAGCAGTTGTGCACCACCCTTTAAGTCCAACCCCAGCGGCACTGGCCCAATCCAAGATGGAAAATACGGAGCCAATTTTGGCGACATTGTTGGCACAGCCAGCAACACACAAAATACCGCAACAAAAATTATCGCCAATTTCTTAAACATAACAAAACCCTTTTACCTATTGTTCTACCCCAGCCACAGCGTTTTTTGCAACTTCAATTACAACACCCTTGGCAACTTCTAAATCTATTGTTTTTTCGTTCACTTTTTTAACAGTACCATAAATACCAGCCGCCATTACACGATTTCCAACCTGTAAAGAATCCAGCATTTTCTGATATTCTGCCATACGTTTTTTGTTTGGACGAACCATTAAAAAATAAATGATACCAAAAACAACAACGCAATATAAAACCATACCCCAAAAACTATTTTGTGGCACATTTGCACCGGTTTGCACAACCGTATCAACAACTTCTGCTGTTTGTTCCATGTATTTCTCCTTGATTTAATACAGGAACATTAGTAAAAAAACCCAGATTTGTAAAGAGAAAATACAAAAAATTACAATCTTTCAAACCAAGTATCAATTTCTGTTATTGGAACAAATTTATACACTGGTCGTCCATGATTACATTGCCCGCCCCGTTCTGTTTTTTCAATATCCCGTAACAACGCATCCATTTGAAGCAACTCTAATTTTTGTCCTGCACGCACAGAATGATGACATGCATAATTCGCCAATTTCAAATGCAATTTTTCTTTTAATTGTGACGAATGTTCATTTACACGAACTTCATCTGCAACATTATGCAACACAGTCGCCCAATCTAAATCCCAATCCGCAGGTTTTTCAAATATTGCCACAGCATTATCACCAAAAGAATCAACATGCAATCCAGATTGTTTTAATTCATCTATAATTGATACAATTGCAACGACATCTTCTTCACGTAGATTCACAATAATTGGCGTTAACAGCGGTTGTGTTTTAATTTTATTACTACGCAGTTTTTCATATATAATTCGTTCATGTGCAGCATGCTGGTCAATTATAACCATATTATTGTCTTTTTGGGCAATAACATACTTGTTTGCAATTTGACCAATTACACGTCCCAATGGTAAATCCACAAAGATTTCATCAACCGGTGTTTCCTTGTGTTTTGCGACCACCGGGGCAGACACATGAAACGCACTATGTACAGGCGTTACAACATTCTCATTTACACGCCACAAATTTTGTTTTATTCCGAACTCAAATCTAGGTGCTGTACCAATTGTTTGTTTCAATTTCTGTTCTGGAATTTTAGGTTGCATATTTTCCATCGTTTTTGACAACCTGTCCCGCAATGTTTTAATTATAAAGGAACGCACATGTGCCGGTTCCAAAAAATGCACTTCCGTTTTGGCGGGCGACACATTTACATCCACAGCATTCGTTGGCAACCACAAATACAATGCACACAATGGAAATTCACGTGCATGCATTACATCCATATATGCGGCACGTAACGCACCAACTAACACCTTGTCTTTGACTGGACGCCCATTCACAAACAAATACTGATCAACAGATGACGCACGTCGCAATGTTGGTTCAGATATAAATCCAGTTAATTTCATCGCTGTATTTGATCCAGACGTGGCATCAATTTCCAACATACGCCCATCAACATCTTCGCCCATAACGCTTGTTATTCGTTCCAACAAAGGCTGATTTTTTGGATATATCCACTTATTATTCAATACAAATCCAACATCCGTTCGTGCCATTGCCAACTTTTTTACAACATCCAGCACAGACATTAATTCCGCCTTGTCCCCACGCAAGAATTTTAATCTTGCCGGTGTTTTTGCAAACAAATTTTGCACACGAATACGTGTACCATTTTCCCAGTCAGACGGTTTAACAATTCCTGTATTGCAATCTATCTGCCATCCATGTTCATCTGCAATATTATGTGTATCAATTGTCATATCAGAAACAGATGCAATTGATGGCAATGCTTCGCCCCGAAAACCCATAAAGTTAATATTTAGCAAATCATCATCCGGTAATTTTGATGTTGCATGTCGTGTAATCGCACGTGGCAAATCATCGTGTGTTAATCCACAACCGTTATCAATAACACTTATTAAAGTACGCCCACCATCTGTTACATCAACAACGATTTGCGTTGCACCAGCATCCAATGCATTTTCAATCAATTCTTTGACAACGCTGGCCGGACGTTCTACAACTTCGCCTGCTGCGATTTGATTGATTAAAAAATCTGGCAATACACGAACTGTCATATTATATCTGTTATTAATCTCTGAATTTTACTTCTAATATTTCGTATTCTTTTTCGCCACTGGGCAATCTAACAACACAAGTATCCCCCACACAACGTCCAATCATTGCACGACCAACCGGTGATGTACACGAAATAACAGTACGACCATCAGATTCAACATCTGATAAAATTCTGCATTGCATTTTGTTTCCATCTTCATCTTCGGCAACGACACACGCACCAAAAACCACCCTGTCACCAGACAACGAATCAACATCAATAACAGATGCATTTTTTATTACATCTTCAATAAATCTGATACGAGAATCAATCTGTCGTTGTTTTTCTTTGGCAGCACTATAATCTGCATTTTCGGATAAATCACCCAAAGAACGTGCCCATTGGACAGTTTTCAATATTTCTGGTCTTTGATTTTCTTTCAAATCTTTCAATTCTTTAATCAGGCTATCAAACCCTGCCCTTGAAATTGGTTTTTTTTCCATTTCTTAATCCTATTTCATCTTATAAATTCTTAAAAATTATACGCATTCATTTTAATTTTGCAATTATCAAATGAAAAATGTATAATTTTGCTTATGTTTAGGCTAAATATCTTAAATCGTTTTTTGCTACGCAGATTTTTTTCTGGCGTTGGTTTGGTATTATTGGTCGTATGTGGCATTATTTTTGCCGTAACATTTGTTGAACGTCTGCCATCTAACCCAAGTGCATTTATGGCACTATACGACGCATGGATACGATTATTGGAATATATACCACTGTTTCTTCCAATGGCTGTATTTATGGGAACATTATTAACATCTTATAATCTTACAAAATCAAGTGAAGGTATTATTATATCCAGTGCTGGCATGTCACCATACCAAGCAACACGTCCATTTTTTATTGGTGCTTTTTTAATTGGTTTGTTTGCGACAACTGTTGTTAATCCTTATTCTGTAAGCATCAGTTCTAAAAATATTAGTTCTAATAATTTAAACTTGGTTGATGGCATGATATGGTTACGTGAAAACAATACGACCAAAACAATTACACTAAATGCACAAGACCTAAACAAAACAGACAACGGATTGGTATTTATAGATACAACCATATATATTCAGGGCGAAAATCTTAAATTACAAGAACGTATTGATGCAGAACGTGTTGAATTAACCAACAACAAAATTTACGCCAAAGATGCACATATTTGGCAATCAAACGGTATATCACAAACTGGTGAATGGGAAACCCAAACGCAATTAACACCACAAACAATACTGGACAGATATCTACAGCCAGATCAAATATCATTCTGGCAATTACCTGCCTTTATCAAAAAGATGCAGAATATTGGCGTACCTGTGCGTGGACATTTAATGCAATTGTGGACATTGTTATTCTTACCATTAACAATGATTTCCATGGCAACATTAGGTGTTGCATTTTCACAGACAAAACAACGCAGAAATTACAGTTTTGGAATAAAATTTAGTATGGGTATCGTAACTTGTTTCGCTTTATATTTTCTAATAAATCTATTTAATGCATTGGGGGCAACAGGTACATTACCACCATTATTATCTATTATTGCACCACCATTAATTATTATCGCAGGTGCTGGAATATTTATGAACAGTTTTGACACAATATAAAGCACAAAGGGTTTATAAAATATGCCTATAAGAAAAAAGAAAAAAACTAATTTTCGGATAATAATAATTTGGACAATTATCGCAGTTTTATTACTGCTGATGATTGTGTCATTTCCTGCAACACAACACATGACAGAAATTGTGGTATATCCATGAATTACATAGACATATTCTTAGAAGCATTGTCTGCAGAAAAAGGCCGCAGTGAAAAAACATTAATCAGTTATGCATCTGATTTACACTTGGCAAACGATGCAATAAATGGTGGACTAATAAATGCAGATGCGTCAGACATCCAGTCTTATTTATCATCGTTGTCCGACAAGCCGTCATCAATTGCCCGCAAAGCATCTGCCCTGCGTGGATTTTATAAATTTTTAATGTTGGAAAAAATCATCACATCTAATCCGACTGCTAATCTTGAACTGCCCAAACGAAATCGTACATTGCCAAAATTTCTGACCGTTGAAGAAATTGAATTATTAATATCTTCTGCTGGTGACGTACGAAATTCACTTCGTCTGCGTGCAATGATTGAATTATTATATGCATCAGGGCTGCGTGTATCAGAACTGTGTGAACTACCAACATCTGGGATATTGGGCGACAAATTATTAATTCATGGCAAGGGTGCAAAAGAAAGACTGGTACCGATGCATGATGCTGCAATACGTGCATTAAACAAATGGATGGATATGCGTGGTGATGTAAATTCCAAATATGTATTTCCATCAAATGGCAAATCCGGACATATAACACGTGATGGTTTTTTCAAAATATTGAAAAAATGTGCAATACTATCTGGTATTGACCCCAATCGTGTTAGTCCACACGTCTTGCGTCATTCGTTTGCATCACATTTACTAGCAGGCGGTGCAAATCTGCGTGCAATACAAACAATGTTGGGCCACGAAGATATATCTACGACCCAGATTTACACACATGTCATGCCAGAAAAACTAAAAGAAACAGTATCTAAACATCATCCATTGGCAAATAAAAAGGTATAAGAAATGATAAAAAAATGTGATCATTTGGGATGCACCAAGGCTGGCACATGTCGTGCCCCAAAAACACGCGATTTAAAAGAATACTGGTTTTTTTGCCAAGAGCATGCTGCCGAATACAATAAAAACTGGAACTTTTATGCCAACATGACACCCGAAGAAATAGAAGCAGATTGGGAAAGACAAACATTTGGCGAACCATTAAAAAATACAAAAGACGCAAACGCAGACGCATCAGATTATGCAAATTTTATAAACGACTTTATTACTGGACGCAGCAAATTTGACCGCATGCCACTAAAAAGCAAACTACCAACAACTGTTGTATCTGCATTAAAAATATTTGATTTGGGCATATCCGCCACATGGCGTGATGTGGGCGTTAAATATCGTGCGTTGGCAAAAAAATATCACCCTGATACCGCAACAGACAAAAAAAATGCTGCTACAGAATTTGCAAAAATATCTGCGGCATACGACATATTAAAAAAACATTTCGGCAAGAAATAAGGCTTTTTTATAACGCTTTTTTATGATATAATTTTACACAAAAGGAGAATTATACATGAAAAAGCAACTTTCTGTTATTATTGGTGCATTGGCAATATTGGCCACAACCAATTCATATGCTGAAACAAATTTAGGAACACGTGCCGCATCCAGTGCAAACCTGTCTGGATCACCATCTACACGTACACGTGAAACGGTTAATTACAAAAAATACACAACCCAGAAAAAAACCTATACAACCAAGGATTCTGGCGACTTATATTACACAAAACCTGCAAACCGCAGTGCATTATATAAGCAATACAATGGTGCAAATTCATCTGCGGCAACAGCAACAAAAACAACTGTACGCAAGACACGTTCTGAAACAGCAATTACAACTGCAAAAAGAAAATATTTCTTGGCCCATCCATTCTTTCAACCATTGGGTGGAAAGTTCGGTTCAATAACAGATGCGTCTTTCACAAACAGTTCATATGATTTTACAATTAATCAAACATTACCAATGTATGACGAAATTGGAAACGTTGTATATCCATTGAACGGAATAACCGCATCATGGGAAACAAAACAATTATCAATCAAAGAGGATTTCAGTTATGGTATTACCGATCGCTTTGCAATTTTGGGTATGCTGCAATACAACTCTTCTGATTATGAAATTTCATATTCTGACGGTTCCAAACCAGACAAAATGGATGACAGTGGTCTGAATCTGTATGGTTTGGGCGTTCAATGGCGTTTTGTTGATAACGACAAATGGATTGCAATGGCGTCTGGATATTTCCAGCATCAAAAAGACATTGCAAATAATTTCTTATTAGAAGCCAAAGCCGGATATAAAATCCAACGTTCTACAATCTATGGATTGGCACGTGGATGGTATATCGACCTGGATGGGAACACATATGGAAATGCAATTGTTGGTACAGATGAGAACAATGATCCTGCAATGTTCTATATCCCATATCAAATTGGCGACACTGGTGTAACATATTTAGAAGCAGGCATCGGTGTATTCAGTGTATTAAACAAAGACTGGACACTGAATGTAGAAGGAATATTTGGAAATTACGACTGGCACAATCAAGCATCCGTCAAAGCTGCAATCGCATGGCAGCCAAATGATTGGTTCGCTTTGGATTTATACGCAAAAACATCATTATTTGATGATGCGGATGAAAAAACACTTGATTTAATGTGGCAATACCCAAGTGCAGATTTGAATGATTTAACAAAAATCGGAACAGCAGATTTGAATAAATATTCAGAAACAACTGTTGGCCTGCGTGCAATATTCCAATTTTAAACATAAAATTCAATATCCCTGTTACCACACAGGGATATTGTAAAAACATCCAGAACGAGAGAGAGAAGTCATAATGCATAAAATATTATCTACGTTTTTAATCAGTGCTTTTATTGCCTTGCCTGTGTCATCATATGCAAATCAACTGGAACACGACACATCAGATCCACTTTATCTGTTGGCCCAAGAAGAAATATTAAGTCAAACATCTATATCTTATTGGAATCACATGCTGCGTATTGGCCAAGGCCTTTCATATGGAATGAACGAACGCCTGTCTATTGGTGCAAACATTCATTATCAACATCACTTTAACGGCAATCAAGATGGATTTTCTGCAATTGATTTGGGTGCAACATATCGTATGACACGTGCAAGCGATACAGATTCACATATGATTTCAGACCTGTTGTTCGGATTTAAGTTTGGCGGCAGTTCACATGTACGCACACCATATTATGCAGATTCAACATATTATGCAGGTATTCGTTTTGGTCGTCAATGGGCCGGGTTAACATTGGCAGCAACCGTAAAATCCAGTTGGGTTTTTGATGAAACACGTGGCATGTCATTTATTGATTTTATGCCAGAAGCATATTTTAGAATTGCCCCAGATTGGCGTATTGGTGGTGGCTTTACAATTCGCAAAGCAACCAACAACGACCCACAAACAGGCGATGATTATGACCAAGAATGGTTGCATACGAAACTTGTACGCCAATATGGTCGCACACAATATATCGGACATATTGACTATGAATTTGAAAGCGACGAAATACAACTGGGCGGAAAAGTAAATATTGTATTTTAAACAAAAGAAAAAAACGATGGCGTAGTGTAACGTGATATTACACAAGCCATCGTAACCATCCACAGATGAATTATCATCCGATAAATAAAATAAATTAGAATGATTTAGATACAAGTAATGCCGACAGTGTAGTGTACATAACGCTACATGAACTGTCGGCACCGCTTGTAGATGAATTATTATAATTTATTTAAGTATGCGATTGCATCCATACCTGCACTGCACCCTGTTCCAACAGCTGTTGCAATTTGCATTTTTAAATCACTATGCACATCACCGGCAACAAACATACCATCTGGTAATGCGGTTGGTGCCAAACGCCCCAACCCATCACGTTTAATTTCTTCGGATAAAAAGTCAGTATTCGCCTCGTGTCCAATTGCGACAAAAACACCATCAACAATTATTTGTTCGCCACTTGTTGTTGTAACAACCAATTCGCCATCTGACGAATCTGGCTTTTCAGCGATTTCTGCCAAATCTGTATTAAACAAACATTTAATATTTTCACGTTCTGCAACACGAT
The DNA here is from genome assembly GCA_045592905.1 of Candidatus Enterousia sp. Classification (GTDB taxonomy): domain Bacteria; phylum Pseudomonadota; class Alphaproteobacteria; order Rs-D84; family Rs-D84; genus Enterousia. The sequence continues at coordinate 71,468 of JAZNVR010000001.1, forward strand.
CACGCAAAACTGCTTCGGCCCGGAAAAATTCAGACTTACGATAAACGATTTTAACTTCTTTTGCCAAGTCTGCCAAATACAACGCATCATTTAACGCACTGTTTCCGCCCCCCATAACAATAACTGTTTTACCACTATAAAAGAACCCATCACATGTCGCACAATACGAAACACCACGTCCCATTAACTCACGTGCACCTGTTATCTCCAACTTTCGTGGACTGGCACCAGTTGCAACAATAACTGTTTTACCAACATATTCTTTGTTGTTTGCAGTAACGACAAAAACACCATCTGAATTTTTTTCAACATTTGTCGCAACAACAAATTCAACTGTTGCCCCAAATGTTTCTGCCTGATTTTTCATAAATTCGGCCAGTTCTGCCCCACTGCCAGCCCAACCCGGATAATTTTCCAGCGTGGCAATTCCAGCCATTTGACCACCCAACCTGTCGCCACCCAAAACAATTGTTTTTTTATTTGCACGTGCCGCATACAACGCTGCCGTTAATCCAGCAGGTCCAGAGCCTAAAATAATTACATCATACATTTTGCTTTTCTTCCTTTTTACTTGGGGTCAATATAACAAAATAAACAATACTACACAACCAAAATAATCATAAATTAAACAAGTTGAAAAAAAACTAAGAACAATCTATAATTCACTGTGTTATGACATTAATTTATATATTTTTTAGTTTATCTTCATCCCCATTGGGGGAATAGTTTTTATGCAATTTCTTTACAAACATTACAAACCGTTATAAAATACAATCCAAATCTATGAAAAAGGAAACAAATTATGTTGGATATAAAATTTATTCGTGAAAATCCAGATGCTGTAAAACAAGCATGTAAATTAAAAGGCTATACAGATTATACCGACCAAATATTGGAATTGGATGCACGCGTTCGTGAACTAAGAACAATTACACAAAGCAAAACTGCTGAAAAAAACAAAATCACACGTGAAATTCCAACTGCCACAGACAAGGGGCCACTAATTGCAAAATCCAAAGAAATTAATGCAGAAATTGCAAACGACATGGCAGAATTGGCCGAACGTGAAACACAACTGGATGAACTGTTGCGTTGCGTGCCACAAATTCCATCCAGCGATACGCCATTTGGTCATGACGACACAGACAATGTTGAAGTTCGTCGTGTTGGCACCCCGCGTGAATTTGACTTTACACCACGTCCACAATGGGAATTGTTGGAAATGAATAATTGGTACAGACCTGAAAAAATCGCATCAATTTGTGGCACACGCACATATGCCCTGTTTGGCGAAGCAGCAGAACTGGAACTGGCGATTCAAACATATGTAATTCAGAAATTAATTGCCAAAGGATTTACATTTGTAAACTGTCCTGCGATAACAAAACCACAAACAATATTTAATGCAGGTCACTTCAAGGGAACAGATACATCTGTTATGGCGGGTGATGTATTTATGCTGACAGATACAGACAGATGTCTGGCTGGAACTGCAGAAATTATTCTAAATTCATTGCACAGTGACGAAGTATTAAATGAAAAAGATTTGCCAATTAAATACGCTGGATTTTCACCATGTTTCCGCAAAGAAGCCGGTGCTGCTGGTCGTGACACACGTGGTATTGTACGTATACATCAATTTAACAAGGTTGAACAGTACATCTATTGCACACCAGCGCAATCTGATGAAATGCACGAACATTTATTAAATAACCTGTGCGAAATTATGGAAGATTTGGAATTACCATATCGTGTTATCATGGCATGCACAGGTGACATGGGATTCAACAAGGTAAAAATGCACGATGTAGAAGCCTGGTTCCCAAGTGAAAACACATATCGTGAACTTGGGTCTTGTTCATCTATTGGTCAATTCCAAGCCCGCAGAACAAACACACGTTTTCGTGCATCGGATGGCAGTATGCAATTCTGTGCAACATTGAACAACACTGGTATTGCCCTGCCACGTGCGATTGTACCTGTTATTGAAAACCACCAAAACCCAGACGGTTCTGTAAATATACCACGTGCATTACAGCCACTGATGGGTGGACGCACAAAAATCGGGGGAAAACATTAGTAAGTATAAGCGATTACTACATGTGGTGAATGTCGGAAATATTAATTATTCATTCACTATCCACTAATACTAGTCACTAAAAAAACTCCCATCTGGGAGTTTTTTTTATTTCTGTAAACCTTGCTTCATCAATATAAATGGTCGTACAACACATTTTGCTGATTCATATTCTAATTTATTTTTCGCCAACTTTGCCATATCTATAATTTCTTTTGCATATGTATCACTGTGTTCATCATACATCCACTGTTGCACAGCATTACAAAAGCGGTTGTATACTGCACCATTTCCATCAAAAAATACATACTTTATATTATTCAACACAATTCCTGTTGGGTCTTGCACAATATAATAAGCACTTTTTAAATCATGCAATTTTTTTAGTTTTGCATAATCTAATGCACGCTTAATCCATGCTGCTTCTGTTGCAGAACGAGAAAAGTAAGCATCTGGATTTTTTGCAACCTGTTCCATAAAAACAAAACTGCGTGCCGCAGCACATTGTTCTTGCAATTTCATATTTTTCCATTCTGCCTTTACACGAACACGTGCCAAATTGGTTAACGCCTTGAAGCCCCCCTTAATTGCATTATACACATCTTGTTCACTATATTTTTTGTTCATACCAAAACCTTTAATAATAAAGTTAAACAATTTATTTGATTATAGACGAACGCTTTCAAATGTCAAATTTTTCATCCGAAACATTCATATATTCTTGAAAATTGTTTTTTTTGGGTATACCCTGTATTGGAAACATAAAAAATATGGGGCAAAATTATGAAGATACGCAATATTGCAATTATTGCACACGTTGACCATGGAAAAACAACACTGGTTGACAATATGTTAAAGCAAGCAGGTACATTTCGTGAAAACGAAAAGGTAGAAGACCGTGTTATGGACAGTGGTGATATTGAACGTGAACGTGGTATTACAATTTCTGCGAAACCAACATCTATTCAATGGGGCGAATACAAGATTAACATTGTTGACACCCCTGGACACGCTGACTTTGGTGGCGAAGTAGAACGTATTTTATCCATGGTTGACGGTGTTGTACTGTTGGTTGACAGTGCCGAAGGCCCCCTGCCCCAGACAAAATTTGTATTGTCCAAGGCGTTAAAACTGGGACTGCGTCCGATTGTATGTATTAACAAGGTTGATCGTGCCGACGCCAGACCAGATGAAGTTTTAACGGAAACATTTGATTTATTTGATAAATTGGGTGCAACAGATTCACAACTTGATTTCCCATATTTATATTCTGTTGGTCGTGATGGTTGGGCAGTTCGCAATTTGAACGACGAAAGAAAAGATTTAACCCCACTATTTCAATTAATTGTTGACCATGTACCGGCCCCAGATTGTAATGGCGAACGTTGTCAATTAGACGCACCATTTACGATGTTGGCAACAACACTGGAAGCGGACCCATATGTTGGCCGAATATTAACAGGAAAAATTGAATCTGGCACTGTTCGTGTTGGGCAATCTGTCAAGGCCATCAATCGTAATGGTGAATTTATTGAAAACGCAAAAATCACAAAAATTATTGAACATCGTGGTGTTGAAAAGATTTCACGCGACACTGCATCTGCTGGTGACATTGTTGTTGTTGCAGGATTTACACGTGCAACTGTGGCAGACACATTGTGTGACCCATCTGTTACCGAACCAATACCTGCGATGCCAATTGACCCACCAACGCTGACAATGACATTTTTTGTAAACACATCACCATTGGCGGGTAAATCTGGTAAAAAATTAACATCCCGCATGATTGGCGAACGCCTGTTCAAAGAAGCAGAAACAAACATCGCATTAAAAGTTGAACAAAGCGAAAACAACGAGGCATTTGAAGTATCTGGTCGTGGCGAATTACAACTGGGAATATTAATTGAAACAATGCGTCGTGAAGGATTTGAATTAAGTGTCAGCCGTCCACGTGTTGTTATGCAAACAAATGAAAACGGTGAAAAACTGGAACCAATTGAAGATGTCGTAATTGATGTTGATGATGAATTTAGCGGTGTTGTTATTGAAAAAATGACAAAACGCAAAGCAACAATTACAGAAATGAAGGCATCTGGTGGCGGAAAAACACGCATTGTATTTTCTGCACCATCACGTGGTTTAATCGGATATTTATCAGAATTCCGCACAGATACACGTGGCACAGGAATTATGAATCGTGTATTTGATAAATACGATGTTTATCGTGGTGCGATTCAACAATATCGTCCAGGCGTATTGGTATCAATGGAAAAAGGTTCGGCAGCCACATATGCATTATTTAATTTGCAACCACGTGGCACATTGTTTATTGACCCACAAACAGAAGTATATTCTGGTATGATTATTGGCGAACACAGCAAAGAAAACGACTTGGAAGTAAACCCGATTAAGGGCAAAGAACTGACCAATATGCGTTCTGTTACTGCGGATGAAAAGTTATTCTTGGCCCCACCACGTCGCATATCTTTGGAAGAAGCGTTGTCATATATCTTGGATGATGAATTGGTTGAAATTACACCAGACACAATTCGTCTACGCAAGAAAGAACTGGACAGTAATACACGCAAAAAACTGAAAAAACATACAGAAGAATAAATAACCGCCATTTGGCGGTTATTTATTTGCTAAAACTATTAAAATCTGATACAACATGTGAAAACAAGGGAAAAAAACATGAAAACACCATTAATGACCGTCGTTGTACCAATGTACAATGCATCCAAATTTATTCGCAAATCATTGGAACATTTAACCCGTCAAACATATAAAAACCTTGAAATAATTATTGTTGACGATGGCAGTACTGATGATTGTGCACAAATCATCAAGGAATACGCAAAACAAGATAAACGTATCAAATTAATACAACAAAAAAATAGCGGTGTATCTGTTGCGTCTAATACTGGGATTCTGGCTGCAACGGGCGAATACGTTTCAATACACGACCATGATGATTTTGTAAATCTTGATTACTTTGAAAAAATGGCAAATGCTGCAATTGCAACAGATGCAGATATTTTATGTGGCGAAGTTAACGAACCAGGATGGTCTTTTCCTGAATTCAAATCAATTGAAATCGCAACCAGTTTAGCAGACAGAATCAACACAACACACGCAAACGGATTTAATTGTGCATGGCGATATGCATATAAAACAGAATTTTTACGCAAAACAGAATTACTGTTTGAACCATCTGTTTGGGGTGCCCAAGATATCATATTCTCAAAATCTGCAATTGTATTGGCAAACAGTGTTGCGACTGTTCCTGGGGCAATATACAACGTTGTTGATCAACCAACATCTTTGGGTAAAGATAAAAAGAAGAAAAAGGCCAACAGCACAGAAGAAACAGTCAAGGCATGGCAACGTTATGGCCAACTGCTTGCAAAATATGGTGCAACAGAATTAATAAACGCACCAGACAAACCGTCTGGAATCAACACTTTCAAAATATTTAATAAAACTATATTCAAAACAGAAATATTTCCACGCAAAAAAAGATATTATCTGTTCGGTATAAATATTGGAACATTACACATGGATTAAACAGAAAACTGCCAATACGGCAGTTTTTTTTAATCTATTCTTAATTTACTTTTCATCCATCTTCTATAAATCCCCCTGTTTTCACGTCCAGGTATAAAACATGCAGAAATTCTTACAAAATTTTGTTTTACAGATAACATGAACAATGTTCCATTTTCTTGCTTATAATCTGCCAAATGTTGAACATATTCTTGCCATATTTGTTTATCCATAACCGGCAAATTTTTATCATAAACAAAACCAAACTGGTCAAAAAATTGACGCACATATTTATTCAATCCTATTATTTGTGGAACTGACACAAAATGAGATGTTGGCTTTTTTTCAATAGACCCACTAATAAAAACACCTGTTAATTTTTTTACTTTATTAACCAAATGCTGTGTTGATGCACTGTCTTTGTTTTTCTTGTTTCTTTTAATTTGTATAACAGTCCCACCAGGCTTCATAAACACCGCCAAATGCAATGCCGTTCCAGCACATCCGGCCAAAACTTTACAATTACTAATTAATTGAATTTGTTCTATTAACGATAATTTTTCTGGGTATATAATTTTGAATCCATTTTTCTCAAAAATCTTTGACACATATTTTTCACCATATGTACGTCTAAGTTTTAACGCATCACGTGAAACAAAAATTTTTTCATAAATTTCTGTTGGTTTTCCTGCATTTTCAACCATAAAATCAAACGTTTTTCCAAACTCTTCACATGTATAAACAGGCAAATTATATCCCTGGGTTGGTATATAAACATTTCTAAATTGCGTTGTTTCATTCAGAATAATTATTCTATCACGACTAATTCCCATTAATTCAAGGAACACGTACATATATTCCGGCACAGACTTAACATCTTGATTATTTATCAACACAACATGCATTTTGCGATATTTTTCATCTAATAACGCCCATGCCCGATTCATTTGTTCCAGCAAAAAATGTCCAAATTCTGGATATACTAATCCAATAAAGACCACATTTTTATCAACAAAGGGGATGTTTTCGTGGTTAAATCTTGGCACAAATTGCCCATTGTTTCTACGTACTTGTTCAGAAGATTTTATAAATTCAAAATTCTGATTAAAAATACCAAATCCGCTAAAATGTTCATTTACAATAATTCCACGTTCAACATGTTCAATATGAACATCCTGCATATATTGACGTTTTATATCATGTAATAAATATCTTTTATACTTATTATCAGAAAAAATATAAAAATCTTTCATTTTTCTTTAACCCTTTGTTGCAAAATTAAAATAAAACGTGTAAATTGTATACCATGAAGAAAGAAAAATCTATGAATAAACGTTTATTTTTATTTGCAGGTTATAACAAACAAGGCATTGTTGACCCTGCATTGGTATACTATCTGAACGCACTTTCCAAGTTTGGCGACATTATTTTGTTTATGGATTCTGATTGTCCTGACTCCGAATTGGCAAAGGTAAAAAAATATACTATTCACGCATCTGCAAAACGCCATGGTGAATATGACTTTGGTTCATACAAACGTGGATATATTTGGGCGATGGAAAATCTAAAATTATCTGATTATGATTTTGTATATTTGGTAAACGATTCTGTATATGGTCCATTATATCCATTGGACAGGTATATTAACGCAATGGAAAACATGGGACATGATGCATTTGGTATTGTAAAAAACCCGCATCGCAAACATCCACATATTCAGTCTTGGTTCATTGGGACAAAGCCTGTAATATTCCTGTCAAAATGGTTTAATGATTTTATGTTAAGTATTACACAGCAACCCGATAAATATGAAATAACCAAACTGTACGAAGATGGTTTTTCTAATTTAGTAACCGAACATAATCACACATGGGATGGTTTATATTCCGTTCCCAGACGTGGTGTTTATAATAAAATAAAGCATTTATATTTAATTGGAATGCCTTTTATGAAAAAAGTTGCATTTCAACGTCATCATGGCGGATTAAGTGATCAAACAATATTCGTCTTGGAACATGTTAATAAAAAATTATCTGATGCAATATTACAATCTGCAATACAACAATATGGCAAGAAATATATTGACTGGTTATTAACAACAAATCCTATAAAAATAGCATTCAGAAAAGCATATCATGCTGTATATAAATTATTTGATTGGTAGGGGCAACATGACAAAAACACCAGCACACAGCACAAAAAAAATAGCCGTTATTACGATGGCTCGTAATGACGTGTTTTTTTTATCCCGCTGGATAGAATACTATGGCACGCAATTTGGAAATGAAAATCTGTACATATATTTAGATGGCACAGACCAAGATGTTCCAGAAAATGCAGATGGTGTTCACATAACAAAAATACCACATCGTGATATGTCCCGTTCAGATGGCGACAGATACAGAATAAATTTAATGTCTGATTTGGCAAAAAAACTGTTAATGGAATACGATATCGTTATCGGATGTGATTGCGATGAATTTTTAATTGTTGATCCTGACCTAAATACTAATTTATGCGATTATTTATCACAACTGCGAATTAATACATCTGTTTCTGGACTGGGGTTAGATATTGGTCAAAATATGACACATGAAAAATCACTTGATATCACAAAGCCATTTTTATCCCAGCGTCATTTTGCACTATTGTCAACCAGATACACAAAACCAGTTGTTATAAACCGCCCTGTTCGTTGGGGATCTGGCTTTCATCGTATCAAGAATCATAATTTCCACATTGATAATAATTTATATTTGTTACATTTTGGGGCCGTTGATATGAAAATGTTGGAAACCAAGGCTGCTGCACGTGGTGCTGATTGGTTAAACCACTTGAAACGTCGTGGCAATGGGACAATAAACGACGTTACAAATCGTACTGCACATGGCGAATATTGGATTAAAATTGCACGTATAATTCAGACATACATTCGTGCACCATATGCAATAAACAAGCCAAATATGCTGGGAATAAAAATCGTTGTCAAAATTCCAGAACGTTTCAGAAAATCGGGGGTATAGCATGTCAGATATGAAAATTGATATTGTTTATTTATGGGTTGATGATTCCGACAAAAAATGGCGTGCACAAAAAAACAAATGGCTTAAAATAATCAAGGGTCAAAGAACCATTTACAAAGACGCAACTGTTGATGCACGTTGGCGTGATAATGGCGAATTCAAATATTCTTTACGCAGCGTTGATATGTTTGCACCATGGGTAAATCATATATATATCGTTACAGGATTTGGACATATTCCAAAATGGTTAAATACAAAACATCCAAAAATTACAATTGTTCCACACGAACAAATTATGCCTGCAGATGCAATACCAACTTTTAACGCAACAGCAATTGAAATGTGTATTCCAAATATACCAGGGTTATCAGAACATTTTATATTAATGAACGATGACACATTCTTTAATCGCCCATTAAGCCCTGATTTCTTTTATGACAAAGATGGACATGCACGTGTACGATACAGCACACACTTTAAGCACAAACATAACATTGGCCAATGGATTGGATGCGTTGACGAATACACACAAACATTAATATTATCCGCACAGACAATTCATAAAATATTTAAGAAAAAAGTATATAAATACCGCCCATCACATGGTATTGATCCATACATAAAATCTTCATGGATTGAATGCCGAAATCACCCAATGATAACTGGACAAATAGACAAGCAAATTCGCAATAAATTTCGCACAAACGACGAATTACAGCGTTGGTTATTTAACTTATACGACCTGATAAACGATCGTGCTGTATTTATCCATTCACGTGCACACAAACACTCAAAACACAAAATATTAAATGCAATTTATAACATTATTTTCTTTTCTCGTATACATAACTCTCCTGTGGTATGTACAGATGCATCTGCGGCACGTTCTGCATTAATTAACGCACCTATATTTTGCATAAACGATTCTGATGACACAGACAGCACAATTTTACGTGATAACGCAAAATTCATGGCAGAAAGATTTCCAAAAAAATCACGTTTTGAAAAATAAAAATGCCCGTTTGGGCATTTTATTATTTTATAAAATCATCTATTGACGCACACAAATCTGCCGCCCATTTTGTTTTTGGATTTTCCAACGCACCAATTTTCTTTAAGTTTGTAAAATACGATTTTGCCGCATTTATATCCTGATCAGATTGTAAATATTTCAATTTACGAAACGCCCATTTAACAAAGAACCATTTAAACTTTTGCGACCATTGTTCCATTTGATAATCAGTTGCGGTCTTTTTATATTCGCTGTACGCATCTGCAATACCAGCACACAAACTTTGCATTATACGTAATTGTTTTGCACTTAATACAATACCACCAAAATTTGGGATATAAAAATACAATGGCAATGGTACAATTGTAACACGTGGGTTACGTAACATGACCCTGCTCCACCATGGGAAATCTTCAAACAAAATCCCCTTGATAAACGGAATATCTTCTATTAATTCACGTTTATACAGATTCTTCCAAACCTGACAATGTTTAATCAGATACTTGCGTTTTGGATTAAATTTATTATGTGTTTGTTCTGTTGCGTATTCATAAACATCGTTTGTTACACGTGTTTTAATTTTGTTCAAATTATATCTTTTATGAATCGCACGCGGCACAACATTATCTGTATCCAAACCTAATTTATACCGCACCATTAATTGTGGCCGATAAATTCTGTCATATGTAAACGATACAATATCTGACCCATCACGCAATGCCAACGAATATGTAATTTCCATTGTTTGCGGATGAATAAAATCATCACTGTCCAAATACAATATATAATCACCTGTGGCATGTTTCATACCAGCATTACGAGCATCAGACAATCCACCATTTTCCTTGTGCACAACAATAAATCGCGAATCTTTCTTTGCGTATTCTTCGGCAATTTCACCAGATTTGTCCGGACTGCCGTCATCAACACATATCGCCTGCCAATCTGTAAACGTCTGATTTTGCACACTGTCCAAGCATCTTCGCAGATATTTTTCAACATTGTACATCGGTATAATTATTGATATTTTTGGCATCAAATCTCCTTTACATATTAATTATTTTATCTGCAAACGAACCAGCGATTGGTTTTTCTGCCTGTTGATACGTAGTCTTCTGAAAAAATGCACCACTTGTAACCTTGTCAAAAGTTTTCTTATCAAACGGTTTATCATGATAATCCCACCACAACGCATGTGTTGGGTCTTGAACAACATGTGGCATTTGGGCAAAATGCTTTTTTGCACGTTTATCATTCAAGACCAATGTTTCAAACAACAACTGATGTACAAAATAATCAAACGCACTATTTTCATGTATCCAGTAATCCAAAATCATTTCACGCCATGCGTTTAACAAATATGCCCCCTTGCGTGCACGAATGAAACAGTTCTGGCAAAACATATACTTCTGTCCAACATTATCACCAACCATATACATAAAGAAATCAGAATCCGTAATCCATTGTGATATTGGCGACGTTACAAACCCCGTTGAATCAAGCCAATATCCACCATATTTATACAATAATTCTACACGACAAATATCCGCAAAATGTGCCTTGCGTATTTTTCCTGTACGATATTTTTCAATAATAACATCTGGCAATGAAATATAATCAAACACAGTCTTTTCGTCCAAGACAACCAATTCCTGGGCACAATGTTTTCTGACACTGCGATAACATGCCTTGACCAATGGCGGTGCGTTATCTTCGCCCTGTAACCACATTGTAAAAATCTTTTCATTTTTATCATTTTTTACAACATCTGTTTCTTGAACTTTTTCTGTTGCGGACAAATACCGTTTTAGATAGCCGGTGACAACCCTTGACATCACATCTGCCCGCACATCGTGTCTGTGCTTACGCGAACGCCATGGCCAATTAAAAACATGAACCAGAAATACTATTTTAGTCAAAGCCCACAGACGATTAAATTTCACAGCACAACCTTTTGCTATAACAATTGCCCCGGTCAGAATAACCAACTGGGGACCAAATATAATATTTATTCTTCTGATGTCGACCCTTCGTCTTCATCATCAATCGGACCTGTGGTCATTTCTTCGGCAATACCACCGGCACGTGCCATAATTTTTTCTAACAGTTCATTCTGAACATCCTCATGTTCTTTCAGCCATTGGCGTGCATTTGCCTCGCCCTGGCCCATACGTTCATTATTATACGAATAGAAACTGCCGGCTTTTTCAATTAAGTCGTATTTCACACCCATATCCAAGATTTCACTAATTCTGGAAATACCTTCACCATACATAATCTTAAAATCAACTGTACGGAATGGTGGGGCAACTTTGTTCTTTACAACCTTGACCCTGGTTTCATTACCAACGATATTTTCTTTATCTTTGATTTGACCTGTACGACGGATATCAAGACGTACAGATGCATAGAACTTTAACGCATTTCCACCAGATGTCGTTTCTGGATTTCCAAACATAACACCAATTTTCATACGAATTTGATTAATAAATATCAGCAAAGTATTACTGCGAGAAACAGAACCGGCCAGTTTTTTCAGACTCTGACTCATTAATCTGGCTGTTGTACCAACAAAAGAATCACCAATATTACCTTCTAGTTCTGCCTTGGGCACCAAAGCAGCCACAGAGTCAATCACAACAACGTCAACTGCACCAGACTTAATCAACGTATCCGCAATTTCCAACGCTTGTTCACCAGAATCAGGTTGTGAAATAATCAGATTAGAAACATCAACACCTAACTTTTTTGCATAACTTGGGTCCAGTGCATTTTCCGCATCAATATATGCACATGTTCCACCTTTTTTCTGTGATTCTGCAACAGCATGCAGTGCCAATGTTGTTTTACCGGAACTTTCAGGGCCATAAATTTCAACAATTCTGCCCTTTGGATAACCGCCAACACCCAGTGCAATATCCAACCCCAATGAACCAGACGATATGGCTTCTATATTTTGTTGCGAACCATCGCCCATTTTCATAATTGCTTCTTTACCAAATTGCTTTTGAATTTGTGCCAACGCAGATTCTAATGCAGAATTTTTTTGTCCCGACACACTATCTTTAACAGATTCTTTTTTTGCCATAGAATTCCCCTTTTTTTCTTAACGAAATCATACAAAGAACCAACATAAAAAGCAATTAAAATAGTTATCTTTTCCGTTGCACTAAAATCAACATTACAAATGCACCAACAAATGCACTGACCGTCCAAACGGCTGCTGTTGTTCCAAACAAAGTAATAACACCTGCCCCAATCATTGGTATTATAACACTTGGTAAATTTACACTGGTTCTAAACACACCATAAAAACGTGATTGTTGTGATTTTGGCACATCATCAAAGAACAACAAATCGTGTACAGGTTCCATAAACGCCCCTGATATTTGCCATAAAATAAATATTGCTAATAACGGCAAACCTGTAACAAATGCAGCACACGCAGCCAACACAGCAAACGAACCAAAACCAATCATCAACCACAATGTTTTACCATATTTTCTGACTAATCGTCCCATTAATTCGCTTAAAACCAAATAGGGAATTATTCCCAATGTCAAAACCCATGCAAGTGTATCTTTAGAAAAACCATTTTCAATCACCAAAATCGGCACATACAAAACACGCAATGCACGCAATGAATAATATCCAAAATTCACCAAATATGCACGCAACATCCCTGGCAATCTAAAAAATGCTGCTGCATTTTTAACCAAGGCCTTAAAAGTTTTTCTGGGACTGACTGGTTTTATTTGCTTATCTTGCTGAACAACCTTAAACAATTTAAACATTCCCCACCCCAGCAGATAAATAACAGCAGAACCAAAGAATGCCGCCCTATTATCAAAATTATTTGCAATTGCAACTGCGACAAACGGGGCAAACAATGCACCAATATTCAACCACAAATGATACCTTGAATTCAGACGTGCCATACCAATATTCTTGGAAAAATCAGACATGAACAGTGGTATCAATACTGTAATCAGTGTGGTTGCAAATCCTGTTGTATAATCTAAAATAACAAACGTTCGTGGCAAGATGGAAAAACTCATCATCGCATAACAAATCGCCACCATCAACATTGCAAAATAAAACACCCTTACCTTGGAAAAAGCACGCAATATTTCATTAGCAAACAACGCAACAACCAAGCAAAAAACAGAATAAATTGCGACATACACACCAACAACCGCACTGCTGCGAAATATTTCCAATATAACCAATGAATATACAGCATTATAAATACCGTCTGCAAATCCGGTAAACAACCCCAAATTTGCAAACGAAAAACCGTTTACTTTCTTTCCGATTGAAATATATTTCTCTCTTCCCATGGTTCGCATATTATATCACAAAATCCCCTTTATCACAAACCCGTAAGACACAGCCAGTAAATTATAATGATTTAGATACGAAAAAACCCGAAACTGTAGTGTACAGACGTTACATAAGGTTTCGGGTTTGTATGTAGATGAATTATCTGCAAATAAATAAAATAAATTAGAATGATTTAGATGTGGAACGGTCCCGATAGCGTAGTGTACAGAAGTTACATGAGCCATCGGGACCGTCCACAGATGAATTATTATAATTTATTTTACTCTATGCAACAATTAACAGCATTCTTAACCCATGCTTTTAACTTGGATACTTTACCTGATTCTGTGGCAACTGATTTATTTTTTACAGACTTTGTTAATTTTTCTGATTTTACAGATGTTGTTTTTTTCGCATCACCTGTTAACATGCCCATATTTAATCCCCAGAACATAGAATACAATTCATAAGACTGATCAAACAATTCATATGCCGTCTTTGTATCACCAGACGCTAATGCCTTGGTTCCAACCTCAAACACACGCATGGCAGCAGCCAATAAATGTTTAGAAATACACCAAACTTCACCTTCGTATGCAGGAATAATTTTCAACATTGCATTTTTACGCATTTCACGAACATCATTAATCAAATCATAAAATTCATGTTTACCTGTTTTTGCACCAGAAAACATCAAATGTTCTTCAATTGAAATCAAGTTCATAATACCAATTGTTAAATCTTGGTCGCTTGATAAATCTTTTGGATTAACTTTTTTTGCAGCATCCAATGCTTCAACATATTCTTGTACAGATTTAATTTTTTTCATACATTCCCCCATTAATTAAAAACAAATCATCATTGCCCAACTGGCCAATGCCAATGCAACAACTGGTAAAACAACTTTTTCAAACGGAAAGTGTGCATGTCCACCATTTTTCTTTTTCATCCATTGATACAACTTTGATGTTAAAATAAATATTAACGCACCACAAATTGTACCAAACAATACAGGATCCATAATCAGACCGCCACAAATTAATATTGGGTTATACTTTACAACACCCAAATAAACGAAACCAACCATTGCAACAGACAACGTTATAACAATTGCGTCACGTCCCCAAAAATGCCATCCACGTTTATCCATAAACTTTAATGTCCAATAACCCAACAGTGTTAATAATGCACCAGCCCACAATCCAACAACGCTGTCTGGTACCCCCAAACGACGTGCAATATCTAACCCCGCTCCAATTGCAATTGTGCATACAGGACACGCAGGGTTTGCAAACACAGACATTGGAAATAAAGTAGCAATCACAGCCAATAATTTTTTCATAATACCTTTCCTTTTATAACTACAACGGGAATTATGGCAAAAAAGCAAAATAATGTCAACAGGGCTTAAAGCAGACGAAATATTTTTCAACACAAAATATTCCATGTCTAATATATGTAAACACATCTGCTAGAACTGACAAATTCGGACAAAATCGGAAAATTTTTACTAAATAAAAAATCCTGGAAATCCGCCACTTTCCACAGCACACCAATTTTCTATATCTAGTATATGTAAAATTGTCCATAAGCGTTAATCAGATTAAATACAAAATGCACTTACCTAAAAACCGCTACACCACTCACATTTCCGCCATTTTTTAACCTTTTTTTCTATGTAAAGTTTTCTGTTTTTTTCTACACAAAATATGATATAATCCATGCGAATGTAGTCATGCGAATTATCACTCTTTTTTTTATGATTTTTCCTTTTATGGCATCGGCAAATATATTGCCGTTGGATGATGCGTTGCGTGCCACATACACCGCATGCGTGGGTATTGATGATGAATTAGCCGACTTGAAAACAATGGCCGGAATAAATACTGCGATTACATCTGTTGGAACGGCGACCGGTGTTGGGGCAACGGTCACAGGTTTAGTAAAAGCGGATAAAGATAAACAGATTCAAAAACTGGAAATGGTGCGCCTGCAAAAAATATCAGAATCAAACATCAACAGTGGGACAAATAATGGCAATATGTCCGACAACCTTGCAGCACTAGATACATATTATCAAAGCCACAAAAACGATTCCTATAAAGATATAGATTCAGAAATAGAAAAACTAACCAAACAATCCAAAAATCTGGGCAACTGGCGTACCGGTTTAATGGCAGGTGCGACTGCAACCAATGTGGCTGGTGCAATTATTGCCGGCACAAACAAAGTAGATGATGACCTGCAAACCCAAATAAACAATTGTATTTCATCTGTTGCGACCCTGCGCAATTCTATGATGCAGGCACGTATAAACGGTGAAGATATATCTGAGGCTGAAACAATCGCGTCCGCATGTGGCGAATATAA
>JAZNVR010000002.1:0-24034 GCA_045592905.1 Candidatus Enterousia sp.
ATCCAAAATATAAATTGTTTCCCCTGTACTGCGTGCGGCCAATTCTTTGGACAATTTAATACGCTGTGCCTCGCCCCCGGACAAATCAAGTGAACTTTGTCCCAGTTTAATATAATTCAGCCCTACACGCTTTAATAATTCCAGTTTTCTGGCAATTTTTGGCACATTAACAAAGAATCTGTATGCTTCTTCAACCGTCATATTTAAGACATCTGCGATTGATTTTCCCTTATATTTAACCGCCAATGTTTCTTCATTATATCGTGAACCATGGCAACATTCACATTCAACATAAACATCCGCCAAGAAATTCATTTCTATTTTTATTTGACCATCACCTTGACATGCTTCACATCTGCCACCTTTGACATTAAATGAAAACCGACCAGACGTATAACCACGTGCCTTAGATTCAGGCAACCCTGCAAAAAAATCACGAATATCGCCAAACACACCTGTATACGTTGCGGGATTACTGCGTGGACTACGTCCAATTGGGGATTGATCAATGTCAACAACCTTGTCAACATTCTCCATTCCACGAATAATATCGTGTTTACCTGTCTCTAATTTAGAATTATATAATACACGCATTAATGCCGGATACAATGTATCTAATAACAATGTTGATTTGCCAGAACCAGAAACACCCGTCAGTGCGATAAATTTACCCAATGGAAATTCAACAGTTATGTTTTTCAGATTATTTTCACACGCCCCCTGAATCACGATTGATTTACCATTTCCACTGCGACGCTTCTTGGGCAAATCAATTTTACGTTTCCCAGACAAATATTGACCTGTGATTGAATCTTTATTTTTTATAACCTGATCTGGCGTACCACATGCAATTACATTTCCACCATTAATTCCAGCACCACGACCAATATCAACCAGATAATCTGCTGCACGCATTGCATCTTCATCATGTTCAACAACGATTACTGTATTATCTTTGTCCCGCAACATTTTTAACGTATCTAACAGTTTATCATTATCGCTTTGATGCAGGCCAATTGACGGCTCATCCAGCACATATAATACGCCCGACAAACCACTGCCAATTTGAGATGCCAAACGGATTCGTTGTGCTTCGCCACCGGACAGTGTTCCCGCCATGCGTGACAATGTCAAATACCCCAATCCAACATTTTGCAAGAAATATAATCTGTCTGTGATTTCACGTAATACAATTCGTGCAATTTCGTTATCTTTATTTGACAAATGTTTTGGCAAATCTTGAAACCAACACAAACAATCATCCACAGACATATCGCAAACATCCATAATATCTGCACCATTAATACGCACACATAACGCATGAATATTCAGACGCTTTCCATGACATACAGGACAAGGCTTTTCAGATTGATATTTTGCCAATTCAGAACGCATTGCTTCGGATTCAGATTCACGCCAACGTCGTTCAATATTTGGGATAACACCTTCGTATGGCTTTTCATAAACAAAACCATTCCAGTTTATTTTGATTGGCATATCACCACTGCCATACAGAATCAAATCTTTTTGTTCCTGGGTCAATGTATGCCATGGTTTTGACAAAGGTATTTTGAATTTTTTATGTAACGCATCCAGTAAATGTTCAAACTGACTAAGCATACCGCCACGTGACCATGGTGCAATCGCACCACCCAGTATTGTTTTCGTTGGATCAGGTACAACCAAATCAGGCGACATATTCAATTGTACCCCCAATCCATCACAATTCTGGCATGCCCCCATTGGTGCATTAAAAGAAAACAATCGTGGTTCTATTTTTGGCACAGTAAAACCACTAACTGGACATGCATAACTTTGCGAATACAGTGTATCTTCGTTTGTATCAAGTCTGCGAACCAACACAGCCCCAGGCACCAAACGCAAAGAACCTTCAAACGAAGAATATAAACGTGAACGAAATTCTTCGCTATCTGTATCGGTTGATGGCATTTGCAATCTGTCCACAATAACAAAAATATTATGTTTTTTATTTTTATCTAAAACAGGTACAGAACCCAAATCAACTATTTCTTCATCTATAATTGCACGTTGATATCCCTGTTTTACCAAGAATGCTAATTCCTTACGATATTCGCCTTTACGTTCACGAACCAGTGGTGCCATAATAAATATTTTGGTTCCAGATGGAATTTTCATGGTCCAATCCACCATTTCTGCAACAGTTTGTGATTTTATTGGTAATCCTGTTACTGGCGAATGTGGTACACCAATACGTGCCCACAATAAACGTAAATAATCATAAATTTCTGTAACAGTACCTACCGTTGATCGTGGATTCTTTGATGTTGTTTTTTGTTCAATTGATATTGCCGGTGCCAATCCTTCTATTAAATCAACATCTGGTTTTTTTTGCATATCCAAGAACTGACGTGCATAACTGGACAATGATTCAACATACCTGCGTTGACCTTCGGCATAAATGGTATTAAATGCTAATGATGATTTTCCGGAACCAGACACACCTGTAAAGACCACCAACTTATTCTTTGGTATGTCTAAATCAATATTTTTAAGATTATTTTCACGTGCACCGCGAATTTTTATAACTTTTGCCATGGTATGTTTAGATATAGAAAAAATATTGGTATTTTCAATACAAAGGGCGAAAAATTTCGCCCCTTGTGAAATCGTTCTTATTTTTGTCCGATTAAATTTTTAGGCGACAATGAAATACCTGATTTTCTGGTATGATTTGCACCTGCATCTGGCACCAATTTACCATTTACCCAAATATCAATACCGCCAGCATTACCAAATGTTGCCTTGTATTTATCACCTGCTGGGACATAATAAACATCCCCTGGGACCAACACACGACTGAACACAGTATTTCCACGTCCATCTTCTACCTTGACCCATGATTCTTGGGATGCTTGCAGAACAACATCTGCCTTGTTACGGTTATCTGTACCAAAACGTTCACGCACAGGTAAATTATATTTTTCTTCATTTACACTTTCAACAACTGCAACTTTATTGTCAGCAACAACTGTTTCAGATGATGGCATAAATACTGCAATCAGCACAACCACCAAGACAATCGCCAAAATAGCACCTGCGAACCACTGCCAATGTTGATAAACGAATTGATACGCTTTTACAAACATGATTTTTGCCCAATGCTCTTCTTGTTTAATACTTGGCATTGCACATGCTGTTGCATCTTCGTCATCCGCATTACAATCTGCAGTCAACCCCATTTCTTTTTTGATTTTTGCAACAACATCATCTGGATTTAATCCCAATTCCATTGCATAATTACGTGCAAACCCCAACACATATACTGTTTCTGGTATTGCATTATAATCACCGTTTTCCAAGGCCTCCAAGAATTCTTCACGAATACATAATTGTTTTGCAATTGTTTGTATTTCACGTTTACGACGCCCAGTTGTACGTGCGGCACGCAACATTTCACCCGCAGTCATTTCCACAGGTACTTCAACAATATTTTCTGTTACTTCAATTTCTTCTGTCATGTATCAGCCCCCAAAATATGAATTAATTTTCCTAGATAATACCCCAAAAATCACGAATTGCAACCTTTAAGACGCGACTATCTGTAATTTGATTAATTTTTATACGAAATTCTGATGAATTTTTCATCCCGGCACTGTACCATGCGGCATGCTTTCTAAACATTGGGACTGCTGTTTTTTCCCCATAATACTCCAGCGCATAATCTAAATGTTGCAATACAACACTGCCAATATCCCCAGGTGGCATATTCCCCATAATTTCAGACAAAATCCATGGTTTGCCCATTAATCCACGTCCAATCATTACACCGCTGTACCCCAATTTTTCTGCGGCATTCACACCATCCACAGACACGATATCACCATTTGCAATAATTGGAATTGGGCAATTTACAATTAATGGTAATCTGGCAGGCCCCACATACAGTTGTGCCCTGGTTCGCCCATGCAGTGTTGCGAAACGCACACCACAATCTGCAGCGATGTTAATTAAATTTTGCCAATCCTGGTGTTGTTCATCCCAACCCAATCTGGTTTTTATTGATACAGGGATCTGGACAGCACGCACAACAGCATCCATAATCTTGCCCGCCAAGATATGATCCTGCATTAAATATGCCCCTGCCCCTGCACGTGTTGCGACCTTTGGCACTGGGCATCCCATATTAATATCAATCCACTTGGCACCAGCATCCTGAAGTATTTTTGCAGCGTCTGCCATTAAATTTATATTTGCACCAAATATTTGTGCACCAACATTACCTTCATCCGCATAATTATCAAAATTACGCAAACAATTCTTATGCATTCCAACCAATGAATGACATGAAATCATTTCTGTAACCAATGGTGCATGTGGTGAAAACTGACGAACGATACGACGAAACGGCCGATCGGTAATCCCAGCAAGCGGTGCAGCAAAAATTTGATTATTAGTAAACATTTATGATATAATGACACTCATGAAAGAAAAAATCAAAAATTTATTTACTTTTCTAAAAAGTGCATTATCTGGTGGCATTCGTGGCAAAATTGGCTTTGCCATGTCTGTATTTGCAATTTTTATTTTGCTTGGACTATTCTGGGGCAAGGTCAGCGTTCAACACATTGTTTCTAATTCATGGCATTTATCTGCAGTGACCAAGGAATTAAAAGCTGAACAAGAAACATTAAAAGTCTTGCAACATCACACACAATTATTACAAAACCACAGCCCCGATTTCATTGAAGAACTGGGGCTGAAGCATTTGAATATTGGCGATTCTAAATTCAAGATATTGAAGTATTAATTACATTAAACTAATGTCATTATTGTTACATTCAAATATAATGCAAAGCATAACCACAACACGTATGGCCACACCAAATAATATGCAGGTTTACTGATTGGTTTAAATGCAAACATCATCCAAACACTTACACCCAACAATACTATCAGACATACAACAGATGCTGTTATTAAGTGTAAACCAAAGAACAAATATGTCCACAACCCGTTTAATATTAACTGTGAAATAAATAAAACATATGCTTTTGTTTTATTGTGTC
Source organism: Candidatus Enterousia sp. (assembly GCA_045592905.1). Lineage (GTDB taxonomy): Bacteria > Pseudomonadota > Alphaproteobacteria > Rs-D84 > Rs-D84 > Enterousia. The sequence continues at coordinate 5,049 of JAZNVR010000002.1, forward strand.
TTGTTTTTGTATTATTCATTATCAAGAACAACGCAATACCCAACAACGCATATAGAATAGTCCACGCAAAACCGAACACCCAGCCATCTGGGGTCAACACAGAATTATTTAATGCATTATACCAAACATCATCACTGTGTCGTGGTGTAAATATAACACCAAAAATGCCTGGCAAGAATGAAATTAACATTGCTAATACGAAATTGAAAAATTTTTTCATGATATTTTCTCCTTTTGCTTATGATTGTACCACCCCAACATCCACAAGTCATTAGGAACGATTGACTAAAACCCATACTAGGCTTTACTTTTTTCTTGTTTTAGTTGTATTTTTTTCACCTAACAACTGCATTTGCATTTTTAATATAATATCTTCTTTGGATTTTATTTGTTCCAGCAGTCTTTCATTTTCTTGCTTTAATGCGTATAATTCCTTGCGATTGTCCACTGATAATTTTGCCATTTGTTTATTGCGTTTGCGGTTCAAATAAAATGCGAAAGTCGCCCCTAATATCGCCCCAATACTTGCACTAATTACATCAAAAAGTGTTTCCATGATAATCATAGGAAACACTTTAACAATATCGTGAAAAAAAATCATTTGGTTTATTTTCTTAATCCTGTTTTGGCATCAATCCATACCTGTTCTTCTGCGATTTCCATCATTGGCAAATCAGATTTACTATCAGAATACGCACGCACGACATATGGTATTATTTTATTTTCTTTGGCCCATTCATCCATTTTGTAAACTTTACTTTGACCCCAACACAAAAATTTATATTTCCATGGTTTTCTTGGTTCCATTTCAGAACAAAACACAGCATCAAAGTTCATATCACGCACCAATGCACGCAACAAATAATCAGGGGACGCAGACAGCATTAAAACCTTGCGTCCGGCATCACGTTCACTTTGCACACGTTCTTTGGCCCATCCAAATCTGTTACGTTTGTGCTGTTTTATAAATCCTGGGGCAAATTTTTTAACCATTTTTTCATTTAAAAAGCAACGAATTGCCTGTCGCCACCAAATTCCATCTGGCTTAAACATTCGCACCAATCCCGCCAACGCAATCACAGGTATAAATACCCATGGCCGCACCGACCGCTTGAAACAATATTTTGCAAATTCAACACTTGCATCAGCAGCAGACAACGTACCATCAAAATCAAACAAAACAACTTCTGTTTTTTTCAACATAATATCCCTTTTTATTCGCATATATTCGGATTATAAATCAAGCATATAATGACCGCAAGCGTAAAAAAGAATCATTATGAACAAACAATCAAACTGTTTGACATCTTAAAAATCTTACAGTTTCTCTTCCAAGTTTGTGCAACAAAAATTAAAACCACCTGACGGTGGTTCAAATTTTTGGCGTGCCCAGCAGGATTCGAACCTGCAACCTATTGCTTAGAAGGCAATTGCTCTATCCGGTTGAGCCATGGGCACAACACTTGGTGTATTATATATTAAAAATCCCAAAAAACAAGAAAGGATTTTATAAACGTTGTTTTTCCCTTCTAATCATTTGCCAAAAGGCATATTTTCTGATATAATTACACAATATGTTAAGGGAAATATTTATGAAAATATATATGCGGTCTGTACTGGCAATAATCCTGACTATTTTATGTTTAGGAAATGCAAACGCAAAAACAGATACAAGCCAAAAAAAATGCCCTGCCGGATTATTTTGCACATCAAACGGGACATATTTACTTAACGGTGGAACAGAAGATATTCCAGCATATCAAAGAACACCTGCTGAACTTGTTACTGCCGGCTGGGGCAGATGGTCAGACGTGGGATTATGTGACAAACACCCAAAAAGTGGCAACGATGCTACATGCAGATATTATGCAGATGACTATGATGAAACATGGGTATCAACGTGGTTTGGTTTTTATACCATAAAAAATGGCAAAGTTAATTATCATAATATGTCTGGGGCAAAATTTAGCGGTGTATTTCCTTGTCCTGGATCACATCCTTCATCTGTGTCAGGTGCAAGTTCTGTATTTGAATGTTATACAATGGTTAGCGGACAAAAAGAATATTACAAGGCCCCAAACAACACACAAACCGCTGCCACCAACACCAGTAACAACACAGAAATTAAAGCAATCATGGCAGATTTGCAACAATCATTAGAAAAAACAAACAGACTTGCCCAAGAATTACAATTCGCATTGAACAATGTAATCAACGAACCATTAAAAGCACCTGCGGCAATCAAAAACAAAGTCGGAACAGATCAACCGCACCAAAACGAACTAACTATAAACAATGCAACATTAAAAAACCACGCTCTAACATACAATACATCTGACAACGTTTCAGAATCAAATACAAAAAACAAACCATGCAACAATAAACTACATGCAGGCAAAGGGTTATTCTGTGCATCTGTAATAACAAAAGAATGTCCAAAGGGTTGTTATTGCACCGGTGGCAGTCCCGTCAAATGGACAGAACAAGAAGTAATAAATGGTTGCAGTACAGGTTTGGATAAAGTTACGACAGAATTAACTGACAGCGGTATACATTTGTGTCCAGCGGGTACAACGTCAAACCCAGGTGCAACATCAGCTGCAGATTGTTTCAAATCAAACAACACTGCATCAAATAATGACAACGCAGACGATGTTGTAACAGAAAAAAATAAACCATGCAGTTCCAAAAGACGTGCCGGCAAAGGATTCTATTGCAATAATTTATTAACCAAAGAATGCCCCGAAGGATGCTATTGCACCGGTGGCGGAAATATTGTATTAACTTCTAACAAAATCAAGAAAGCATGTGATACGAAATCTGAATCAGATGCAAAAAAACTTAATGAAAATGGTGTATATCTGTGTCCAGCAGGTACAACGTCAAACCCAGGGGCAACATCAGCTGCAGATTGTTTCAAATCAAATAACGTCACAAATGCAAAATCTGCAACCACCCCTGTTGTTGCACGATCTGCAGTTCATAATCCTGCGAACAAACGTTCCGCAATGCAAACCAACGAACAAAGACAGAATTCTGCGGCAAAACGACCAACAAGCAACCGATCTGCACGACCTGTATCCAACATACAAAATCCACTACATCGTATGATGACAAACAAGATTAACCAAAAACGCCAAACACAACAAAAATCAGGACGTACAAAATCATCTAATGGTCGCAAATAAAAACCACACAGAATGAAACTGTGTGGTGTTTTATATATTTAAGCCACAACAATTACATTGCATCTGGAACCCGCAATCCCATTAAATCAATGGCAGATAACAACACATTACGTGCTGTTTTTACGATATGTAACCTAGCCTGCTTTGTGGCATCATCAATATCATCACGTAAAATCGGACAATGATGATAAAATGTATTTATATCCTGGGCCAAATCATACGCATAATTTGCCAATAAATCTGTTGCACGTTTTGTAAATGCGTTTTCCAAGACCTTATCAAAATCCATTAAACGCAACATCAAATTACGTTCTTCTTCTGCCAATGTGGTTATATTTGCATTTGCCACAACGCCCAGTATTTCCGCCTTTTTTATTACAGAATTCAAACGAACTGCTGTATACAAAATATATGGCCCTGTACGTCCTTCAAACTGTGTAACAGAATCCGTATCAAACACATAATCTGCACGTACATCATGCATCAAATCATTAAATTTTAATGCCGCCAATGCGATCATTTCAATTGTGTCATCAGGTAGATTTTTACCTGATTCTGTTGCACGATGACGAACAGAATCTGCAACCATATCAACCATATCATCTAAACTTGGGACATTACCATCACGTGTTTTGAATGGTTTTCCATCTGCACCTGTGATTGTACCAAATCCAATATGTTGTAAACGTGCAGAATCAATTCCAGCCAATTTTGCAGCACGAAATACCTGTGTAAAGTGCAAATTCTGACGATTATCTGTAAAATAAACTATATCGTCTGGATTATCTGTTGTTGTACGATAGTATATTGCTGCTAAATCTGCCGCGGCATATGTTTGTGCCCCTGTACTGGAACGCCACAACACAGGCGGCATTGGTGCAGTATCGTCATCCGTTTTCACAGGAATAATATCAGCCCCATCATCACGCACAATCAAATTTTTTGCATCCAATATCTTCTGAACATTTGGCACATATTCTGCAACCAGTCGTTCACCTTTGTTTTCGTCAAACGGCAAAATATTTAATCTGACTAAGATATCACTAATTTGCTTTAATGACATTGGTGCAAATTCATTATATATCTTCAGATATTCAGGATTACCATTTTGTAAATCTACAGTTATTCGTTGTGCATACTTCAACCATTCTTCATCTTCTTTGGAACGTGCAGAAGATGCAGGATACATTGCGTTTATATCATCTGCGTTTTTTGGCATACCATATTTCATAATCCATGCGATAATTAACCCCATTGGAAGTCCCCAATCGCCCATATGATTATAAGATTTTGTTTTATGTCCCAAATGACGTGCAATACGGTTAAACGTATCGCCAACAACAGTTGTACGCAAATGTCCAATATGCAGATTTTTACCAATATTATAACTGCCATAATCCATATCTATCTGCATTTGTTGTTTATCTTCGTGATAATTTGCAGTATATTTATCTGGATTAATTAAAAAATCATCTTTCAATTTAATATTTATAAATCCAGGACCTGCGACACTGACATCTTGTACAAAGTCTAATTCCGATAATTTTGGCAAAATCATATTTGCGATATCGTGCGGTGATTTTTTTAATAACTTTACCAACATCATTGCGACATTTGTTGAATAGTCGCCAAAGTCACGAATTTTTGGCACTTCTACTGCGATATTATTTGCAATTTCCGGTGTTAACACAGCCTGAATTTCATCAACTTCTTGTATCTTAGATTTTATATTATTAGAAATAAAATTATAAATATTCATTATATTGCCCCATTACGTACGCTAAATAATACCTTATATTTTTTCAACATTCAATAAAACAATCGCATAAATTGCAAAAAACACTTTTTGTGATATAATTATTCAAAAGAGGCAATAATGGAAAAATTCTTCAAACTATTTAGACGTGATTTACAAACCCAACGTCTGGAATTACGTATTTTAGAACCAACACCAGAAAACGCAAAATTGATATGGGATGCAATAAAAGACGAAAATCCAAATGATTTTAAGTTTATACACTATTCACCAAAATATCTGAAAGCATTACCCGAATCAGAATCTGAAACACTGGAAACAATGAAACAAGAAGCAGCCGACACTGCCAGCAATGGTGTTATTTGGTACGTATTTCATAACGGTAAATTGATTGGACATCATGGCATGTTTTACTTTGATTCCAATGATTCTGCCCAAGGTGGTAATATTTGGTTCAAAAAATCTGCCCAAGGACATGGATTTAACAAAGAAATCTATAGCCTGCTTGAAAAAATGGCATTTGAACAATTAAAGGCAAACAGATTTGCCAGAGCATGCGATGAATTTAATATAAACTCAAAAAAATGTATTTTAGGTGGCGGCTTTCACCAAGACGGCCATATACGTGGTGCAAACAAACACCCAGACGGCACATATTCTGCTCAACTGGTTTTCACAAAACTTGCCAGTGAATACAAACAGAAATAACCCCACAAAAAACCGCCCAAATGGGCGGTGCTTTATTTAGTTTTAACAAACTCTGACTTTAATCTATTCATTGTAAGATTTTTGATTATTTTGTTGTCACGAATTACAACTGTATCGCCACGTTCAATATATGTAACAACATTATATCCGTCTGTGTATGGTGATAGTGCATATTTTATACAATATTCGCGCCCTATTTTATTGACTGCATACAAATACTTATGCGAACGATGATCTGGCTGTGCAAACACACCAATTATACGAACGGTATCATTTATTCCCACATCTGTTCTGACACCATTAATTTTTACATTTGCTAATTTTTTACCGAAATCCCCATAAACAATTGTCATAGTAACACGTTCTGTTTTTGTTGGTTTTACAGTATTTTCAACCAAATTATTCAAAACAACGCTTTCAGAATTATTTTCTGAATGTGTTTTTGTACCACACGCATTCATAACCAATGCGGACACCAAAACAAACATCTGTTGATTTAACTTCATAACATCAGCCCCTTTTTCTTCTTCTATCTTATTCTATCTTAAAAAATTTTTTCCCATTGTCAATAAGTTCACATAACACAAACACATTGACTTTATAAGAGCATTTTCCCAGACTATAACCACCTTTAGAAGGGCGATAGCTATGAACAACGAAATTTTATGTAACAGAACCAAATATTTTGACTATCTAAGATTATCGGACTTTACATGTGCGTACCGTTTATAAAAAGTTTTATAACGAATACAAACAGAAATAACCACAAAAAACCGCCCAAATGGGCGGTTTTAAATCATTAATATTCACGTATAGCACCAAATGCAGACTCAAACTGTATTTGTCTTACAGTCATACCAGAAGCATCTGGTTCTGTTTCTGAATACGTAATAAAACCACTAACTTCTGTTGGAATAGATTCTGTTGTATGCCCAAAGAATTGAATAGTATCAGCACCAAAAGAACTGCCTGTCATAGAATCATTGTTTGTATCTATGGTTTTTTGCCCATCAAAATTTTCAACCGTATATTCACTGCGTGCAATTTCCTGATCTCCACTAAGATGGAATTGTAAATCAGAATCTTTACCAGTAAAATTATCAAAAGTAATACTGTTACCAGATGTATTATTTACGACATAAACATCGTACCATTCTGGAAACTCCATCTTTAGGGTTGTTTTACCGCCATCTAATCCGCCAATAAAATAAAGTTTTGCATTACCTTCTATTTTTACTTCTTTGTTAACAATACGCCCCCCATTAGAAAAATTCTTGGTCGTATTAAAGTTTACACGACCGACAGACCGCCCGGTAAAACTGATATTTGTTTCAGCATCATTTCTTAATTCTGCTAATACAACATCACTAATTTTATGGTCATGATATCCACCATGATACAATGTTTTTTCTATTTCATGTTGAGCACCAATATCGCTTGTATCCAAGAAACCAAAGTCAGAATACGCCAAACCTACTGTTTTACCATACGCATTAATATCATAATTATGTATTTCGTAACGTGTTAATATTTCTAAATCACTTTTTGATTTTATAGAATCCAACTGTTTAATAAAACTGTCATAGACAATTTGTGGTGTGGCATCATTAGCATGAAACCCACCAAAGAAACCATCTGAACCGGCCTCTAATTCTTGTTTTGCTAATATTTTGAACATTTCTTTGATTTCTGCCAAAGACATATCATGATTTGCCTTGAATCTGAATGTTTGATACCCCGGTCCATCATAATCATCACCTACACCATTGATTGCATATTCATAGATAGGACTTTCAATAGTAAATTTTGTTGTTTGGTCATGACGTTTACCGTTCCAAACCATTTCATCAGGCATACCAAAACGTTCAATCATATTTATATTTTTCACTTCACCTGTATTTGGGTCCAGAACAAATCGTATTTTTGTTGGATGTTCACTGTCATCTACGACACTAAAGTCAGATTTACTTATATCAAAACTGTAACGTATGCCAAATTCATCATAAATATCCTGAGCCTGTGATTGAATTTCTTCCTGATGTTCACGCGCCCACTGTTTTATATCATCCATATTTCCAGGCAAAGAATCTTTGAAACCCGCCAATATTAATGCATCACGAAGTGCACTTACATTACTCCAATCACTAAAATCACTATCCAGCAAATAAGCCTTCATACTTTCAAAAGCCATATCATCACAATCACGTTCAGACTTGCATATATTTGAATTTTTACCAGCCCCACCACGTTGCAACGGATCAGAAACAGAATTTACAGAAGAATTATAATCAGCGCCCAATGTTTCCAAGATATGCGCATGACGTCTGCTATCATTATCAACATTTGACGTCAACAAGAAATTAGAATCACGCACCGTTAACATTGTACCAGAACTACCGCACGCACCCAACACCAACAACAACATTAAAAATGCGATTTTTTTCATAAAAATCCCCCTTTTATATAAATATGACTATAAACACATATTATCATTCAACTGTATAAAGGCAAGAGATATTTATAAAAATCCCCAGATAATCTGGGGAAAATTCAAAATACTAATCACAAATATCGTCAAATTCAAATGTTGTTTTCAGATTACCTAATTCACATTTTACCCAATCTTGCGAACCAGGCAACTGATTACACTCTCCCCAACAATTAAGTCCCCCGTTATAATATCTTGTTAGTTTTCGTAAGTCGCCATCTATAAGACCCCTTGCTTGTTCCAGACTTTCTACCTCTGTATTCTTATATTTTGTAATATCACTAAAGAATGCAGTGATGTCATCAATATCCTTTTGTAAATCTTGAATAAATTCTGACAGATTAAAACCAAATCCCACTGTTTCCAATCCAGAACAATATTCTTCATAAGCATCATATAATTCATCATATAATTCTGGTGTTGTTTCGTTTGCAGAATTATTTCGCACAAAGAATCGTGCTTCATATATCTGTTCTAGTTTTGACGTTATATTATGCGGAAAAACAGAAGAATCAATAATACGTTTTACTGTATTAAAATTAACCATTCCCAGCCCTTCTGCACATGGTTTATAACGTTTCAAATAAAAATCTCTATACGCACTCTCACTATTATATCCCAAAGAACAAGTAGTTTCAGAATAATCACTCAGTATATTATAGTTACAACTTTCTACAAATTGATATCCCGTATAATCGGGCTTAATACCTTCATAGACAGCCTCACTACCCCAACCATCGCGGTCAATTTTAGTACATGTTGCTATCCTTCTATTTGTTGCGGATTCAAAAACCGCAGTATGACACGACCCAACATAACGGTCTACCAGATCTTCGTTATGATAGATATATTCTACTGAAACCGGTTCTGATTGATCTACATAAAACAATCCATCTTCTGTATATATTCTGCCACGAGCATCATATTCACCATCTCCAAGATGAATAGAATTTATACCTTGATTATTTATTGCAATCAACTGAAAAGCAAAATCTTCACACCATCTAGCCAAATTTATCATATCAGAATCATAAGTATAAAGATTTCTATGTTCTTTCTGAAATATACTCTTACATGTAACTGCTGCTTGTCCAATTGAAAAACTATCTTGGCTCAATAACTCACTCACTATATAATCTGCTGTTGAACGTTCCATATTTTTATACAAAGTTTCTTGAGCGGCAGTAATAACGACAACTGCATTCCACTGCAACGGTGTATCTGCTGTTATTTTCACCGCAAACGCTGGCAAAGATGTTAAACAGAATAAAAACGGTAATATCTTTTTCATTATCTTAGTGCCTCCTCGCACATATCAGCAACAGCTACCACTTTTTTTATCGCAGATATTTGTGTTGCATTAAATATTGTTGCAGTAGCAGATGCCGCTGTTGATGCACCAGACATCACATTTGCCGTCGTATTTAAATTCTTTTCTGTTTGATTATTTACCTGACGCATACTACCTGTATTTGCCATACCACTTGTTATTATTCCGACAACACCCGTACCTATTCCTAATCCAGATGCAACCGCTGCACCAGACGCACGTTTATTTATTGATTTTACATCTACAAATTCATAATCACGACATGCATTAATTATTTTTTCCGCCTGTGTTAATTCTGTATCACTTGCGACATTTTCAACTTTAGCTGCCAATTTTGCATTTGATAAATCTTTTACTGCGGAAATACATTTATTAATTTTCACTTCTATATCTTCATCAACTTTATTTGTTGCAGCAATTGCAGTACCTGCAACATTTGTTACGGTTGATGCCGCCAGTGTTCCGGTTCTGACATCACCAAGTTTTTTTGATTTCTGTTCTAACTCGTCTATTTTCTGGACATCATTCTTAACATCATCCGCAACCAACACTTGTCTGATTGCATCTCGGAACTCCTGTTCATTGTCTATTTCCAGCGTTTCAATTGGAATATTTGATTTTTCCGCAATCAATTTTTTCAATTTTGCTTCTAAATCTTGTTGTTTTTTATCAGTGTCCGCCTTTGCAATACCAGATCCCAATGCAACACCACCAGCGACAGTTCCAACCGCAGTTACAGCCGTATTTATTCCCGCCTTTGTTTTCAAATCAGACAAACTGTCTGCAATCCCGACACACGCCACCCTTGCAACATTTAATGCATCGCTTAATAATAACGGTTCTGCATTTACCGCAACAGGCAAAATACAGGTAAAGAATACAACAAACCTATGCAAATTCATACTTCCCATCCTTTGACGGAAAGTATACCAAAAACCAACGATTATTTTAGATTCTTTTTGCTGTGTAATAAAACCATATCAAATTACCCTAACACCATTGATTTTATTGTTTTATTTTTAATTATTAACAAATAGAAGTCTGACTGAAAAAATAGATTGTTTTTATCGTTCTATTAATTTGGAATATTTTTAATAAAGGATTAAGAAATGGCAATTATTGGATACATACGCATATCTTCAAACAAACAAACATATGATCATCAATTTTTTGAAATAAAGCAATTTTCACAGCATAATAATATTTGCATAAACAAATGGGTTACAGAAACAATTACATCACGACAGCCGCTAAACAAAAGAAAACTGGGGAAATTATTAGACCATTTACAAACAGGAGATATATTAATTGCAGCAGAAATATCCAGACTTGGCCGGTCTTTGTTGGAAATAATGCAGATCTTAGAAAAATGCCTAAATAACAACTGCCAGGTATGGACAATCAAAGAAAATTACCGTCTGGGGAATGATATACAATCAAAAGTTATGGCATTTGCATTCGGTTTATCTGCGGAAATTGAGCGCAACCTGATATCACAACGAACCAAAGCGTCATTAGAAAGCATTCGGGCATCTGGCAAACGGCTGGGACGACCATTATCATCACAATCAAAAAAATTAAAATTATCAAATCATACTACAAAAATACAACAATGGCGAAATGCAGGCATCAGCAAATATAAAATCGCACAAAAGTTGGCCGTATCTCCATCAACTGTATCAAATTTTATCAATCGCATGGAACGACAAACAAACAATATATAGTAAAGAACACACTTTTATAGTACCATATATTGTATTGTTGTCAATTTATTTATTTGTACTTTTTGCTATTTTTTTTCATTGACAAAAAGTTTCTGCGTACTACATATTTTAATGGTTGGTGGGGGTAAGCCTGCTGACGGAATCAACAATGTAACCAAAGGAGTAAGTCATGCAAAATAAAAATATCGTACTTTCATCACCAGGATCTGTTGGTAATATTTCCGTCATTGCCAACGCTGGCGAAAACAATCAAACAAATAACCAAGCAATTAATCAAGGCGACGTTTCTTTCCGACACGTAATCACGCCAGATGTACAGCAACCTGTACAGCCAGAAGCAAAAGATGTACACATCAATATTTCTGGATCTGCGGGAAACATCAGTATCATTGAAAACGGTGGCAACAACAACCACCAAAACAATGGTCCATTGTCCCAAGGCAGCGTGCGTTTTGAACACATAGAAACATTACTAAAACCAGAACAAATTATGCAGCAACTGCAACAAAAGCAACGTTGTGCATAAAACAATAAAACAAAACCGTCGCAATTGCGACGGTTTGAATTTTTTGGATTTTTCTAATTGTATATTCTCGTATTCGCCCCGAACTTAAAAAGATTTAATAAAAAAGACCGCATAAAGCGGTCTTTTTTATTAAATCTGGTCGTGCTGGGATGACGGTTTGCGAACTGAGATTATACAGATTGGGAGATAGATTGAAGAAGTGTATGCATTTTATTGTATCATAGAATGTGTTTTGTGCAAGGTGTTTTTCTGCACTTTTCGCAAATAATCATATTGTTTTTATTTTTGTGACTACATACGATAGCAACGGAATAGAAAAGGATTGTTTTATGGATAACAAACACACAACAAACAAATATTTTATAAATAATTTCCCAGCCAAAACACAAAATCTATTTCATCAAGACCCAAAAAAATTTAAGACATTATATCGAATTAAATTAGCAAATATTGTTAAACAAGATTTATTACAAATGGTACACTTTGTTATCCCAGTATACGAAATTGTTCATTATAGCGACTGGTACGATTCTTGGCATAAAGATTTTTATTGGTATAAAATCAAACCTGATAATATAAATGACGCAAAGATTTTATTTGGTATATATTGTCGCAAAGAATTAAGTGACACAGAAGAAAATAAAACTAAAATTATTGTTAATAATAAAGAGTTTTTTAACCTTTTGCGAACAATGTATTATTATGTAAATTATAATAATAGAAAAATGTGGGAAATGTCGGACATATTAACATTAAATTCTTCTAGGCATGATGCTAGGTCAGAAATATATACAGGTGATTTTATTAAAACACATTATAATCCAAAACGCAAAAAATCTTCACTACAAATAGAAAAAAAGAAATCTGAACTTGGAAACCAAATTATCCAGGGATGTCAAAAAATTGCTGATAAATTAATAGATGCAGAAATTACACGTATTTGTAATATAAATAGACAGATACAACAAGCAAAAGAAACACTTGCTAAATATGGAACAGAATTAATTCGTGGATATTAAAAACAAAAAAGTTCGAATCACAGCAAAAAACGGCAATTTCAAAAAATTGAATTCTCGAACTCGTGTAAATACTGGGTTTCAAAAGAAAAACCGCTCTTAGTGGCGGTTTTGGATTTCGTGGTCGGGGCGACAATGAGTAGATTTCGCAAGCAACGCACAGCGAAATCCTTAGGAATGCCACGCAGATTTATCACATCTTGTGATAAATCGAGGGAAACGTACGAACCCGACAAAAGAATTTTGTCGTTTGAATCCGTACGTTCCAAACAGAAAATTAACAGGGAATAATTTGATAAAAACAAGGAACGACCCAACAACATCAAGGAAACACAACGAAAAAATCTTGCAAAATCAATAAACTTTACCTAAAACCGCCCATTTTTCTCCCCAGAAACGAGCGCATTAATAACACCACAAAAAAACAATTAAAACAACAAACAAATTATCACTAATCAACATGAAGTAATTTACGACGAATAAATTTTGCATTGCCGTGGTATAGTCTTTTTATTTTATCGAACAGGCTGGACAATAAATTATAACAACAACACCATTTTATCCAGCCATGATACGCATCCAAGCGTCCGCTGGCTAATGCGGATTTATCGTTATAATATGCGATATTTAGTATATTTTTTCGTATTTTCTTTACCCCATATTGTCGCAGCAATATAAATTTCTTGAAATGTCTGTATCCAATAAAGGGCACACCATTTTCAACAGTACGTATTACAGATTTAGAAAAAACTAGTCCCAACCTGTCACACAAAAATTGGCGCAAAACACGTTCATATTTATGTAGCGTCTTTTTATCATTTGCGAACAAACAAAAATCATCACAATATCTGATATAATCGTGGCATCGCAGTTCTTCTTTGACAAAGTGGTCCAGTTCATTTAAATAAACATTTCCCATCCATTGACTGGTCAGGTTTCCGATTGGCAAATTTGTTTCACCACCACATGACCAAATAATATTACGCAGCACAGACAACAAACGTGCATCTGCAATTTTCTTTTTTATTATATCGAACATTATCTGATGGTTAATAGATGGATAAAATTTACGAATATCGCATTGTAGCACATATTTATTGCGTCGCACAAAACGCATTATTGCGACAGATGCTTTGTGCAATCCCTTGCCAGGGATACAAGCATAAGAATCTTTGATAAATGTTTTTTGCCATATTGGCCCCAAAATATTTATCAAGGCATGATGAATAATATGATCAGGATATAAAGGCAGTATATAAATATATCTTTCTTTTGGTTCAAATATTTTCCGCACCCGATATTCAGATGTTTGAAAAGAACCAGAATTCAGCATTTCCTGCAATTTAGACAACAATTCAGTCTGATGTTTTAAAAAGTATTTAGTTTCTGGTTTATTTTTCTTGGACCGTACCGCTTTCTTGGCGGCCAACGCCAAATTTTCCATAGATATAAAATCATCCCACAGATGTTTGTACCGTTTCATTATTTCAAGAAAAAGAATAATATCTGTCCAATTTTACTACTGTTCCAACAAAAGGAATATTGTCTTTGGCTTCTTTGATTTGGTTTATCAAAACACTGCTGCCCGTAAAAAGCACACAAACTTCATCATCCAACAAGAATTGCATTTGCAAACATTCTGTACCATCACGTTTGGTCGATTTACGCAGTCTGAAATCCACGACGGTAATTTCGCGGTTTAAAATATCATCAAGACGTTTTTTATTTCCTGGCATTGGCAATTGATTTTTTGCGAATGCAGAAAATTTCGGACAAGACATCATACTTACTTTTTTTATTTCATCCAATGTCATTTGTTTTATCCCTTTTGTTTATAAATTGGGCATCCAGGGCGTTCGGGTATAAACCTTACCAGTCCAGATGCCCCCTGCGTATTGTGTTTGGTCCGTTTTATTGGACAGGATATATCGCCCCGCCTTTGATGTAACAAGGCATAAAAAACAGATACCATTTTTCACGCATCTGAAAAGTGTCTTACCACTTTGTCCTGCAGGTTAGCCAAACTTTGTCTTTGCATTCAAAGTCATTACCTTGCAAAGGAGCGACCGACCCGAACAAGCCACCGCGCAAGGCGGCGTTGTTCTGGACGTTGTTACCGCAGTTGTTCGTACAGTTCGAAGCGCAATTCGAAGCAGAACCGTTGTCGTTGTTGAACGCCCAAAGCGACGACACGACAAAACAGCCACGTCCCACGAAACAGCTATCGTACAACCGATACGGCGATACACCCTATTCCCGATTTTTGTCGGGAATTCCTGTTTTTTTGCCCAGCAGCACATTGTGCTGCCAGGGAACGGCCTGACAAATGTCAGGCACTGGGGGACACGTTCCCCCAAACCCCTTTGCGCGTTTACGCATTGCGTGTCGCGCGATTTCGTGCCACGGCCCTTTTCGCTACATCAAAACGCTGCATTCGCAGCGGCGACCGACCCGAACAAGCCACCGCGCAAGGCGGCGATGCGCCGGACGTTGTCACCGCAGCCGTTCGTACAGTACGAAGCGCAATTCGAAGCAGAACCGTAGTCGGCGCTGAACGCCCAAAGCGACGACATTGGGTGTGTCATTTTACACCAACAATATTGCCCAGACGTTTGACCACCGGCTGCATTCAATGGGGTTCCTTCGCTGGTTTTTGTGGTCCCCATACTGCCACTGGGGGCAGTGGATGTGCACGTACTGATTCCAGATACATTCCCATACGAAAAAACCGTTTTCCACGTTCCTGTGCTGTTATTATGCGTGTATGAATTACCATTGATTGACGGGTCCAACACAACTGTCACAATGCTGTCCTTGGCACATACAGACACCGCCACTGCCGGTATCGCAAATAACATCAATCCCAAAATTACCATCACACGTTTCATTGTCTTTTCCCCTCTTTTTTGTTTTTTACCATATTGCTTCGTACACTGCACTGCGCAGCACTTGATTTGTTGCCATATTATTTGCACATACCGACACACACCCTGATTCACATGCATCTTCTGTTGCATATGGTGACGTGCTGGCCATTACCCAATACGATGTCGCTGGTGCCATCAACTTGCAATAACAGTTTGTGCCTGTGTCATGTGTATCTGCAACGCCTGTGTTCACAACTGCAAAATCCCCCGGCATACCAGAACACAATGATTTACCCTTGACCACGGTGCCATCAGACATATTTACGACCCAGCGCGCATCTGATGCACTTTCTACCGTGCCACCAACCAATTTATTCAGTACAGCAACCGCAGTGTTGGTTTTCTTGCACAATGTCATTGCAGTTGCCGAATTCATCAGCAAAATTCCAAACAATATACAGATTATCTTTTTCACTGACCGCCCCCTTTTTATTTAACTGTGTGATATACAATATCTTTGTGTTTTACATTTATTGCATTTGATTGACCACCCACAACCAAATTGACATAACATACGTTATTACCAACCTTGACGTTCAATGATGGTGTTATTTGCTTGGTCGCATACATCGGAAATAGCAATCCTGTGCTGGTCTTTAATGTATTTTGCCCATTACATAACGCCGCACATGAATTTAATTCGGTATATACATTGCCGTTCGTACACATCAATAAACATGCAGGCGTTTCTGCTGTTATATGATTGTCATACGTGTCACACGCAGATTCAATTGTGGATATCGTTTGTTCTGCGTAACCTGATGGACATGCACCACCCGTCATCGGCGACCATGTCGATGAATTTATTGTTGTATCCATCATATTTTCTGGGCATGTACCCGCCTTGTACGCAGTGCATACGCCATTCGCCATATATTGCCCCGCTGGACATAATACAGTTGACGAATCAACCAATGGATATACATCGTCACCCGTACGGGAATATGTGTCATATCCGCTGTAACAATTTCCGTCTTCGGACGGGATGAATGTTGTGCTGACCGTTGCGGAATTATACCGCCCAGACGGACAACCGCCCGACGTAAATGCAACACAATTCCCATTGGAACGATAATAACCGTCTGGACACAAATCAGAATCTTCAATCAATGGATAAATATCACTGCCTGTATGTGTATATGGTTCATACCCAGAATAACAATTACCATCATCAGATAATATAAATGTATTCGCATTTAACGATTTTGATTCAGAATTGACCAATTTCGGGGTCGCTGTTGCAACATCAAAATCAAATTCCATGTTATGTGTCGCAACAACATAATCGGATGCACATGATGCAGCAAACACTGTCTTGGCAAACACCAAAACAGAAACCACAATCAATAAATACACCCACATCCCCCGCATTGTATATTGACAATGTCACCTTTCTTTCATGGTGGGGACAAAGCACAAAAAATTGCTATAAATGATTTTCAAGGTCTTTGTCGGAAAAGCAATCATTTATGCATCATCCCCAATAATAAAAACCGCTTAAAAGAGCGGTCGGGGAGTTCGAAAATCAGCACATCAGTGATTCTATTGGCTTTCCAGTTGCCCGTATTTTATAACCAACAGCCCCCCCGACACAACGTCAGGGATGATAACGGTGCAAAAACACCGAAACATCAATTTAACGATGCTTTCGCACCGAATGTGCAAAGGCTTTCGACAGCCCCGAACCCAATCTTCTTAGGCTCTACCTAAGTTTAACACATCCTTGTTAATAATACAAGTGATATAATGGTATAAAACCTAAAAAAAATACAGACGTATCTATTCATAGCCACACCTGACAAACGACTTGACTTTCCCATGTTTGTAAGCAGTAATTGCGTAACCTTATAACCATGGGAATCATATATGTCATATTACCACATACCAAAACCAGAAACATTGTCAGAACTGCGCCGATTATCATTTGAACAACGTGCCACCATTGCGCAAGCACAGATTTCTTGTATAAGTGGTGGCCAAATTATTTGATGTAAAAGTGGTATCAAAATTGGATAAAAAAGAGCCGTTTTCATTAGTTTTCCGCTGAAAACCACAGAAACGGCCCCATACAAATATCTCTGGTCGGGGCGACAATGAGTAAATTTGCCAAGTGTCAAACGTAGGCAAATTGTCACGAATGCCACGCAGATTTATCACACCTTGTGATAAATCGAGTGAAACGTTCGAACCCGACAAAAGGATTTTGTCGTTCGAATCCACAGTTCCAAACAGAAAATTAAAACCGCCGCAAATGCGACGGTTTTAATTTTCTGGTCGTGCTTAGTGAACAATTCTCGAGCCGAGATTATCAAAATAGGGCGGGAAATTGAAGAATTTCATAAACTTTATTTTAATTGACTTTTATTATGTTATTCTTTATAAAGAAAATAAGGATAAACAAGAGGTTTAAGATGTTTTTAACAATGAAACAATCTTTTACAGAAAGAAAAATCTTTAATGAATTGGAAAAACAAATAAAAAAATCTAAAAAATTTGAATTTTCGGAAAAATCTGAAATATGTAATTTAGATAACATAGATATACGGTTTCAAACCCATCATGACGTCTTAGAAGTTTTTGATAAAACGGGCAAAAAGATTTTATCACTATGGTGTGAATGTCGTGTTATAGATAAAACATCACATATGCGACACAGACGTTTTTATAGTTTGAGAGATATGGCTGTAAAACGTGCTGGGGTTGAAAATCAGGTTAAGAAAACAGAAAAAACAGTTGAAACTGTAATGAGCGAAAAACAAAAACACCAAATTATGTTAAACGAAGCGTTACAAAGAATACGCGGTGCTTAAACAAAAGAATTGGCGATTTGCCTATTTTTTATTAAAAAGTTCGAAAATATGCTAAAAATATCGTTTTTCAAAAATACAACTCTCGAACTCGGTGTAAGTATTAGAAAACAAAAGAAAAACCGCTCTTAGTGGCGGTTTTGAATTTCGTGGTCGGGGCGACAATGAGTAGATTTCGCAAGCAACGCACAGCGAAATCGTTAGGAATGCCACGCAGATTTATCACTTTCAGGTGATAAATCGAGTGAAACGTTCGAACCTGACAAAAGGATTTTTGTCGTTTGAATCCGCAGTTCCACCAAAATAAATAAAAATACCGCATCAATTGCGGTATTTTTATTTATCTCTGGTCGGGGCGACAATGAGTAAATTTGCCAAGTGGCAAACACGCAGGCAAATTGTCAGGAATGCCCCGCAGGTTTGGCGCATTCTGCGCAAAACCGAGGGAAAGATTCGAACCTGACAAAAGGATTTTTGTCGTTTGAATCCGCAGTTCCACCAAAATAAATAAAAATA
>JAZNVR010000003.1:0-3971 GCA_045592905.1 Candidatus Enterousia sp.
ATTTATCCAAACACGATGTTCATTATGTTCGCCCACAACAACATCTGGCAACTGTTCGCCGCCATACAAACCCATCAATCCCATAATAGCACGATAGGATGCGCTGTTGCTGGTGCTGCATGTCATTAAAACGCGTTCCAACCCCAAAGTGGCCGCATGTTCAATGCACATCTTGGCACCAATAAAACTGGAATACTTACCACGATGTTTTGGGGCAATATTGGCCGCAATATGACCACCGCGCAATTCCAATTCTGGGGTTAAACGATGGCGAATACTAAACGAACCAATAAATTCATCGCCATCAATCAACCACAGACGAGTTTCCGGCACCAGACCGGGCTTGATTGTTTCTTCGTGCTCATAGTCGTCCAGCTGTTTCAAATATTCATCAACACGATTTTCATCTATGGCGCGTATCAGTGGGTCAATGCCGCCACGACCAAATTGATTTTGGTCTGCGCGATAATCTTCAACCGCCGCCAAGAAAGCCGGTAAATATTCACGCGATGGTTTGACAAGTTTTAGCATTTGATAATCCTTTATTTCCCTGTCTTTTTGCAGATATACAGCAAATGCGAACTAAATCCCTGTTGGTCCAGACGTTCGCATGTCGCAAAATGCCATTCCACAAATGCCTGATATTCTTTCTTGGGCATGGCTTCAATCTCTTCACGCAATCTGGGCGCAATACCGTCCGTTGCAACATTGGTAATATATTTTGTCGGTGTTTTATCAAACATCTTGCGCAAATCTTCAATGTGAATTGTGTTAAAGATTTCATCTGGCGCATCCATCAAAGCACCGGTCTTGTGGTTGCTGGTTTTCCACAAGTCCGCAACATGGCCATATTTTATTGCGTACCCAATCATCACAGATGAATGTGGTAAATATGCAAACATACAAATTCCACCACGCTTTGCCACACGAATTGATTCATTTATTGCGCGCTTTTTATCCCGATTGTTAAACAAGTGATACATTGGTCCCAAATTCAGAACCATATCAAAAGTACCATCATCAAACGCACTTAAATCCAACGCATCACCAACCATACAACGAAAATTCTTCAACCGGCGCGATTTGCGTTTCATAATTTCAACATATTTCGGTGTCAAATCAACCGCCGTCACATCGTAACCCATTTTGGCCAGCGTGATTGAATAACGACCTGTGGCCGCGCCAACCTCAAGAATCTTTGCCCCAGGTTTCAAGTATTTTTGGATATAACGCATAGTTGTCAGATATTCCAAATTATGCGCACGCGTTGAATCCAAACGCGCATCTTCGTCATAATCAGAATATTTATTTATAACTATATCCTTGTGCTTATTCATATCTTGTCCTTTTTTATAAAACGCTCATCAGTTTTTTAATTTCGTTGTCCGGTGATAAATTCTCTTGTATATATCCACCAATATTCTCCAGAAAGTTTGTGACAGAGTGGAAATGCTGACGTTCTGGCAAATACACATCTGATGTTGGACCATAACCGGCCAATATCCCCTTGGCACCATCACCATAGTAATAATGCATATCTCGTGCCGGCTCTGAAAAATGTGCCGCGCCAAAATCGATCAGCCCAGTTAGTTTCTTGGTATTTTTATCAAACATAAAATTACCAAAATGCATATCCGCATGAACCAACACCAAATCAACCGGATAATGCGTAGATAAATATTCGTATCTGTCGCATACTGCATTTATGCGCTGAATATCCGCAGACGAAAAACATTTTTTCACATCATCTGAAAAGTACCTATTAAACATGGCAATATTTTGTTTATAATCGCCAACAAACAACGCGTTTTTATCATCGTTAATTTTTACAGAATGCAACTCACGCATAATGCCACCAATTTGTCGCAAAATATCAGACTTGGTTTCGTCATCAAAACTGTCATGCAGTTTTTGAGAATACACAACACCAGACAACAGCGTTTCGCCAAACACCCAGCCACCATTATTTATACGGCCATCATACACAATCTTGGGTACATCAAAAGACAACGATTGTTTTATTCGTTTTAACAAATAGATTTCATGTTCAGTATCTTTCAGTGCTTTTTCACTGTTATCGGTAATTTTGAATACGATATTTTTATTCACCAAACACGTACCGGCGACCTTGCCATGACCCAAGACAGCAAAGTCCTGAATATCTAATTCTGGAAATGTTTCGTGTATAATACCCCAATATTTTTGTTCTGTGTCATTCATACTACAACCCGTTATAATTTCTTGGACAGATAAATAATAGTTTCGTCATCATATTTTATATCTGTATAGTTTTCCAAATGCTGGTCATTGCGCCATAATCCAGAACCGTCCGGCATAAATCCATGTCTGATATATAACCGAAATGCAGAACCATAATTGCTGTTTATACCAACACCAAGATAAACAGTATCAGCATATTTTTTTGATACATCTTCGGCAACAGTCAATAACACATTGCCAATCCCATGTTTTTGATATTTTTCAAGAACTCTCATATCAACTATTTCTGGCCAACCACGACCACCAAAAGCACCCCATTGCGCATCAATATAAACATTGATATAGCCAACAGGATTGCCGTTATATTCGGCGACCAACGCAACACATTTGCCATCTGCCACATCTTTTAATCTGCGCAAATATCTGGCTGGCTGTTTATCTAATAATCCCTGCGCTTGCTCTTGCTGGGCGATGATTTCAGCATCTGATTTTATCAAATCCCTGATAACAATTTCGTTTTTGTGATAATAAATCATTATATAATACCCTTACTTTTCCAAAATCTTTTCCAGAATGTATATATGCATCCATTCGTTATCAACTATGGCGGCATCGTGCTTTATACCAACGATTTGATATCCGTGTTTCATCAAATTATTCAATGAACGAATATTCTTATGAAAAACCTCGGCATACAGTTTATGAACACCATTTTCGCGCGCCCATTTTTCAACCAGCGTTTTCAGTTTCCCACCAAGTCCATTGGATGTATATTTATCAAGTATCAAACTGCCTGTTTCGCCAGTTAGACCACGCAGTTTTGGATTGTTTGGCGCAATTCTGGTAATAGTAGATTCGCCAATCAATTTATCGCCATCCCATGCGCCTAAGAACAAATTATTTGGGTTGTCATACATTGCAACCGATGATTCCTTGTCTTTTTTTGGTTGCCCAGGATATTGGCTGGTATATTTTACACTGGGGTCACGAACAATCTTGTCAAAGAATTTCATCATATCATCATAGTCCGTACCACGAACACGGCGGATAGTCACAACCTTGCCATTTTTCAATTTGAATTTTATCGCACGTTTCATAGTCCATCCTTACTTTTCCAAAATCTTCTCTAAATTGTACTGGTGATAATATTCGCCATCTATAAAAGCAACATCATGCGAAACACCAACAATTTCGTATCCGTTCTTTAGCAAATTGCCAACCGAACGCACGTTTTTTTGAAATGTTTCTGCTTCCAATTTATGAACTTTATTTTCCAATGCCCATTTTTCAATAATCTGTTTGAACTTGGTTCCCAAACCATTTGATGTATATTTTTCCAATATGCTTGTGCCGGTCATTGCATTGCGTGCACAAAACGGATGACCGACCATCATCTTACGAATTTGTGCATAGCCGACTATTTTTTCGCCATCAAATGCCGCAATGTATAAATAGTTCTTGTTCGACCACACTTTTACATAGTTTTCTTTCGGTTCAACAGGCGCACCAGAATATTCAAAATTCATTTTTGCGCTGGGTCCATTTGCAAACTCTTTATTAAATTTTACAAACGCATCATAATCATCGGCACGCAATGGACGGATAGTCACAACCTTGCCATTTTTTAACTTGAATTTAATTGCACGTTTCATTCAATCCCCCATACATTATTGGGTAATATTTTATCATAAAATCCGGTGGTTAGCAAATAATGCCCAAGCGGCAAACACAAAAACCGCCCAAATCGGGCG
>JAZNVR010000004.1:0-4652 GCA_045592905.1 Candidatus Enterousia sp.
TACAATGGTCTGATGATAAAGGATGTGTATGTAAATCCGGTTTTACACTTAGTTACGTTGAGTCACGTTTCGCTTGTGTTTCAGAACAATAAAATCCCCCGTTTGGGGGATTTTATTTTAATTAATAATTATTTAATAATAACGTTAATTGTTAAATAAAAAAAAGCCCCATATTGGGGCATTCTTTTATTTTTCAACCTTTTGCAGGACGGCACTGAATGTTGATTCTGCAACCTTTTTCCCGGCAACCATTGCAATACCATGAAATTTATATAAACTCATCTTTGTCATTAATAATTCAACGTGTAATTCCAATTTATCACCAGGATGTACCATGTGTGAAAATTTTATCTTTTCCATGGTGGTAAAATAACCCAACATGTCGCGACGCTCTTCTTCGCTTAATCGCTTGAATGCAACAAAACATGCCGTTTGTGCCAATGCTTCAACCTGTAAAACACCGGGCATAATTGGATTGCCAGGAAAATGACCCGCACACCAAAATTCATCATCACGAACATACTTTACACCAACTGCACTGGTGTCAGAATATTCACGAATTTCATCAACCATACGCATATTACCACGATGTGGAATAATTTTTTCTATTTCCTTGGTACCTGCAATCATTTTATCACCATTGTTTTATTTCTTTGTATTCTTGCGTAACCATGCATAATGACGCATGAATTCTGTCCCCGGGCCGGCTGGATATCCCATATAACTTTCGCCATTTGGAACGTTGCGAAATACGCCACTGTTCGCACCAACAGACGCATCATCGCCAATCTTGACACCATTGGCAACACCAACATGACCACCCAATAATGCACGATTGCCAACAATAACACCGCCCGCCAAACCAGTACCGCTGGCCAAAAAGCATTCAGAACCAATTATTACACCATGTGCAATTTGACACAGGTTATCAATCTTGGTCCCATCGCCAATTGTGGTATCTGTCATCGCACCACGATCAATACATGTGTTCGCACCAACAGATACACGTTCGCCAATAATAACACGACCAACATGTGGTATAAAAATGTTTTTGCCGTTTTGACGTGTGTATCCAAATCCATCCTTGCCAATAACGGCATTTGCATTAATAACACTGTCTGCACCAATGGTTGCGTTTTCAATGTGTGCACCACTTTGTACAATTGTATTGCGGCCCAGTACCACCCCACGACCAATGTATGCGTTTGGATAAATCTTTACACCTGGTTCAATCGTCGCACCACGTTCAATCGTTACAAATTGACCAACGTAATTGGTACGCTTTTTACGAAAAAATACACCACGTTCAATATATGCGTGTTTGCTGATGCCAAAACGTGGCCGTTCACGATATATTTCCCCCAAAATTTTTACAATATTACCACGTGGACTGTCTGTGATTAACAGTGTTGTTCCACTGGGGGCGTGTTTTGCCATATCTGGCTGAACCAAAATAACAGTTGCACGTGTGTTTTCCAATACGGATATTGGCAAAATTTTGAATGCGTTGCTGTTCTGTTCCGTAGAATAAAAAGCCAATTGACCAGGCTTTGCATCTGCGATTGGTGCAATACCACGAACAGGTGCATTTGCATCACCACGTAATTCCAGGCCAAATTTGGCCGCCAATGCCCCAGCTGTTGTTTTACTTGCGGCTGGCATGAACAAGGATTTTATAAAGTTCTTCATAGTGTGCAAATTATAAATCAAAAAAATACATAACGCCACATTTTTATACAGAATATTTTTTTTCTTGTAATTTCACGATTCGTATATATAATATACATCGTTCTTAAATAATTTTTTAAGGGCGGGGTTGAAGAAACCCCGCTCTTTCAATAAGACATCTGAAAAACACAAAGGAGTAAACAAATGTCTTTTGTATCTATGCCTCGTCAGGACTTGTTATTGGCAATTGATTCTTTGGCACAGGAAAAACAAATTGATCGTGAAGTTGTTATTGAATCACTGGAAGCGGCAATTGCAAAAATTGCAAAGCATAAATATGGCGAAGAATTTAATATCATTGCAAATATTGATCGTAAAAATGGTGCAATTTATGTTAAACGCTTGTTTGATGTTATTGAATCACCAGAATCTGCTGGCGAAGAATATAATCCAAATACAATGTTAACTGTATCTCAGGCAAAAAAATATGCAAAAGACCCATCCGTTGGTGATATCGTAGAAGATGCATTGCCAGAACCAGAATTTGGTCGTATGGCATTTCAAACTGCTAAACAAATGATGACAGCACGTGTTCGTGACGCTGAAAAAGGTCGCCAATTTGAAGAATTCAAAGATAATATCGGTGATATCGTCAGCGGTGTTGTTAAACGTATTGAATTCGGGAATGTCTTTGTTGATATCAATGGCAAGGCCGAAGGTTATATCAAGGGTACAGAATTAATCCCTGGTGAAAAGTTGGCTGTGGGCGATCGTGTTCGTGCATTGATTATGGATGTCGCACGCTCAAATACAGGTCCACAGATTTTCTTGACACGTACACACCCAATGTTTATGGAAAAATTGTTCGTTCAAGAAGTCCCAGAAATTTACGAAGGCATTATTAAAATTAAATCTGTGGCACGTGCCCCAGGTTCACATGCAAAAATTGCCGTTGAAACACAGGATCCATCAATTGATGCAGTTGGTATGACAGTCGGTATCAAAGGTACACGTATTCAACCTGTTATCAATGAATGTCATGGTGAAAAAATTGACGTTATCTTGTATTCCGAAGACCCTGCGGTGTTTATCGTTAATGCAATGCAACCTGCCAAGGTCGCTAAAATCATCGTTGATGAAGATACACGCAGTGCAGCAGTCGTTGTTAACGAAGATCAACAGTCTTTGGCAATTGGTCGTCGTGGACAAAATGTTCGCTTGGCTTCACAATTAACAGGCTGGAATATTGATGTTATGAACGAAACAGAAGAACAAGAAAAACGTGCAAAAGAATTCAAAGAAAAAACAGAACTGTTTATCGGTGGTCTGGATGTTGATGAAATGATTGCACAGTTGCTGATTACCGAAGGTTTCCGCACAATTGAAGAAATCGCATTCGTTGATGTCGCAGAACTAGAAGAAATAGAAGGCTTTAATTCTGAATTGGCAACAGAATTGCAAAAACGTGCAAAAGATCACTTGGATAAAGTAGAACAAAACTATTTTGAAGAAGGACATAAGTTGGGTATGTCTGATGATTTGTTAAACTTTACATTTATCAAACGTCCAATTATTATGCAGTTGGGTAATGCTGGTATCAAATCTTTAACAGATTTGGCAGACTTGGCAACTGATGAACTGGTTGAAATCTTGGGCGAAGATACAATGTCAAATCGCTTGGCGGGGCGTGTAATTATGAAAGCACGTGAAATCGCATACGATATAAAACAGGACGAAGAATAAAATATTAACAAAGAAACGGGGTGGCTTATATGGCAACATTGACACTTGGAAAATCTGTAACAACTGATGCGGTTCGCAGTAAAAAAGGCGATGCGGTGTTCGTGGAACGTCGTCGTCGTGTTATTGCACCGGGCAGCAAGGAATTGCGTGATGAACCAAATACACCTGTGGCACCAAAAAATGCTGCAGATGAAAAATTACGTGCAGTGTTGGCCGCTGCCAAAGCACGTGAGGAAGAACGTAAAAAACGTGAAGCAGAAGAAGAGGCTGCACGTGTCGCACGTGCTGCAGAAATAGAACGTGAAACACGTGAATATGAACACGTTAAATCACAACTGGCTGCACGTGAAAATGTTAATACAGATGTTGAACCTGTTGATGTGCCTGTGCCACAAACTAAAAACAAGCATCAACAACAAAAAGTGTTTACAAATAACGCTGTGGCCGGTGGCAATCGCAAAAATCGTGATAACGATGAAGATGACAAATCATCCAGATTTAGTAATTCTAAAAAAGATTTCAAAAAATCTGGCAAAATTCACTTGCGTGATATTGTAATCGGAAATGATGAAGATGATGAAGAAATCGGATTGCGTGGTGCCAATCGTCGCAGGTCAGAAGCTTCACTGAAACGATTTCGTGAAAAAGCACGTGCTGTGTTTTCTGCACCACAAAAAGTTGAACATGTTGTTACATTGGGTGATACAATCACAGTCAAAGATTTGGCCGCAGCAATGGCAGAAAAAGTCGGTAATGTTATCAAAAAACTGATGGAAATGGGTATGATGGTATCTGTTAATCAGTCTATTGATGCAGATACGGCCGAATTAATTGCAGGCGAATTTGGCGCAACGGTTAAGCGTGTTGTTGTCAAACCATACGCAGACATTCTGGAACGCGAACCAAATCCAGAAAAATTAACACCACGCGCACCGGTTGTGACGGTTGTGGGACATGTTGACCATGGTAAAACATCGTTGCTGGACGCATTCCGCAATGCAAATGTTGCCGCCGGCGAAGCGGGCGGTATTACCCAGCATGTATCTTCGTATGAAGTAAAAACAAATTCTGGTCAAATGATAACCTTCCTGGACACACCGGGGCACGAAACATTTACTGCGATGCGTGTGCGCGGTGCGCAAATGGCGGATATTGTTGTTTTGGTTGTGGCGGCAAACGATTCAATCATGCCGCAGACAATTGAAGCGATTAATCATATTCGCGCAGCAAATGTTCCATTT
>JAZNVR010000005.1:0-11822 GCA_045592905.1 Candidatus Enterousia sp.
AACAATGTATGTACCTGTAACTCCAGCATAGAAGTAATATATGGTGTTGGCTATTCTGATCAGGACAAGATATCATGGGATGGT
Source organism: Candidatus Enterousia sp. (assembly GCA_045592905.1). GTDB lineage: Bacteria > Pseudomonadota > Alphaproteobacteria > Rs-D84 > Rs-D84 > Enterousia. Next base: position 85 of record JAZNVR010000005.1, read on the forward strand.
AAATGCACATACAGTTTTGGATTATCGGACACAGGGAATCGTTGCAAGATAGAAAACGACGAATGTAAAGAGATAGAATGTAAATCTGATTATGAAATGCTGGGTGGCAGATGTTATGCATGTGATCGTGAAAACGCCCTGACATATCACACGACTGGTAACTGCATGGTAAAAACATGTGCGTTTGGGTTCCATCCTGATGGCGATATGTGTTCGGGTGATGCTAAAGAATGTGTTTCTAAAGATCCTAACGCTGTGTTTGCACAAAGTGCCTGGGATCACGATAAAAATGATTTTGGCGAATGTATTATTCAAGAATGTGAATACGGATACCATATTGAAGATAATACATGTGTATTAGATGCACGCAAATGTGAAGTCCCAAATGGGGTGGGTGAGCAAGTATATGATGAAAAATATCAACAGTGGGGCGAATGCATTGCAACTAAATGTAACAGAGGATATACAACAGATCATTCGTTAACAAATGAAAAATGGGAACAATGTGGTCGCTGCAACAACATGTACGGTGCAGGTGGCGAAATTGTCGTCAGTGGATATATTGAAGAATGTGAAATTAGTGCATGTTTATATCAGGGTGAAAAATACATCTTGGAAAACAACGAATGCCGTCTGATATGTGCTGATAAGTCTGATGAAACAGGCGTACAGTATTGGGATTCGTATAAAGAACAATGCGTTCACAAATGTAATATTGGTTATACAAAATGGTAAATTATGATGTCATTATTATTGGTGCGGGTGCTGCTGGGTTAAAAGCCGCATACGCTGCATCAAAAAACAATCATAAAATTGCAATTATAGAAATGAAATCATTACCCGCACGCAAGGTTGCTGTATCCGGTGGCGGACATTGCAATATAACAAATGCTGGCGTTGCATATAATAAATACTTTGGTCAAAATCCAAATTTTGTTCGCAGTGTATTAAGCAGATATAGCCCAACAGACGTTTTGCACTGGGCCACAGAACATAAAATTGAAATAATAGAAAAAACACCGGGACAATATTTTTGTAAAAACAGTGCCAACGATGTTGTCAAAGCATTAATACAAGACGTAAAAAATATACCTATATTCTATAATACAATTGTGTCAGATATTGATAAGCAGAATGATATCTTTTATATAAAAACTAATTCAGACGTGTTCTGTGCAAAATCTGTCATTATTGCATCTGGGGGAACATCTTTTGCAACACTGGGGGTATCTGATATTGGATACAAAATTGCGAAAAAATTTGGGCATAAAATTGTACCTGTTCGCCCTGCACTGTGTGCACTGAATATCACAAACGCCATTCCAGAACTGGCCGGGATATCAACTGTTGCAGAAATTACAATTGGCAAAAATAAAATCACAGATTCATTATTATTTACACATATGGGAATCGGTGGGCCGTTGGCATATCGTGCCAGTATTTATGACTTCGCAGATGGAATACATATTAATTTATTGCCACAATACAACATATATGAAATATGCAAGTCTGCAAAACAAAAATGCGGTCGCAAAAAAATGCACACATTATTATCAGAATATCTGCCAAATAAACTTGCAAAATTTTTATGCGATGGCGACACCAGAAATATTGCAGACATAAAAGATTCAGAAATAAAAAATATAGCAAATAAAATTAATAATATTTTTATTCCTGCAACCAATATTTCACGATATTCTATGGCCAGTGCAGAAGTGGTTCGTGGTGGCGTTGCCACAGATGAAATTTCATCAAAGACACTGGAATCTAAATTATGTAGCGGTCTGTTTTTTATTGGCGAAGTGTTAGATATAACCGGTGATTTAGGCGGCTTTAACCTGCATTGGGCGTGGGCCAGCGGACATGTTGCCGGGGAAAGCATATAAAAAAAATGCCCACTCGGGCATTTTTTATTCTTCAACCAATATCATGGCATTTCCATCTTCAACAACCAAATCGGGATCTTCTGTCATTTCTTTATCACCCGCCCAAACATAATAACCATATTTAACGTTTGGTTGTGCTTCAATTTGAATGATATGCTTTGACGTTTCCAACACCAAATCATTACCGTTCGGCATTGAATAACGAACAATTTCACATTCTTGGCCGACGCATACAGCATCATCTGTATATTCGTCACCAACCGGTTCTGTTGCAGTTTGACAACCCGCCAATAATGCAACCATCAAAAATAAACTTAACTTTTTCATGTAACCTATTATATCATATTTTTATATAAAAACAAAGATTAAAACCGCCAAATGGCGGTTTTATTTATTGTGCAGTACAATCATACATCAAATAGTGCTGATTTTCATATTCTATGTGCATTTTCTTGTCTGTGTCATTATTTATCGTTCTGTTTTCATCTGTAGTCAAACAACCATAGTATACCCCAGCATTTGGTATATCAAATGCCATCCCCAGTGTTGCAGCAGGTTTTTCTGGCAGTAAATTTACAGTTATATCAATTGTATCATTGTCGTTAATATGTAACTTCCTTGGCACATAGCACATATTTGCACCAGCAAAAGACATATTACCCGCATCACATGGTGAACATACCGCACGACCAGATAATGTATAGCCAAAATTAGCCTTGACCCTGTATGTACCGGACGGACATTTTTTAACCAATGTGGTATTAGTAAATGTTTCGTCCATTACCGATGATACAGAAACATCATTCATGTCTAATAATGCAAAGAAATCTGGATTTATATACCCCAACAGACCATCGCAACCCTTGAATGTCTTGTCAAACATACTGTCTGCTGGAACACCTTGGATATTTGCGAACAGGCGTTCCGGCAAATGTGTCAATGATGTACAGTCTTCAAATGTACCAATAAACATAAAACTCGCATTATCTGTTGTTGTTATGCCATTAAACAAATCATTTGGAATTTCTGTCAAAGAAGTACAACCCAAGAATGTTCTGTCAAACAAGTGTTGTGCATTTGTGTTTATTCCATTGAACAATCCCGACTGTATTTCTGTTAATCCAGTGCAATTACGGAATGTAGAATAGAACATATAATCTGCCCCACCCGATACATTTTGGAACAATTGCGATGGAACAGATGACAATGATGTACACCCATGAAATGTTCCTTCAAACATATATGTATTTGGTGTTGTTATGTTAACAAACATGTTTGGGTACAAAGACGTAATACCCGTACAATCTTTGAACGTATTTTTGAACAAACCATACGCACCGCCAGAAACCTTATTAAACAGGTTTTCTGGTACTGTGGTCAAAGAAGCACAACCCAAAAACGTTTCCATAAACATATGTTGTGCGGCATCATATTCTGTGCCATCAAATAAATCAAACAAACCATCTGGGATATCGGCCAGCTTGGAACATCCATGGAATGTGCTGTTAAACAATGATTCTGCCGGTGCAGAAACACCATCAAACAATGTCGCCGGTATTTTTTCCAGATTTATACAATCTTTGAATGTATTTTCAAACATAAACATAACAGATCCGCCAAATATCGCAGCAATACTGCCGGATAATTCTTGGATGTATTCGTTACCAGCAAAACTGACCACAGGTTTATTGTCAACACCAACAGCATATGTTTCTGCATATCCAGTCATGCCGATAGTATATGATTCTGACGCATTTGTATATTTATGAGTAAATAATTCAGAATCAACATTTGTTTTAACTATTTTTTCAATACCTGTGTCATCACCCCAATCAATATAAAATGTACCGGTTGCAGCAATTCTGAAACTAAATTCATCGTCAGACTGGATTGGCGTTGTTTTGATTGTAAACAACGGATCAATGTCACATATGCCGTCTGGACATGGTGCGCATGCAACCTTGCCATTCCACGCAGATTCAAAACCTGTAATGTATTGTGTTGTGCCGGCTGGACAAGATGTATCCAACGCAGTGCTAGCGAATATAGACCCCATCGTTGCAGAATTAAAATCAGTTGAATCCATCTTTGCAAATGTGTCTGCTGGGATATAGCCAGACAGGTTTGTACAGCCGTTAAATGTATATTTGAACATACTTGTTGCTGGCTTGCCTTCTATATTCTTGAACAGGCCATCTGGCAAACTGGCTAGTGATGTACAGTCTCTGAATGTACTGTCGAACATATACTCGCTACTGCCCGTTACACCACTGAACAGGTCCGCAGGGATTGATTCCAATGATGTACAGCCAGAGAATGTACGGTACAACATATAGGGCGTGTTACCACCAAATATGGCGCCCAAACTGCCGTCAACAGTTTTGATGTTTTTATTATCTTGGAAACTGATTGCGGCAACACCAGATGAAGTTGTATATCCTGTTGCATCACCATACATTTTAATTGTATGTGCGCCAGCATCTGCATATGCCGCAGATGTGTATATTGCTTTTGATATGTGATTTCTGTCTATTTTTTGTACGCCACGACCATCATCAAAGTCAACATAGAATACACCAGATGCAGACATCTTGAAACTGAACGTTGCACCAGCAGACATTTCTGTTGTTGTGATTGTGAATTCTGGTTCAACACAGGTGCCATCAATCAGCATTTCGTCGTCTGTGCACTGTTTCTGGCACGTATCATCAACCAATTCATATCCATCGTTACATATTATGATTTTATTTAAATGACATGTGTAACCAACACATGCTGTATCACCATAATACTGTTTCCCAGGTGTTTGTACTACTTCGTATTCACATGTTGCATTTGGAGCACTGCAGCTTGCTGGTACTTTACATTTTGCATTACATGACTGATAACACTGATTTTGGGCGGTTGCACCGGCATCAGATGTATATCCATCTGGGCATGATGTACAAATACCACTGTCCATATACTGACCCGGCGAACATAATATCGGATCGTCTGAACCCACAGGACAATTATTCGCCCCACCATATAATGTTGTTCTGAAATCACTGTCTGTTGCAATCATTTCTGCACACTTGGCAGAACAATTCATACGACATGTATCTGTTCTGGTCGCCCAATCATCACCAGATGAATAATAATCAGCAGCCTTGACCCATGGTTGATCTGGTTCTGGATCGCCATAACGACAATAACAACCACTGTATGCCTGGGCCACTGTTGCACCAGCATTACCAGTTAAAACATCTGAAACGGCTTCGCCTGGGGCCTTGCTGCCACGTGGTCCACAAAACGCAGAACCCGTTACAGTACCATATTCTTGGAAATATACAGCCCAACGCTGATCTGCTGTGTATGCTGCAAAATCATGAATTTCATATACATTTTCTGCACTTGATTCTTTCTTGGATACAACACCACTGCTTAATAATGCGGCTGTATCCATAACACTGTCCACACTGTTCCAGACAACCATACCGTCATCATCTGTACAAAACGCTTCAATCCAATTTGCATATAACGTCTGATTTTTCAACAGATAATCCAATTTTTCTGCGGTTGTTGTCAGTGCAAAATCACCATTTTCGTCATATATCAAAACGCCCGCACCAGATGGTTGTGTATAGTACCCACCAAATCTGTACCCAGACTTTGCAGGCACCGAAACCGATGCGACAGGCGTTTCAATATCAACAGAAACAACTTCACCTGTATCAAGTGTTATTGTGTATACGTGTGCTGTGTATTCGCATTCCCCGGTTGATTCATTATACGCAGCATCGTAACCATCTTGTTCTTCACACTGAACAGAATTATCCATAACAGGACACGTTCCTGATTCTTCATCCTCGTTCAACAATATAGAACGGAACGTGGAATCTGTGGCTGTATAATTCGCACAAACAGATGGACATGTTGCACGACAATCATCAGCATTATTCATGGTTGCCGCACGTTCCCATGGAAAATCTGTTATACGGTCATCGTCCAAACCATAACGGCACCAACAACCCTTGCCTGCCTGATATGCAGTCAAGCCTTTGTTAGGGTTTGTATAATATAACTTTGTTTTATCGCCACTGCCGTTTGGACCACAAAATGCAGTTCCCCATAATAAGCCATTTTCATACTTTACAGAAAAGCGTTGGTCTGCATTATAAACAGCCATACCATTGCCTTCGCTAATGGTATAAACACCACCAGAATATGTAAAATCAGATGGATTCTGTGATGCCAATGTTGCAACGGTTGGTAAACTTAAACTTGTGCCTGCAGATGGTGTTTGACTGATTGCATCGCCAATCGGAAATTCACAATCACGTCCCCACTTTGCATACAGTGTTATATCGCCAGCAACGTTATACACCATACCATTTGAATATTGATTGCCATTTCCATCAAACCAGCCTTGGAAACTTTTGCCATCCATCGTCGGAGTTGGCAGGTCTGAAATTTCAATATCATAATATACACTTATTGTTTCTGAAATATTTGCACCATCCAACGATAATGATATTGTATATTGATTTGGGGTCGCATAACAATAATCATCAGACACATCCATTGTGTAACCAACAGAAAATTCACTGTTCAAAACATATTCACAACTGGCATTTACATCACAAAAATCGGTTGCTGTTTTATCACATGTTTCTGGTTCCGAACCACCGCCATCGCCAGGCGTTCCAACAGGACAATTATCCGCACCACCATATATTGCAGCACGAAATGCCGCATCTGTCGCCATATAATTCGCACAAACAGATGGACAATTTGCACGACAATTGTTTAATTTTGCTTCGGCTGTTGAACCAGAACCACCCATTTGTCCAGCAGATGCATAATTGGTATCATCATTTATTCCACCCAATTTACAAAAACACCCAAGATATGCCACAGGAGGATTTGTTGGTGTGCCTGGATATTCAGTACTTATATAAGCACTAGAACTTTGTCCTGCAATATACTTGGATTTTCCAGATGGACCACACACAGCAACACCAGATATTGTTTTATTTGATTCTGGGAAATATACAGACCATTCTTCGCCAGCAACATAAGCATCCAAGTCATAAATTTCATTATTTGAAGATGTATTAACAGCCTTGATAACACCATTATTATATAATTCCTGGGCCGAAGGAACAGTTACGGCACCCGCCGGAAATAATATTTCACCATTTTCATCACTGCACGTTGCGGCATACGAATCGTATCCAACAAATAAAACCAACATAAATCCATACAGCAAAAACCGCCAAACATTGCATATTTTAGCCATTTTCTTCCTTTTCCTACAAATTCTTATCATGATTGTAGAAAATTCACAAGATTTATACAAGTACATTTTATACATGATAAAAGATGAAGCCATATCATATTCCAACATAGACGAATGATTATATTATGGCGTATAAAAACAAAAAACCGGCTAGGCCGGCTTTCTTATTTTTGTTTCAAATTTTTAATAGCTTTTGCGTACATTTCACTTGCTATTGTTTCAGGACTTTTTTTTAGAAATCTTAAAGAATTGTCCTTTGCCAATTTGAACGATGTCGCCATCTTTGATTTCTGGAACATCTTCTTGTTTTTGTACTTTTAAGCCATTTACTTTTACGGCACCTTGTATTATCAAACGTCTGATTTCACCATTTGACTTATATTTTCCTGAAGTTGAGATAGCCTTTATCAAAGCATAAAAGGCATCTGCGTTGTCTTCATAAGAGATGACCTGAACGTCTTCTGGTGCTTTTTGCTGCTGATATGCAGTCTTAAAACGTTCTTCTGCTTTTAATGCAGCGGCAGCATCATGATATAAAGTTGTTATTTCCCTTGCTAATTCCATCTTTATATCACGAGGATTTTCGCCTTTCTGCAATCTTGCTTTGATGACATTGATTGCATCTGGATGCAAGTCTGTCGCTAACTCATAATATTTGATGATCATATTATCAGGGATTTTCATTACTTTTTCATAGATAACATGAGCAGGTTCATTAACACCGATGTAGTTACCCAAACTCTTACTCATCTTTTCAATACCGTCTGTTCCCTCTAAAATAGGCATAAACAATGTAATCTGAGGTTCTAGCCCATAGTCTTTCTGTATATTACGCCCCATCAAAATGTTAAATGTTTGGTCTGTTCCACCAAGCTCCAGGTCCGCTTTTACCGCAACGGAATCATACGCTTGCATCAATGGGTAGAAGAATTCGTGAACAGAAATCGGCTGGCCTGTTGTGTAACGTTTCTTAAAGTCATCACGTTCCAATATACGAGCAACAGTTGATTTTGCAGACAAATCAATAACGTCTTTAAATGTCATTTTTCCCAACCATTGACTGTTAAATACAACCGTAGTTTTCTTTGGATCCAAAATCTTAAATATCTGCGTTTTATATGTTTCTGCGTTTTGTGCCACTTGTTCAGGAGTCAACTGCTTTCTCGTCTTGGATTTCCCAGTAGGATCACCAATCATACCTGTAAAATCACCAATAATGATAATTGCTTCGTGTCCTAAATCTTGTAGCTGTTTGATTTTACGCAAAACCACAGCATGACCAATATGAATATCCGGTGCAGATGGGTCCAAGCCCAGTTTTACTCGCAGTGGACGGTTTTCTTTAGCTATATTTTCTAACTTTGCCCTAATTTCAGAAACATCTGTATGTTCAGCGGCTCCCTTAAGCATAACTTTTATTGTGTTTTCAATAACATCTGACATTCTATAAAATCCTCTTTATTGTTTTCATATGCGTATATTATAATCGCTTTTTTTTTTGATTTTCAAGTATTTACACTAAAAAAAATTGATATTTTTTATTTTTGTATATGTTTATATGCTTGTTAATGCGTAGTCTAACGCCCTTATTGGCACATTTTTCATTTGCCATAAACGAGTTTCCCATACATTATGAAAGTACATATCAAAATTATCCCATTTATAATAGTCTGAGCCAATTTTTGGTATTAGTCCTAAGTCTATAAGGAACTGGCGGAGACGAATTCCTGTCCTCGATACATCATAATTAAAATCTTCAAAAATCTTGTTCCTGCGATTTTTGTGATTTTTCTAATTATGTATCATCGTATTCGCCATGTGCTACGCTTTGGCGTATCCCTTCGACCCGCCTGGTTAAAATCAAAACCGCCCAAATGGGGCGGTTTAAGATTTTAATTTCGTGGCGGAGACGAAGGGATTCGAACCCTTGATACGGTTGCCCGTATACCACATTTCCAATGTGGCGCACTAGACCAACTATGCGACGTCTCCGTATCTAGCAATTATTCTTCGTCTGCAGATTCTTCGGCCGCTTCAACCGCTTCTTCTGCAGTTTCTGTTGGAATTTCATCTGATGATAATGATGCCTCTAATTCTGCATCAATTTCACGTAACAATGGATCTTCACTGCCAACTTCTAGTGATTCTTCGCCCAATTCAACCGCAGGTGATTCTTTGTAAGATTGAACGAATTCGTGACGTACTGCATTAACATCCAATTTGCCACTGGCAATTTCACGCAAGGCAACAACCGTTAATTTATCGTCATTTTTATCAACCACCGCTTCTGCACCACCGTTTAAATCACGAACACGTTGAGATGCCAACATCCCCAGTTCATAACGGCTTTCTACGTATGGTAATGTATCAGAATTTGTTGTACGTGCCATTTTAAATCCTTTGTTGAAATCATTTTTAGTCAGGTTATAATGCCCTATGGACGGTAAAAATGCAAGAAGAAAATAAAAAAACTACTATTAAATCTGTTTCGTTTGGGTGCAGGTTGAACGCACTGGAATCTGAAAAAATAACAAAAATGCTGAACAATCATGTAAATTCAGCAATTATTGTTAATACCTGTGCTGTTACAGCCGAAGCAGAACGTCAATCTGGTCAGGCAGTTCGTCGTTTTGCACGTGAAAACCCAAATGTTCAATTATTTGTAACAGGGTGTGCTGCGACCAGAAATCCAAAATTGTTCACAGATATTCCAAATACTGTTGTTATAAATAATGCAGATAAAATGAAAATTGATGCATATTTATCTGGGAACACTGCCCTGCCCAATGGTGATATAAAAAATGTTCCAAATACAGATTCCAAACTATCCAAGCAATTTATACAAATACAAAATGGTTGTAATCATAAGTGTGCATACTGTATAACACGTGCATTACGTGGGCCAGCAGTATCATTTGAATACGCAGATATTCTGGTAGATGTACAAACAGCGGTACAAAATGGGTTTTATGAAATCGTACTGACAGGTGTTGATATTGCATCTTATGCCAAGAAAGACGGTGATAATATTGTATTATTGTCAGATTTATGCAAAAAACTGTTGGCTGACGTACCGGAAATTCAACGTCTGCGTCTGTCATCGGTTGATCCCGCAGTGCCAGATGTAAAAAATATCATAGAACTCATAAAATCCGATGCCCGCATGATGCCACATATGCACTTTTCAATGCAGTCAGGTTCTGACACCATTTTGCGTTCCATGGGGCGTCGTCATAATGCAAATATGGTGCATGATTTGGTCGCATTGGCAGAAAATAAAATCACATTCAGTTGGGATATAATCTGTGGATTTCCAGGCGAAACAGACGAACTGTTTAACGAAACACTGGATTTAGTCCGCCAAACAAAACCAATAAAAATTCATGCGTTTCCATTTTCGCCCCGCCCTGGGACACCGGCAGCAGATATGCCATTCCAAATTAATCGCAGCATATCAAAGCAACGGGTAAAAATAATTACAGATATCGCAAATCAAAATCGTAATAATTTTATGAAATCACAAATTGGCAAAACTGTATCTGTATTACTTGAAGAAAATAATATTGCCCGCTGTCCACATGATATCGCAGTTAAAATTGGTGGTGATATAATACCCGCCAAAACGATTTGTGATGTTCAATTAATTGATATTTGTAATGATATGTTTATCGGGCAAGTAATTCTTGACAAATGAACATCATGTAATAGAATATCGCTTGATATAAACATAAACAAGGACTTTCAATGACAAACAATAAAATCATATTAGAAAAAGCAGATAAAGTTGCCATTGCTGTTGCAATTGCAATGTTTTTGATAATATCGGCAGGTCTTGCAACGAATGCACACAAAATGCACCAGAAGTTTAGCAAAACAGAACAAATACAAAAAGCACAACAACAGGTTAATCAGTTCAAAACCGCCTGTTTTTCCAAACAGAAATAAGAAATCCCCCGTTTTGGGGATTTTTTTATGATTAGTGTTAGTTGTTAGTGCAAGTGGTTTAGTGGCGGAATTAAAAAAACATTGTCATCCCTGCATTTATTTTTTGTCATCCCTGCCCCCCTTTGTCACTCCTGCGTAGGCAGGGGTGGGACTATAAAATTCACACACTTTTCACACAAGAATAATGTTTAATATTTGGCTCGTTTCACTTCACACTGCATAGACCCTATCCCTGCCTACGCAGGGATGACAAAAAAATAATCGCAGGAGTGACAAAGGAAAAACTGAGTTGCACAGCCACAGGTCGGGAATCCATTGTGTTCAGTGTTGGCGGAACAAAAAACGCCCAATGGGCGGTTTTCTTATTGTACTGTAAAGTCATGCAAGTAATACGTTTTGTCATCATATTCTATGATAAAATGCTTGTCAGATTCAGAACTAATTGTTTTATTTGAATCCATAGACATTTGACCAAAATATTTTTTACCATCTATCTCAAATACCATTACTGGACTGGATGATGGGCGAATGCTGAATAATTGCATTGTATCATTATCGCCAATATGCAATGTACGTACAGCACCACATTCATCAATGCTGGTTGCACCAATTGCAGATGTTAAACC
>JAZNVR010000006.1:0-13601 GCA_045592905.1 Candidatus Enterousia sp.
ATATACAATAATAAAAATCAAAAAAATCTCCCTTGGTCGATTTTTGAAGATTTTTTTAATTGTCTATTCTCGTATTGGTCATGCGTGCCGTTGGCACTCTGACCGATCCAGCCGCCCCGAATAAAATAAAAATGCCCCACAGGGACATTTTTATTTTATCTTGGTTGGGGCAGCTGGATTCGAACCAACACTGACGGAGTCAGAGTCCGGAGTTCTACCATTAAACTATGCCCCAATGCCCGCCCATTATATGCACCACGAATACATTTTGCAAGCAGAAATTTTAACACTTTTCACGGAAATTCACTAAACCCAACGGACACGACAAATATTACCACAAAAATCCCCAAGGTTATGTTCACGCAAACCATCATCTGCTATAATGTTGATATTGTTATTTCCGACAACAACCTTTGCTGTTTCCAGTGCACGTGATAAATACAAAGTCTTTTTCATACATAATCTCTTTTGTCAGACACAAGATTACTATCAAAAAAAATAAAAGTCGCAAGTCTTTCAAAACAAAAAAAAATGTGATATAATATACAGCATGAAAATATCTATTGATACAATTAATAAATTTCATTTGAAACGTACCCAGGCACATATTGATTGCCTGAATTATCATGCAGGACTGTTGGGATACCATTTCCCAGAACATGACAACGATAAAAATTCTGGTCCAATGATGATTGGATACGCATGCAAGAATTATGCCAGATATCATCCTGAATACAACATTCCTGAAACATATATTGATCTGTGTAAGCAAATGCGTAAAGAGCATCATATAACACAAAAACATCACTTGTTACACTATTCAGACGTTTCAGAAATCAATGATATTACATTAATTGAAATGGTATGCGATTGGTTCAGTGCTAGTTTTGAACAACGATACATAACACACGAAGATCCAAACGATCTTTCTGTATCAGAATGGTTTGAGAATAACCTGCGTAACAACAAACAATATAATTGGTCACAACATCAAATTGATTTGATATATTCCATAATTGATTTTCTTGAAACATATGCAGATTATGACGAGATTATAAAAATTTATCTGCCTTTATTATCTATGTAATGGCAATACATGCCTAGTGCAAACCCCTTGGAAAATATAAATAATTTATCCCAAGGGAGGAATCACACCATGAATAAACTATTTTTCTTTACATTGTCAGTATTCATCGCACTAACACAAAACACAAACGCATGCACAGGTATAACACTAAAAGCCAAGGACAATGCAACAGTTGTTGCACGAACCATGGATTGGTCTGGGGCTGAAATGAATAATCTGTACACAATCGTACCACGTGGTCATAATCACCAATCTTTGTTGCCAGACGGCACAATGGACGGACTGTCATTTGTATCACTGTACGGATATGCGGGCATTTCTGTTGAACAACCAGAATTTGTTGTTGATGGCACAAATGAAGCAGGATTATCTGCCGCCCTGTTCTATTTTCCAAACTATGGTAAATATCAAGAGTATAACGAAAAAAGTAAAGACATATCACTGGCCGATTTCCAAGTCGTATCATGGATATTATCCAGATTTTCCAACATAGACCAAGTCAAAGCCGCCATTAATGATGTTCGTATCATAAACATAGATCCATCTGCGTCAACTGTACATTGGCGAATAACAGAACCAAACGGTCGCCAGGTTGTACTGGAAATTGTTGATGGTCGTCCAAACTTTTATGAAAACGAAATTGGAGTTCTGACGAATTCACCAGGATTCCCATGGCATATGACCAATCTGAATAATTATGTAAATCTGCATCCTGGAACTGCAGGCCCGACACCATTTGGTCCGATAACACTGCGTGCATTTGGATCTGGTTCTGGGTTACGTGGTCTGCCAGGTGACTTTACCCCACCATCACGTTTTGTTCGTGCAGCATTCTTGAAAACATTTGCATTGGAACAAAATACGGGCGAAAAATCAGTTGAACAAGCGTTTCATATCCTGAACAACGTAGACGTTCCGTCTGGTGTTCAATTTGCTGTTGGCAAATCACCAACAAATATGCCTGCTGCAACACAATGGACAGTTGCCACAGATTTGAAAAACATGACAATTTATTATCATACAATGTATAATCGCACGATACGCAGTCTTGACATGAAAACAATAGATTTTGCAACTGTACAATTTCAATATCATCCACTAGACATTGAAAAACAACAAACTATATTTTCTGTAAAGATTGACTAAATACTGCCCTATAAACAAAATAAAAATCCCCAAACGGGGATTTTTTGACAAAGCCTGTTTTAAGTGTTAAAATATAACCTATGAATATAAAAAAGTTATTGTTACCGCTAACATTTCTGGGATTGTCGCCAACCGCCCATGCTGCGGACACTAACACAAATCAAACAGATTCTGTACCCAAGACACAAAAAAATGCTGATTTCAGTGCAATAACATTCATTCCACAACATACAATTGATTTTATGGATGCCCAAGAAGATTCTTTACGTCTTGTTTCAGAAGATTCAATCACATCTGCTGAAATGTCCGCAATTCACAACAAACTGATTAAAACATATAATGAAGCACCATATAAATATAGTATAAATGATATAATCAATTTGCTTTATAAAATAGAAAATCCGCACAAGTTTTATAAGGAATTACATTTATCTATCCCACATGCACAATATTTTATGGAAAACATAACGCCACAATTACAGAATAAACTACACATCCAAGATAAAACAGACATCTTAATAACAGCGATAAATAACAGGGCCCATACTCTATCCAATGAAGAAGCGTTATACTTTGCTGTTGACGGAAAATATTTTGATAAAATTGCTGAACCTGCGGTTGTTTTACACAAAGCGTTACAAATTCCACTAAATAATATCGTTAAAATTGGGCAACAGCCATTATACAAACAATGTATCCAAAACATTATTGACTTTGTGTTTGCAAATCAAGACGATACAGAAGTTATCAAATTATACTCTGATATTTTCATTGCTACAGCACAAACAATTCGTGAATTTAACGAAAAAACAGATACCCAAGAACAATATGCTATATCAATGAACTATTTAGTACCACTGGTTGAACGATATAATGCACGCATCAAACCAAATTCTGTATTAGACCAAGAAATCAAAATAAAAAAACCACACGATTATGTGATTAATCAGTACGACGAAATATGTTTTAGAATAAATTTAACAAAAATCTATAACGATGCATATCTCAAATATATAATGCAATCACCTAATATGAAACAACCAATATATAAAAGTGCATCTGCCAATAAAATGTATTTAACATATATTAATGCAATAGAACTACAAACCATCGCCAGAACAAAAAAACTAACACATGAACAACAAACAACATTAGATTCTATAATTAAACAACACCCAGAAATCGCATTGTTTGAACCATATTTTGCAAACGCGTATTACAATACAGAAAACCGCAAAGAAATACTAGATTTTATGGCCAAGGTAAAATTTACGAAAAACAAACTAAGCACATTACCTGTTAAACTTTCCAATATATTAAAACAAATGCAAGAATCCATAAACAAACAATGTAAACTGTTGCATGAAAATTTAATAAACATACCTAAATTGACTGTAACATTACCATACAAGGTATATTACTCAGATATTATGAATAAATCTAACTTGCCACCAATGACTACACATGAACACATTAAGTCTGCTTTATATAAACAATACGATGACGTATCCATGCAGAAACAATCTTTATTACGTATAACCCAAAACAACAATACAAACACTGTATTAAATCAAAAAGCAAGATAAAAAATGAATCTAAGAAAATTATTATTACCACTAACTTTTTTAGGACTTGTTCCTGCAGCACATGCAGATGATAAAACACATGCCAATGACAGTTTACCACGACATAAAATTACACACACTGTTGATACGACAAAAACAAAACACAAAAAAACCATCAATTTCACAGATGCACAAGAAGACCAAGAAATCATAGAAATACAACGTATGTTAATTAGTGGTTATAATGCAAAACCACATGCATATCGTTTTGATAACATCGTCAAATTATTAAAAATTGCCAACAATGCGAAAACATTGTATAACTCGCTACATTTATCATTACCACATGCCAAATACCTTATAAAAACAATTACACCAGAACTACAAAAAAGACTGGGAATTAAAGAAAAAGAAGATATTTTATTCACCGCCATAAACCATCGTGTAACTGAAATATCAGAAAAAGACGCATTTGAATTTGTTGCCACACACAATAATCTAAACAAATTAAAGGACCCTGTGATTATATTAAACAAGGCCTTGAAAGTCGCCTTGTCAGACATGTCAATTGTTGGACAATCCCAAACACACATGAACTGTATTTCTAATATTATGAATTTTGCATTATCACACCAAGACGATAAAAAAATAATTGCATTATATTCCAAAATATTTGTAACTACGGCACACATGATACGTGATTATAATCAGAATGATTCTGTCCAAGACAAATATGCATATTCAATAAATGCACTGACTAATAAAATTGAAAAATTCAACAAACATATAACCCCTGGTTCTGTATTGGATTTAGAACTGCAAATCAAAAAACCACACGATTATGTCATCCAAGAATATCGCAGCATTACACAACGTGTAAATATGGCACTTATATATAACAATGCATATTCTCGGTTTTTATCAAAAAACCATCTTGCACGCCCCTTGGTATACACACATAAACCAACACAAAAACTGTATCAAGATTATGTGGAAGCAATTGAAATACATTCTCTAATACGTGAAAACAGGGCAACCAGTACACAGAAGCAAAAATTGAAAAAATTAATCGCAGCACACCCAGAAATAGAATTATTTGATCCATATTTTTCTGCCGTATATCTAAATACAGGAAACAATGATTTTATCATAGATTTCATAGTTCAACTTCATACATCTCAGCCTGACAAGACACTGACTGTTCCAAAAAAACTGTTTACTATACTGGCACAATGTAATGCAAATGCAGTACCACAGCACAAACTAATTAATCAGCATATGATAAAGGTTCCAAACATTGTACTAAAATTACCGAAAAAAATATCTTGGTCTCAAATGATGAAATCTGTATTAAACCGTCAAAACATTGAAAAAACCATTGCACAATCATTAAATAAACAACTGCAAGATTTAGATTGGCAAACTTATTCTATGCAAAAACTGATTACAAAGACGCCATCAACAGTTAACCCAGAAAACACACGATAAAAAAATCCCCAAACGGGGATTTTTTTATTTCTTTAATCTTGCAGGACCAAATTTATTTTTCGTCGTGCTACCTTTTTGACAGAAAAACACAATTAATACTATCCAACCAAAAAAAGGTAAAAATGCCCACAAATAATTCCATGCTGAACGTCCTGTATCATGCAAACGACGAACCACCAAACAGAAACCAGGCACCAATATTACCAAAGACCATAACATTTGTAAAACAGGTGATATAAACCCTAAGACATTGCCCATTATCAAACCATAAAACAATACAGCCCACCAATATTCAGAACGTGTTGCACGTCCCCAACCAGTATAATTAATCCAATATTCACGCAATGCATCATCAAGAGTATTATTAAATTTTTTGCTCATAGAAAATCCTTTTATTAAACATACGAATTATATCATAAAACCAAACAAAATAAAATCCCCGTTTGGGGATTTTTTTATGACAGTTTATGAATTACCAAACCACTGCGTAACTTTGGTTCAAACCAAGTTGTCTTTGGTGGCATGATATTTCCTGTATCTGCAATATCAATGATTTGACGCATTGTAACAGGATACAGTGCAAACGCTGCAACCATTTCACCACTGTCAACACGTTTTTGTAATTCACTCAGACCGCGAATTCCACCAACAAAGTCAATTCGTTTACTGGTTCGCAAATCACCCAGATTCAATATCTTATCAAACACCAGATTTGACAGCACAGTTACATCCAAAACACCAATTGGATCATTATCGTTATATGTGCCAACCTTGGCAGTCAAAGAATACCATTTACCATCCAGATACATACCAAAGTTATGCAATGCGCTTGGTTTATAAATTTCCGCCCCCATTTCCACAACATCAAATGATTCAGACAATTTTTCCAAAAACTGGGATGGAGTTAATCCATTTAAATCTTTTACTACACGGTTATAATCAATAATCTTTAATTGACTTTCTGGGAAAATCACGGCCAAGAAATAATTATATTCTTCTTCGCCTGTGTGATTTGGATTTTGTTCACGTTTTTCTGCACCGACACGTGCGGCTGCCGCAGTACGATGATGACCATCTGCAACATACAGTGCAGGAATTTCTGCAAAGATTTCTGTGATACGTTTATTTACATTTGCATCACGAATTACCCAGAAAGTATGTCCGAAACCATCCGGCGCAACAAAGTCATATTCTGGTTCTTGATTCTTCACTATATTTTCAACAATATCGTTCATTTCTGCAACATCAGGATATGCAAAAAACACAGGCTCTATATTTGCATCTTGAATACGTACATGAATCATACGATCGTCTTCTTTGTCTTTGCGTGTCAATTCATGCTTTTTAATTTTGCCCGTCATATAATCATCAACATTTGCTGCTGCAACCAAACCATACTGTGTACGCCCATCCATTGTTTGTGCATAAACATAATACATTTCCGTATCATCTTGAACCAACCAACCACGTTCCTGCCACAACTTAAAATTCTGAACAGCCTTGTCATAAACAGGTTCAGAATGTTCATCTGCGATTGGATCAAAATCAATTTCAGGCTTAATAATATGCAACAAAGATTTTTCACCTGCTTCTATCTTAGCCTCTACAGAACTCAATACATCATAAGGTCTTGATGCAACCTGTTCTGATAAATCTTTTGGGGGTCTAACCCCTGCAAATGGTTTAATTTTCATTATTCACTCCTGTTTTATTATGTTTATTTATCTTCCAGTATTGCAATTCCAGGCAAAACACGTCCTTCTATAAATTCCAGAAATGCACCGCCACCCGTTGAAACATATGTAATATCATCTTTGACACCGCATGCTTCTAGTGCGGCAACCGTATCACCACCACCAACAATGCTATCTAATTTACCTGCTTTGGTTTGTTGTGCAATTGTTTCTGCCAATGCAAACGAACCATATGACCACGTCGGCATCCATTCTGCCATACCAACAGTACCGTTCCAAATAACAGTTCTGGCATTTTTAATTGCGTCGGTATCACGTTGTGTTGTGGCAACACCTGCATCAATAATAATATCATCATCTTGGATTTGTGAAAAATCTTTGTTTTCACGCACTGCATCACGTGCAAATTCTTTGGCAACCCCCTTGTCCAATGGCAGCAAAACATCACAGTTATTTTGTTTTGCGTATTCCAAAATTTCCAATGCAGTATCTTTTTGATCTGCTTCATACAACGAATTTCCAACACTTGCCCCCATTGCATAATTAAACGTTGTTCCCAACGCACCACCAATAATCAGCGTATCAGATAATTTCGCCAACGCCTTTAACATGCCTATTTTGGTAGAAACCTTGCTGCCTGCGACAATTGACAACAATGGGCGTTTTGGATTTTCCATTACAGCAGTCAAATGTTTTATTTCATCTGCCAACAATTTACCAGCATACGATGGTAAAATTTCTGCAACACCGACCGTACTGGCATGTGCACGATGCGATACAGCAAAAGCATCGTTTATAAACAAATCAAAACCACGTGCCAACGATTCTGCGAACGCAGGACTATTTTCTTCTTCGCCGGCATAGAAGCGAACATTTTCCAACAGCACAACATCACCATCTTGCATTTGATTCATAAAATCTTTATCCAAGCAATCAGCAATCAAAGGAATATTCATATAATCTGCGATTGGCTGCAGTGTATAATCCATGTTGCGTTGTCCCTTTGGTCGTCCACGATGGGATACGATTGCGATTTTCGCCCCAGCATTACGCAGTACATTTATTGTCGGCATACTTTGTTCAATACGAAACGCATCTGTTATTTTACCATCAACGATTTGAACATTAAAATCATCACGCAGCAAGACATATTTTCCACGAACATCCAGATTATCAATTGTGCGAATTTTCATTTTTAATCCTTTCTTTTACTGGTCCAAAACTTTTTCTATAATGTTGATTTATACCATACTTTTCAATTGCCTGTAAATGAGATTTTGTTGGATACCCTGCATTTTTATTCCATTCATACTGTGGGAACTGTTCTGCCAAATCCGACATAATTTTATCACGTGTTTCTTTGGCAACGATTGATGCAGCGGCAACAGACAAAGATTTTGCATCCCCCCGCACCACAGACATTCCGTTAACACCATCTGGCAACCGGTTACCATCAACCAGACAATAATCAACATTACACTTCAGATTATTTATCGCTCGTTTCATCGCCAACATAGAAGCCCATAATATATTTAGTTCATCAATTTCATCAGGACTGCATTGTCCAATTGCCCAAATTGTATTATTAACAATCCAATCATACGCAATTTTTCGTTGTCGTTTTGTCATTTGTTTTGAATCACGAATAACCACAGGTATTTCTATACTTGTATCAGGGAACACAACCGCTGCCGCCACCACAGGCCCACATAATGGTCCCCGCCCTGCTTCATCAACACCTGCGACATACGGCTGTTTTGCAGCGATTTCCAACATAAAATCAGGATTGTTTTTTGCCATATATTAAATCATCATACGTTCTGCAATTTGCTTTTGCACATACGCATCTTCACTGTTATACAGTGGCCAATTTCCATGTGCTAATTCCTGCATAGATGTCAAAGGTTGCCCTAATCTGGCCCGATACAGCCACAAATTAGACATAACACGTTTTATATAACTGCGTGTTTCATACGCAGGAAAACTTTCAATATACAGCAACGGATCATATGTATAGAACGATTTTTCAAATTTAACCATTGTTCCCATACCAGCATTATATGCAGCCAACATTTTAATAATACTATTTTCAACATTTTGGTGTTGCAATAAATCAACAATATATTGCTGTCCCAGGAACATATTGTGTTCTGGATTAGACATATCCATTTGCGAGAAATCAATTTTATTTTCACGTGCGACACGTTTTGCCGTACTTGGCATAATTTGCATTACACCATTTGCCCCTGCACCAGATTTAGCAGACACCCTAAAATTACTTTCTTGTTTTGTAATTGCGAACAATAATGCCCTATCAATAGACCAGCCACCCAGTGGTTCCCAATCTGGCAGTGGATATTGTGCAGAATAAATAATATCATCATCAATTTCCAATATTCCCCTGTCTTTTATAACACTGGCAGATTGTATAGAAACACGTGGCAAGCCATATTCAGACGCAACAGAATTTATTGCATGTAATAACCTATCAGATGCTTTTGGTGTAATCAGATATTTCAAATATTCTTCTGCCCTGTCTTTACGTCCGACTTGCAACAAAGCCAACGCTTTTTTTCCATATTTTGTATTTAATAATTCTGTAATATCTTCTTGTGTTGCTTCTGTTTCAAAGAACTCATACTTTGGTTGTTGTCCCAACATTGTTGCAGACAATGCACCATAAAACGCCATTGGGTATGTTGCGGCAATACGCCAATAACGTTTTGCATTTTCCCGATCCCCCTTAAAGTCTGCGGAACGTCCAGCCCAAAAAGCAGCCTCGGTTTTTCTGGCATTATTTATTTGTGGCAAATCCAATATGCGGCTAAAATATTTTTGTGCTTCTATATAATTTTCTTCTTTGAAGTACAGCAAACCCATCGCCCACAAACCATATTCTGAATTTGCATCAGACGCAACAAACCCCCACTTTTTTGCCAATTCCATTTCACCATTTGTATAATACAAATAAGCCAATCGTCCTGCCAAACGGCCATAATCAGATTCTGCCAACTGTTTTTTTACATATTTATCTTCCAATATTTGTCTTGCTATTTTCGTAGAACCCGTACGAATTGCACGCTTAAATTCCGATATTTTTTTATCTATTTTACCGGTATATTTTTTTTCAGTCCATGTTTCAGACTGTGCTGTTTCTATGGATTCAGAACCACTAATCATATTAGGAACTACTGCCTTGCGTACAGATGCCTGTTTAATTTTCGCTAATTTTTCCATACGTTTTGCCCCAGGCATATCATAATATTTTGACATCCACTGGTTAATTTCCGTACCACGTGTACGATATGTATCAGAAATATATCGTTGATACAGTACTTCATTCATCAACAATTTATCTGCGATTTGATTTTGCACATTAATTGCTGTATTTATTTTTTCTTTATCTTGCAACAAAAAGACCTGTTGATATAATCCTGCATCTATATCAGTTAACACTTGTGGCAAATCCACCGCCCACATATTTAGTGGCCACAATAAAATCATAAAAAATGCACAGATTTTTTTCATATCAACAATCAGAACAACGAATTTTTTGGCAACTTACATACAATTGCATTTTCATCATCTTCTGGAATTTTATCAATAATCTTTTTAAAGTCTGACACACGTGAAAATTTACGATATACCGAAACAAAGCGAACAAATGCGATTGGATCCAAATTCAGCAAAGAATCAGACACCATCTGTCCAACCAATACACTACTAACTGTATCATCTGCAGTTTCTGTTTCCAATCTGCGATGAATTGATGTAACTAACTTTTCAATTTGTTCATCACCCACATCACGATTACGACATGCCAATTTAATACTACGACGTAATTTTTCACGATCAAACGCCTCTAATTTTCCGCTATTTTTGCGAACCATCAGATCCCTCATTTGCACACGTTCAACCGTTGTAAACTTTGCACCGCACTGTTCACAGACCCGACGACGACGAATAATTGCGTCTTCTATATCCGGTCTTGAATCAGTTACACGACTGTCTGTTGAATTACAATATGGACATCTCATAATGGTATAGGTTAGCAATCTAATCAGGCCTTGGCAAGCATATTTTAATGAATAAAAAAATTACATTTTTATAAAAATCAAGTGCTTTATTTCATTTTTTTTACATAGCACTAAATTTTTTCACCCAAAAATATGGTAAAATATAGATTACATAGGGGGCATTACAGAGAGAGATGGACAAATACATCAACCAGATTTTACTAGGTGATTGTATTGAAATAATGCGTGGCATTCCAGACGCATCTGTTGATGCCGTATTTGCAGATCCACCATATAATTTACAACTGGGCAGCAAAACCCTGTATCGTCCCGAAGATCAAACTGCTGCACGTGCTGTACGTGATTCATGGGATTCATTTGAATCATCTGATACATACAATGAATTTACACGTATGTGGTTATCAGAATGCAAACGTGTATTAAAACCAAATGGTTCAATGTGGACAATTGGCAGTTATCATAACATCTTTCGTGTTGGCAGTATTTTACAAGACATGGGATTTTGGATTCTAAATGATATTGTATGGGTAAAAACAAATCCGATGCCAAACTTTCGTGGCACACGTTTTACCAACGCACACGAAACCCTAATTTGGGCCACACCGACAAAAACAGGCAAATACACATTTAATTATGAAACGATGAAAAAATTAAATGGTGGCAAACAAATGCGTTCTGACTGGGATATAAACATATGCCTGGGTGAAGAACGCATCAAGGGCAAAGATGGAAAAAGTTTACACAACACACAAAAACCATTGGATTTATTGCATCGTGTAATATTGGCATCAACCAAGCCAAATGATATTATCTTGGATCCATTTATGGGTTCTGGCACAACTGGGGCGGCTGCGATTGAACTGGGGCGTCGTTTTATTGGTATTGAACGCGAAGAATCATATGTCAGTGCAGCCCGTAATCGCATTGCAAATGTAACACCAATTGATTTATCTGACATAGAAGTTACAAAACCAAAACGTGATGAGGTTCGTGTTGCATTCAAGGAACTAATTGAATCTGGTCTGTTATACGTCGGTCAAACACTGGTCAGTCCACATGGCGAACGTGTTATGATAACCCAGGATGGTCAATTAACCCACCAATTATACGGCAAGGCATCAATCCACGTTATGGCGGCAAAACTACAACGCAGCGTCAGTTATAATGGTTGGGATTACTGGTCTGCCCAAAAGCAAGACGGCACATTGGTTTCCATTGACGAAATACGCAAATACATTCGCAACATTAAATCCAATATTAAACAGGCCGCATAACAGTTTAATATATATTGCATATACATATTATTATATATATACAACAGCATTATCATTTATATACATAAAAATAAAATCCCCCAAACGGGGGATTTTATTGTTCTGAAACACAAGCGAAACGTGACTCAACGTAACTAAGTGTAAAACCGGATTTACATACACATCCTTTATCATCAGACCATTGTACATTAGCACCATTATTAGTATCAGCACTAGTACATAAGTCTTTTGATGGATATACACTTAAATATAATACACCGCCACCAGCAATAAAGTCAGCCGTCTGTGTTGCATTAATGTCCGTAGTAGCACTAGAGCACTCTACCTGTGTTGCGGATGCACCTTTCTTCCAACACCAGTGCGGTGGTTGAGTCGGGAAATCTGTACCACCATTAAATGTCAATACTGTCCCCATTGGTAAATCTATAGTACCGCCTGGAACAACCTGGGTTTGATATACTGTACCAGACTTAAATTTTGCCATACCATTAAGATTATAGCGGAATGTTTTACCCCCCCCCCCGTCGGTCGTATTAAGTCTTGATTGGACAGCAGATACCCAATTTATCATTTCTTGTGGTGTTGGGACGGCATCCATATTACCATTTACAGACATACATGTCGTAATTTGTGCCTTGCATGCATTAATCGCAAAATTCTGACTTGCAGCGTTCGTTAACGAATATCCATTCGTACTTAAACACGAATTAACATCAGATATGCAATTTTCAGCATAATTCGCAATGATTTCATCTTGGGCTACCTTGATCTGGGTCAATGTACGTTGCAGATATTCACGTACAACTGTATTGTCTACCTTAAACTCTTTACCATCATATGTATAATTCTGACACTTGTTCAATACACTTACACACATACCATAGTTACGATTGTCTTCGTTATAGCCAATCTTGTGCTGCAAGAATTTTACCAAGTTGGTTGATGTTGCTTGTACACCTTGTATATCATCTTCAATTGATGCATCAATATAGTCTATAACATTAGTGCTTTCTCCATACCAGGCATGTTTGCTGTCATTACCACTACCGTACACCCATGTGGCATATAAACCCGTTTGATGTTGTACAGGTGTGGCACCATACTTTCCATCAACTTCATCAGCAACTGTATCAATCCAGAACCCTGGGGTTGATCCAACTACTACTTCGCCATTTACAATGTATTTGCCGGTCGGATCCAAACAGTTTTCATAATCTGTTCCGCATACAAAGTCATCCTGCATACATGAATCCAATGCATTTACGCAACCACGTAAATCATAACTGTTCTTTTGCTGGGCAACCATTAAG
>JAZNVR010000007.1:0-23960 GCA_045592905.1 Candidatus Enterousia sp.
GTCAATGGTTCTTCGACCAAATCATTTGTTGGAATGCCATAAACCTTTTTACAGACAGACAACACCACAGTTCCGGACATTGGGTCGGTTAAATTATACAAGGCCTGACCAAAATTGCGGCGACCGTGTACATTGTCGGCACGCACATACCGATATGCACCGGATGACAGTTTGTCCCGAAACGCTTTGTCAATTTTTACAGAATGTGGAACACGCACAACATAAGAACCTGCATCGTATGTGGTGGCCTCGGTTCCCCGACCAATCGGTTTTTGTGAAATTGCTGACAAGATTTCCGAAATATTCAATCGCATTATTCCATACCCCATGACAGCGTATTCTGTTTGATTCTGATTGCCGTTGCCAATTTGCCCACAAAATCATGATTTGCAAAATAATCCATCAATGCATAAGACGGTTTTTCAAATGGCTGATTCTTATATTTTTCAAAGTGCTCCTTTGTTGGCGATGGGCCTGGGATATAGTTTTGTTTTGCAATGTCAACCAACTGGGCGTTAATCGGCGATTTATGTGGCAGTTTATTATAAACATAGTGCGAAAATTCATGAACAAAGACAGACACAAATCCCGCAAAATCTGTAATTTCTGTTGGGGAAATGCTGATGGTTTTATCCCAATCGTATCCACCGCCCATACCGTCATGGGTGGCAACAATAAACCGCATTTCAGAATAATCAGCGGCACCATATTTCTGTGCCATTTTTTGATATAGACGCCGCCCAAATTCGGCACGTGCCACATCATTCATCGTGGCATAGTTAATCGCACCAGCCGACAAAACGACATCATTAACAATAACCGCCTGCATATTTTGAAACAATGTTGCGGCATATTTTTCAAATGCCACCACATCAAATGGAACCAAGGCGTGTGCCGCCTGTTTTAATTCCGCCAATCTGTGTGCATTTGCGGTAAGTTCATTTTGCACTGGTGCCAAGTCATCTGCATATTTTTTCAACAGTTCATTTTGTCGGATGTTTATGCGATTGATTTCTGCTTTGATGACACGATATTGCCGACCAAGATTTATATCAAATACCGAAGATGTTGTCGTATCTTTTCTCATTCTGTTATCCTTGCAAACATTTTCATATCACGTGGCTGCCCACGCAAGACAAAGTATTTACGCAACACGCCTTCGCACACATAACCACAACGCAAAGCCACCGCTGCAGAACGAATATTCTGTTTATCCAGGGTCAATTGCACACGTTGCAACCCCATGTCAGCAAACCCCATTTCGGTCAGTTTATTTAATGCACATGTCATTATGCCACGACCATTAAAGCCATGTGCCAGCCAATAACTGATTTCACCCATATTGTCGTCTGTATCCACAAAGCCAATTTTACCCACAATATCATCCGCCACCATGATAAAGTATGAACACACATCATCGCCATATGACTTTGCAATATTCGCCAGCGTTTTATCGGTTGTAGTATAGCCATCAACCCATTCCAAGAATTCACCCAGGAATTCACGATTGGCATTTATAACCGCCAACAGGCGTTCTGCATTTTGTGCCGTTGGTTCCAACTTTACCAGCCGGAAATCACCCATATCAATAATACGTGGAAACGAAACCATTACTTACCCTTATATTCCGATTTTAGTTTTGACTATATCATATTGTCATACAGTTTATCATCATGATAAACACCACCCTGGCGTGCAATACCATCCAGTTGTCGCATTTCCAAACGTGCTGTTTTGATAATTTTTGGTAATTTTTTTATCGGATTTATCACAACGAAACCTTTGACGGATAATATTATACCATAAAATCAAAAACTATACTGAAAAATTTTTGATATTATGATATACTAAATATCAGTATGTTATTACGTTTTGGCCTTTTTATCGTACTGTGTTTTTTGCCATGTATATCATTTGGTAATACCGATGAAATTGTATCACGTGCAGAACAGTTATATAAAGCAACAAAAACTGTATGTTCTGGCATATCAGATGAAATATCGCATATTACAAATATATCTGTTGCAAATACTGCGGTATCTGCCGTTGGCACAGCGTCTGCTGGTGGTGCACTGGCAGCTGGACTTGCAAAATCTAATGAGGACAAAGAAATAGAAAAATTGGTTAACAAAATTTGTGATGCCGGGGGGTGTACGCCTGATGGTATTGCAAATATGAGTAACGAAGAATTCTTTAATCAAGTTATGCAACCAATGGCAGAAATAAAACAACTGCAAGCACGAATGCAAAAATCAAAACAATTGGGAAATTGGCGTACAGGGTTAATGGCTGGAACGATTGGAACAAATGTTGCAACCGCAGTTATGTCCGGCCTAAACATTGAACAATCTGATTTAATGCAACATATTGACGCATGCAACAGAATGATTTCTGCGGTCAAAGATATTCAACGTGAACTGAAAATGCATGCCGTCAGTCCACTGGAAAATTCTGTGGTAGGCAAACTGGACAATGTAACAACATGGTGTACGCCCATCAATCAGACAGACATTGAAAAAATAGAAAACCGTATGAAAGGCGTTTTAGCCGTCAGTGTAAC
Organism: Candidatus Enterousia sp.; assembly: GCA_045592905.1. Taxonomy (GTDB): domain Bacteria; phylum Pseudomonadota; class Alphaproteobacteria; order Rs-D84; family Rs-D84; genus Enterousia. The sequence continues at coordinate 2,561 of JAZNVR010000007.1, forward strand.
AGGTGGCACAATTGGAATTGTTGGAACAGCAACCAGCGCATCTGCCAACAGTAATAAATACACAGATAAAAAACTGTCATTAACCCCAACAGAAAAACAACAAGAGAAAGCATTAAATACAACTGCCAATATTATGGCAGGTGCAAATATAGCCACCGGTGCAACAGAAGTAGGACTGAATATATCCTTGATTAATCTAACAAAAAAATTATTGGCACAATCTAAACGCTGTGAAGAGGTGCTTAAATGAAAAATTGTTTATTCACAATATTTTGTTTAATACCAACAATCACACTTGCCAACAGCGACACATGCCTGTTACCCCAAGAATACACAATTGATAAACGTTGCTATGTTACCGATAGTCAAAAACAAATTAAACCATTTAATTCTGTTGTATTGATAATTGATGCGGGATGTTCTGGAACAATTGTGAAAAATAATGATAAATTATATGTTTATACTGCCAAACATTGTACAGACACTAACTATGATGGCATACCAGATACAAAACTGACTGTACAATTACAAGACAAACGCATTCTGAACGCAACCCAGGTTTCTATGGGGGGATATGATATAACAACAGACACAAACCAGTATGGCGATTGGGCAATATATTTACTGGATACGAACACAACAGATATACCATACGTAAACATCAGTCAAATTTTCCAAAACGATGTACATAATGCAGAAGCACAGGCATTATCAATCGGATACGGCAAACTGAAAATTATGAGTGATACAGAAATAGACAACTTTAAGAATTTATATGTAAATTATCTACAAAATCAAACTGTACAGAACCAAGGATTTTACAAGGGTGGTATAAACACAAACAATGAACTGGTACAAAATTTTGTGGCAACACTGGACACAGACTATTACATTGACATATTTGCAAACGATGAATTAAAACAATCCAGATGCACGATTATGGCAGACGGCAGTACACATAACTGTCAGACATGGCATGGCGATTCTGGGGGCGGTGTATTTGATAATAACGGTAACATCATGCGAATTACCACACGAGGTCGCAGTATTATTGGTGGCGAAAGTCATGCCGGGAAAATGAAATTCACATATTCATCAGGCATAGATATAACACACACATCAACACAGCCTGATAAATAACTGCCACAATATTGGAAATATTGTTACCCAAAATTTAACGTTGTAAAGTCATACATACTTTTTATACAAAAATCTGTCCACAAACATGGACAGATTTTATTACAATCTGATAACACGATTATTTTGTTAAGTCCTTTTGTAAACCGAAACCTGCTTCAAACATAATATTCCTTGTTGTGGCATGGTTTGTTTTACTTTCTGGTTCACCTTCGGAATATGCAACGAAACCAACGGCTTCGGTCGGATTATTTGGATTGTTTCCATAATATTGAACACCAAACGCCCCTTCACTGCTGCCTGTTATACCATCATTATCTGTATCCATAGTTGCACCGGTTGTAAAGTTTTCTATGGTCAATACACCGTCTGTCATGTTGCCAAGTAATTTGTAGTTTTCGTCAATACTATCATTTGTATTATCTGTAAATGTTATTGTTGGACCATTGTCATCGCCAGCATCATTTACAACCGTAACATCATACCAATTACTGTCCGCAAACGAAATATTTAACGTTTCTGTCATATCACCATTATTTGCAACATCTATATGTAACGTTGCATCACCAGCGATATTTATCATGCCTGCATCGTAAACCTCATCGTCATGATTTTTTTCAATATCATATCCAACGACACCAACAGCCATGCCATTAAAATCCATTTCATTTGTTATTTTTTCAATACGATTATCTGCGTATCCACCAAATATTATTGTTTGGGCATTTTCACGATTTTGATAAAATTCATCATTTTGTTCTTTGCGTTGTGTTTTTCTAAACATTTTACCAAAGTTAGAATACGCCAAGCCAACATCTTTGCCATACGTTTCTATATCTAAATGAACATTATGAAAAATTACCCCCTGTTCTGTGGCATCATCAGATTCCCAATTATCAATACGTTTTAGCAAACTGTCACGCATACGACGTGCTGCTATTTCTTGGACCATTTGACCAATTCTTTCATTGCTGGGTGATTCTTCGCCCAGACGTTCCAATTCTGCCAATGCGTCGTTATAATCTTGTTCTGTCGTACAATGATAAGAATGGAACTTACTGTTTTCATATTCATATTGCACTTGTGCCTTCATCTTGGCTTTTATTTCCGCCAATGATAATTCTTCTGTGGTTTCTATTTCAATTGAATGATCGCCTTCTTCATCATAATCATGTCCATCGGCAAAATCTATTTCATTTATGGCGTACACCCATGTTTTTACCCCCTGGCGTTCATAAGAGTTTTTTGTAAAATCTGTACGATCCAAATCAAATACAATACCAACACCTGAATCTGTGCGTTGATCATATGTAACACGATTTATTTGATTTTTATCATCTACACGAAATACTAATTTACTTTCCCCGCCTTCTTCTGGGATAAAGAACATTGCAGAATCTTCTATGCGGAATTGCTTAAACGTTCCTAATTCTTCATATATATTTTCTGCCTTGTTTCTGATATTTGCAATAGCATCACTGTTCCAAATAGCATCAATTATATCCTTGATTGACATGCCGTTATTACCATCAAACAGTAAATTGCCCAATTCATTTTTTACGTATCCAGCCAAAATCAACGCATGTTTATATTGTTCATATTCTGCATCTGTTTGTGGTTTTTTATTCGTTTCATGTAACCAATAATTCATATTTGCATACATTGCATCAACAAAAGAATTAGAAAAGTCAGCACCATGTCTTGACGATGCAGATCTGGTCTGACTGGACGCAGCAACATTTGCCGACGAATGCAAATCGCCTATATTCGGTAAATCTGCACCAGCCACAGAATAATTGTTTTCAATGACTTTGTTTCTTTTTGTGCCGTTATCAATATTTGACGCAACAACCAAATTAGACGCACGAACGGTTTCATCAATCCCAACAGTTGGTTTTATGTCGCCAGAATTATTACCGACAATTCCACCACCAGAACCGCCACCACATGCAGCCAACGCCAAAACGGATGTTAAAACAGCAAAACGTTTCATAAAGTCCCCCTTGTTTTTTTGTATATATCTAATGACAACTATCATAAAACAAACACAGAACAAAATCAACCGCCATAAAACACTACTGTAATCACCTTGCACACAACCATCACAAAAAAATAGCCATGCAAACACGCAAAAAACACTATATCAATTCAACCACAGGTTGAATTGATATTTGTTATAAATTTTAACTTGAATCATATATAAAAAACAGTAATAATATATTGTTACTTTATTCACAAAAAAAGGGGAAAATATGGTGCACAAAATACTATGGCACACAATTGAATTGTTAGCATATAAAAATGGTCTGACTTGTTCTGGGTTGGCCAGATTAAGCGGACTGGACGCAACAACATTTAATAAAAGCAAACAGTTTGCACCAGACGGAACACCACGATGGCCATCATGCAGCACAATTGCAAAAATTATAAATGCAACACATATAAATTTAAATGACTTTGCCAAAATTTATACAATCGCAGAAACGAATATAAAAACACATAACGATAAAGAAAACACCAAATAAAAACACGCCCATGCGGGCGTTTTTTATCGTTTATTTGTGGCCTTTGATTTAACTTTGCGTTGACGTGTTGGTTTTATTTCATCATCTGTTGCCAGTATATCAATTTCAGAATTACCATTCGCAACATCTATAACATGGTTTACATGATGACGCAAATTTGGATGACGATCAGCATATTTTTTTATACCAACTAATATTGCAGCAGTAATTATTTTTTCCATATCCTGAACGTCAATGTGTTCAGAAAATTTGCCACGAATGCTGCTGATTATTCCATTAACAGTATTTCTGGCACGACGAATAAAAGAACGACGACGATGGAAACGAACAATTTCACGCACCCACATTAATATCAAAAATACCAACAGTGGAACAACAACACAAAACAGAAAATACCGGAACCAACCGTCACAAAATCCAGGCGAAAACATTGCATCACATACACGCTGAAAATGCATTGCAGACACAGCCAAAATTTCGTATATGGTTAACACCGTAAAACATACTTTTGATTTTAATAACATTATATTTCTCCTTGATTAATATGCGTATATTATGCAAAAAAACACCTGCGAAATCCGCAGGTATGATTTCCTTGAAAATTTATGGAAATTTATTTTATTTTTGCAGCAGTCTTTGCATAAATCTGATTTTCCAACAAACATATATCAGTTATGCGTTGCGTTGCCTTGTCATATGATTTTATATCGTTTAAATTAGTCAACAAATAACGTTGCAAATCATATACACGTTTCAAACTTTTTGCTTCAGAATTTTGCGGTTGCGTTTTTGGCATCAATGTAACTTTATCATCAGGATTTAGATATCTGATTACATTGTTGTTTCTTTGGACAAAAACACCACCCAATCCGGCATTTGCATCATAACTGTGTTGTTGTACATATGGCGTATTATATAAATCAGTTTGTGAAACAAGGCTCTTGAAAATCGGCTGATAAATTATAGTTTTATCTGTGGCATCAATATTCATAACAACAGGATGTGCTGTTTTACCTGTTCCCTTTGTTAATGTTACTGTTGATTCACGATATCCAAACATTTGTTGTTTGGATAATCTTGGGAACCCAAGTTTACTTGACACCAAACCCGCTGTAGATGCACTGGTAATCACAACATCATGAAACCATACTTGGAATACAGATGGCATATTTTCAAACAATTTTGTATTACTGCCAACCAGTCCAAGCCCCTTGCCCAAACCATCAATATGCTCAATAATCAGCATACGGTCTTGGGTAGCAATGCGATTATTTATATAAAAATTCGGGTCAATTTCATCCAATTGTTTATTCAACATTAATTGCCCCAGCCAAAGACCTATACGTAGTTTATCAAACCAATCCAGTAATATGTTGATTTCTGCCCCTGTAACAGATTTTGACGTCATTAATTTTTCAACAACTGCCTTGGCAGCACCTTCTAGTTTCGCATCCACACTGTTACATTTTTCACATGCTGGAAATGTTAATCTTGAAAACGGAATTTTAAAATCGGTCACAGGCGACAAATCACATTCGTCTTTATAACGCCCTAAATATTGACTTAACCACTGCGGAATCACATGTTCCTTGTTCTTGTTTTGCGGCACCCCACCACAAAAAATACATTTTTGTGCCATAAAAAAAACTCCTTGTACACACTATATTATAGTTGACAAATTTTATTTTTCAACAACTTTTATAAAAAACGCCCATTTGGGCGTTCTTTTACTCTGTATCTGTTTTTTCAACGGGTTCTGGCACATTTTCTTCATATTCTTCTATTGCCTTGGCCACAGATTCAATTTGCAACAATTGATTTTCCAATGCTGCACGCTCAGACGATTTATATCCTGTTTCATCATCTGTAACAATCGTTGTATCAGTTCCCTGCTTCACAGCAGCCGCTTTTTTTGCATGCTCTGTAATTGCGGGGTTTATTAAATTGTTGTATATCTCCATCGCTTCGTGTGTTCCTGCCATATCACGTGCCAACAAACGATTTTCTGGCCCTGGAAAGAACCATTCATCTAATTTCACAGCAGTAATTTGCATAATTGGACGTGTACGTGCCTGGGACAACCATTGTGGCAACATTGGCATATCAGAATAATACCACAATGCAATCCAATAAAAAATTCCCATAACAACGACACCACGAATAATACCAAAAATAACGCCAAGCGTTTTATCAGTAACATTCATTATACTGTCTTGGATTTTATTGCGTAATTTCTGATTGAAAAACCCAACCAATAATAACACAGCAAAAAACACAACAAAATAAGATGCAACCAGTGTACCAACAGTTGATTCAGACAAATCAAACATACTTTGGAACAACGCATCCAACCATGGCGATGCAAAACGTGCCGCAATTGCAGCCATAACCCACGATAACGTGGCGATTGTTTCAAACACACCGCCACGTATCGTTGCCCATATTGTTGATGCAACCAATACACCAACATAAATATAATCAAGTACTGTTAAATCAAACATATTTTACCTGAAATTTTTATTTATTATCTTTGCGAACTAAAACAAAACCCAATCCTGCAACCAATAATACTAGCAAACCCCAGAACCAGATTGTGCTTGGTTCGCTATTTTTTTTTTCGGTTGCGACTTCTTCACTTGCGACAACGTGTTCAACAATTGCATTCGCACGATCTGAATGGTTAGCCTTGAACTGTTCTGCGTTTTCAGACATCGCCTTTTTATTTTCTGCAGCAGTTGCTTTTTGTGCATCTGTTAAATCTGCTTCAACATGACCACGCAATGTATCTTGCATAAAGTCTGCATACCCCTGTTCACATTTATCACCAATTACCAATACAGGAACACCACCAGATTCAAATTCACACTTTTTCAATGCTTCTTCAAACATTGGCCGATTTGATGATTCCATAACATTTACCATTGTTACTTTCAATTCAGGATATTCATAAACCAATGTATTAGAAATAAAATCACGAGCATGATGACAATGTGGACAACTTGGCGAATAATATACAGTAATGTCCGCAGCAGTTGCCGCACCAACCATTGCTAAACCCAATAATGCAGATAACATTGATAACTTTTTCATATTTTCTCCTTTTTCAATACGTAGATTATAGAAAATATATAATAAATCGTGCAAGTGCTTTTTCATTTTCTTTTCATTCCTGTTGCAAAACTATTTTACAGACACAAAAATACGTATAACTTACACAAAGGCAATAACATGTTTACACTTTCACAATATCCATTACCATATACAACATATGCATTGGAACCATATATATCACAAGAAACAATTGAAACACATCATGGCAAACATGTCGCAACATATATTGAAAATCTAAATAAACTGATAGAAAACACACCATATCAAGAAGTTTCTTTGATTGATATAATACAAAAATCTGCGAACAATACAGATGACAAAAAAATATTTAATAATGCAGCACAAATTTATAATCACAATTTCTTTTTTTCTGGCTTGTGCCCAAATTGTAACACAAAAATACCACAAGAAATTATCAACGCATTCGGCAGCGAACAAAATTTCAAAGACGCTTTCAAGACCGCTGCATCCAATTTGTTTGGCAGTGGATATACATGGCTGGTTCGTGATGGAAACGAACTAAAAATAATTAATACAAAAGATGCAGATACCCCCATAGTACACAATATGAAACCAATATTAACCCTAGATGTATGGGAACATGCATATTATTTAGATTATAAAAATAAACGCAGCAACTTTATTGATGCGTTTCTGAATAATCTGGTCAATTGGGATTTTGTCGCAGAAAATTTATCACAATAAAAAATCACCAAACGAAAATTTATCTGTCATATATAACAGGTGTCTTGTTCATAGTATAAACACGCCCATCGTTTTCAATATTATAGTATAAATATATAACATTTGATGCACCATAAACATTACGCCATGGATTGAAATCACCAATAACTTGACGTGTCGTATTGTATCTAAAAACAGAATGAAATGTATTATCAAAAACACGTGAAAACTTATCATTAAATTCTGGTGCAACAATCATATTCATTGCAATTATACCATTTGGTGCAACACGTGCTTTTATACGTTCCATAAATTCAACTGTGATTAGATTTTCTGGAACCTGATACGAATTAGAATAAACATCCAGCAATATAAAATCATACTTATCAGGCGTATTCTTTAGAAACTGGCTGGCATCGTCAACAACAAAGCGTTTGTTTTTATCCAATGGCTTATTCAGAAAATATTTTTCAGAAATATCTTTTAACGTATGTTCTATATCAACGAATGTATAATCATTATGCGTATCATTTAATCCCAATGTAAAACCACCAGCACCTAAAACCAATATTTTATATTTCTTGTCGCTGGGCATATTATATATAAAATTCCGATTTATATAATCTATATAATCTGCCATGTCGCCATTTTTATACATAACAGACATCGGCAATCCATTCATATATAAAATACGCATATCATTAAAATATGAAACAGATATTGTTGAATTTGCATTATTTACAATAATACCATATTTGTCCCGTTGATATGTGTTACTATTAATAAAAACAGATGCTAATACAGATAAAACAACAATACACCATACCTTCCAATTACGATATAACATCACAGATGCAACCGCAGATAAAATAGTTATTAATACAACCGTATGATTTACACCCACAAATGGCATCAATAATAACGTTGTCGCAATAGAACCAACCACAGAACCAATTGTATCCCATGCCATAATATTACCTGTACAATTACTGTTATATAAATGTAACTGACGTGATAATAACGTTGTATTAAATCCAAATAAAAATGGCCCAGATGATAAAAATATCAATGAAAATATAAATGTCTGAACGATACTGGATGTAATTCCACCGTAATACATCATTGCAAAATATAATGTTATTAATGGAAAACTGGCCGCAAATACAGACATAACAGATATTATTAAAAAGTTTATATTTAATATCTTATAAATTTTACTGTCTGATATTTTCTTGGATTCGCCAATAAAGTATCCAAACGACATAAATCCCAGGAATACAGCCATAATAATACTGGTAATAACAGCACTGCTGCCGACGTAAAAAGACAATTGACGTAACACAACCAATTCCAAAGACAAACTAACATAACCATTCAAAAAGATTAAAAATATTAACGCATTACGTGAAATTTTTGACATACATCCCCCATATAACATATCTGTCATATTCTAATAAAAAAAGATATATCAAGCAACGTAATTTTAATGCGAGTTCATTAATCTAATATCATCAAATTCTGGGAACTTATTAAACATTGCACGTGCAAACGGACACAGCGTTATCACATGTCGTTTTTGACTGCGTGCCATATCTGCAACACTGCGAACCAATGCAAGTCCAATATGACGATGTCTAAAATCTGGATGAACACCAGTATAATCTATTATTAATTTATCAAACCCAACACGAACAAATGTTATTTCACCAATTTTTTGACCACGATATATCGCGTCAAAACCATTATGTTGCTGTGATTCAAGATATTGTATTTCATCTGTCATACGTAAAATATAACACGATAAAATATAAATGTGTATATGACAGTATTCAAAATAAAATCCGGCATTTTTGCCGGATTAATTATAACGAGTCAAAATTCTTGCGAATTATTTTACCACTGCGACGCAATGCCGATGATTCCACAGAATCCATTTTGGGCATTAACGTTGCAACTATCCCATTACGACCAACAATTCGTGGTAATGACATTGATAAACTTTTAGCACCAATTCCATCAACTGTGCTGACTGTTAAAATACGATTTTCATCATTTGTAATACAACGAACCAAATCCGCAACAGCCCCTGCAATACCATCCCATGTTGCACCACGCCCACGAATAATTTCATATGCAGCATTATGTACACGATGTTCTATTGTTTTGCGTGTTGTTTGTGGCAAAGAAATTTTAGTTTGACGGCAGAATAAATTCAAATCAACACCACCAATTGATGCCGAAGACCAATTGATAACACTGCTGTCGCCATGCTCGCCCAGGACATATGCATTAATAGATTGGGGAGATACAGACAATTGACGTGCCAATATAGTACGCAATCTGGCAGAATCTAACATTGTACCAGTTCCAATTACACGAGCAGATGGTAATTTAGATATCTTCTGTGCCAACATGACCATCACATCTAATGGATTTGTAACAATAACTAACTTTACAGTTTTTGCATCAACATTTGCCATAACACGTGGGACAATATCATTTATAACGTTTGCATTTGCTTTTAATAAATCTGTACGTGTTTCGCCTGGTCGCTGATTTGCACCAGCAGCAATAATTACAATTTCACTGCCACGAATACCACGATAATTATTAACCGCAGTTATTTTGATATCATATGAAAAAACCGATGCATGTCCTAAATCTTCGGCTGCAGCACGTGCACGCACACCATCACGATCAAATAAAACTACTTCGTGTGCCAATCCTGTATTCACAACCGCAGTTGCAACAGCAGAACCAACAGACCCCAGTCCAATAATGGCTATTTTCATGATATCTCCCTTGAAATAATTAAGTATATTATAACACAAAAATACGTAATTTTATACGAATAAAAAACCGCCCAAACGGGCGGTTGTTTTTAATAAGATTTCGCAACAAATACATAACTGGGGTCATTGTCATCCAGACAACGACGTGTAATCTTGTGCTTATCCATCAATGCATCAAACTGTTCGTTTGTTGTCAATTCATACTTGATACGGAAAAAACCAATCTGACCAGCAGACAATGCAGAATCCAATTCAGATAAATCTGCGACATTATGAATCATATCATGATTACGTTTTTCAACACGTGCAACCATATCAGAATGAATCTGGGCCATAATGTCATTTACAGACGCAACCAATTCATCTGCCGCAATTGTACGTTTGGATTCACGACCAATATCACGACGTGTAATTGTAACATCGCCAGATTCCATCTCTCTTGCACCGATTTCAACACGTAATGGAACACCACGTTTAATCCATTTCCACATTTTATCAGGTGCACGCATATCAGATGTATCAACCAAAACACGAACCCCGGCCATACGCAATTTTTCACCCAAACTTTCCGCATATGCATTTAATTGTTCTGCGGTATCATCACGTGTAATTGGAATAATTACAACCTGATATGGTGCGACAAATGGTGGCAAAATCAAACCATCATCGTCCGAATGCACCATAAACATAGAACCCATCATACGTGTTGTTGTACCCCAACTGGTCGTCCATGCATGCTGTAATTTACCATCTGTACCCAAGAATTGGATACCAAATGATTTAGAAAAATGCTGTCCCAAGTCATGCGATGTACCGGCCTGTAATGCCTTGCCGTCTTGCATAATATGTTCCAGTGTATATGTATGGTCTGCACCGGCAAACCGTTCTTCGGGTGTTTTTTCGCCCATAATTGATGGAATCGCCAAAACATCACGCATATAGTCGCCATACATCTTGTGCATTTTGCGTGCATCTGCATTCGCTTCTTCGTGGGTTGCAAATACGTTATGACCTTCTTGCCAGTTAAATTCAGACGTACGCAAGAACATACGTGGCCGCATTTCCCAGCGCATTACATTTACCCACTGATTTAATTTCATTGGTAAATCACGATATGACTGAATCCATCTGGACATCGCTTCACCAATAATTGTTTCAGATGTTGGACGAATAATATATGGTTCCGTCAGTTTTGATTCTGGGTCTGGTTGCAATTTACCATCAATCATTTTCAGACGATGATGCGTAACAACCGCAGATTCTTTGGCAAAACCGTCAACGTGTTGTGCCTCTTTATTAAAAAATTCAATTGGTATCAACAATGGAAAGTTTGCGTTCTGAACCCCATGTGCTTTGATACGTCTGTCCATTTCATCACGCATCAGTTCCCAAATTGCCCAACCATATGGTTTAATTGTCATACAACCACGCACAGGTGCGTTTTCTGCCAAATCTGCGGCAACGATTAAATTTTGATACCACTGACTAAAATCTTCACTGCGTGTTGGTGTAATAGCTGTTTTCATTTTATAAATCTCTTTTTGTTTTTATTTTTTATCTTTTAATTCCATATATTTTTCCGATACGATTTTTTGCAGTGTGTCGGCAATCTGCTTTCTGTCCATACCCCCCAGGGGTGGTGGTGGCAATAATGTAATCTCAACCATAAATCCGCCCAGCATCATTATATGAAAAACCTGACCAAATGCACTGCGTTCACGTTTACATAATGGCCCCACATCCATCTTTTTGTTATCAAAGTACGCAAAATGATTCGCCAATGTTTGTTCATCAATTGGTGTGCCGTCTTTATAACGATAATGCATCGCCATTGGTTGCACAACAACATTGGAATTTTCAACAAAGTTAAACAACGAACTTTTGAACGGTTTTACATATGCACCGTTTGTTGTTGTACCTTCGGGAAACAGTATCATTGGATATTTCACATTTTGGACAGTCTTTTGCACAACCGCCAGTGCATCACGTGCATGTGATGGGCGACGATCAACAAATATTACGCCAAACTTTTTCGCAACCCATCCAACCAATGGCCAATTTTCCATTTCTTTTTTTGCAATAAAACTGCCACCAAAGGCCAATGGAAATGTTGCCAATTCAAATACAGATATATGGTTTGATACAACCATCAGTGGACGTGCATCTGATAACGTGCCATGCACAACAATCTTTATCCCAGCCAATTTTATCAAAAACCACATAAATACCGGCATGTAACGAACCGACAGTTTACTGCCCGTTGGCAACAGGAATATAATTGGCAATTGCACCACAACCATAATCCAAAACAATATGAATTTTATTGCAGCAGCGGTCGTATTAAAAATATTTTGTCGTCTTAATTTTGCCATGATAATTATTCTTCATCTTCTGTCTTTGGGGCATCTTCAATACATTCGGCATCTGCAGCATCTTCATGCAGTAAAAATTCAACCACTGCACGAACAACCTTGAACGATCCAACCACAGGGAATGTTATAATTTTACCCACAGTTTTAATGATATTATCCTTGTCTTCTGGGTTGCCCAATGCATCTTCACGACCCAAAAAATGCTTTTGATATGTTGCATTCATTTTGCGTGTTTCAATCATAACAAATACATCGTATGAATTGAAAACCTTGTCAATAAATACACCACGTCCAAATGTTGCACCCAGACGCAAGTAACCTTTTATCAATGGTGTCATTTCTGCCTTGGCATCTGCTTCATCAACAAATTCACGTGGCAAAATATTCATACGTGATGTTTTTGGATTTATACCATCTGCAAAACGTTCAGACAAAACAGTCGCACGTAAACGTAATGGCGTTAAATGATTATAATACAAATACGATATGGCCTGGGCCGACTTTACAGGCTTTAGACCAACGAATGACGCAACCCCAAATAATATTGCAATTTTACGACGCAGAATCATTTCCCCCAGTCCCGCCCATAACAATCGCATCACCAGTGCATTTTCACGATATTCTGGTGCAACACACGCACGTGACATTTCAACAATATTGCCATTGTATTTCTTTATCTTGGATATATTAAATTCATTTTCTGTATAAAATCCCCCCATTTTTTCAGCAGCATTTCTATCAATAATACGATATGTTCCAACAACACGACCATTATGAAAAACTGCCATGTATTCCGCATATCTATCATATGCATCATATTCTTCGCCAAGTGCACGTTGTTCTTCGGTTGTGCTTGCACCTTCTTCTTCAACAAAAACCTTGTAACGCAGTTGACGAACCTGTTTTCTTTCTTCTTTGTTACGGGTCAGACGTACTTCAAAATCACGTACTTTGATTGCCATAAATATATCCTTTGTAATATTTATACTGGGAAGAATATCAAAGAAAAGACGATATATCAATTATTTTTATTTATATTGATTTTATCTTTTATTCAGATATCATATATTTTGATGTCATTTAATCTAAGAGGTCCATGTCATGACACAGATAAAACAAAAAAAATCGGTGCCATTAGTATCTGTTTTGATGCCTATTTTCAACACACGTCCAGAACATCTGAAATTGGCAATTGAATCTATATTAAATCAAACTTTTGCTGATTTTGAATTTTTAATCTTGAATGACAGCCCTGAAAATACAGAACTAGATGAAATTATAAACTCTTTTTCTGACAAGCGTATAAAATACAGAAAAAATAAAACAAATCTTGGAATATCCGCCAGTCGCAATATATTAATTGATTGGGCATCCGGAATGTATTTGGCCATATTTGATCATGACGATATATCACATCCAACCAGATTGGAAAAACAGGTAGAAATATTAAATAAAAAACCATATATTGGCGTTGTTGGTACGTGGGCACACTGGTTTGACACACGAAATTTTATCAGAAAAAATCCAGAATTTGATACAGATATAAAAATACATATGACAAATGTTTGTGCAATTATGCACACAACGGCAATGATACGTAAATCTGTACTGACAGATAATAACATTCGTTACGAAGAACAATATACACCAGCCGAAGATTACAGATTGTGGGGACGACTGATGGACATTACGTTCTTTTATAATATCCCAGAAGTTTTGGTTGAATACAGATATTCTGCAAAGAACACATCACATTTACAAAAGAAACAAATGTCAATTGCACACGAATCTATCAAACTGCAAATATGCGACAAACATCCTGCATACAGAAAAGAATACGAACGAAATATTCGCAGGATACGCATTCGCTTGTTTTGCAAAATTCCATTTATAAAAATCAAGAACAAGAAAATATTATTGTTTGATTTTATACCATTGTTCAAAATTAAAGATTAAAAAAACCGACAAATGTCGGTTCTTTTTATTTCAATGCATCTGACAATGTTGCTATCGCAATTGCATACCAATTGGAATTATTCCACTTTTTTATGCGATAGAAATTAGGATATGTTAAATATGCATCTATGACAGGCATTGGTACAACATCAACATCCATGTTAACATTTTCTGTATTATTTTGTGCCGAATTACGTAAAGATTCAATATACGAAACATCTGCGACCAATCCTGCACGCATTTCATTTGATGGTATTGGTGTTCCATCCGGATTCGTAACCCCTAATGCAGCCCACTGTGGTAATGTCAATTTGGTTTTCCCATCCAGCATTGATATATCAAAATCAGATGGCAATATAACACGACGTACAATTTTTTCGTTTGGATTCCAACCTAATTTATTTAGATAATTTCCAGCACTAAACATTGCATCACCAACACTGTGTATTATATCAATACTGCCATCATTATTACCATCTGCACCATATTGTTCCAATGTTGTTGGAATAAATTGAAAATGCCCCATCGCACCAGCCCAAGAACCACGTATATCATTTATATCTAAATTATTTTTATCTGCTATTTTCATTAATGCCAATAACTGTTTAGTAAAAAATGTTTCACGTCTGCCGTCATACATTAATGTAAAAAATGCATCTGTTAATTTATGTCTGGACTTTGTTTCGCCATAATTTGATTCCAACCCCCAAAACGCCAACATAACATGTGGCTGAATCCCATACTTATTTTCAACCCTGGATAACATGGTCGGGTATTTATTACGCATTATTTTTCCTTGGGCAATGCGTGAATCACTGACAGTTCTGTTCAGATATTGTTGCAGTGTTAACTTGAATTCAGACTGATTTTTATCACTTTTTACAATAGATGGAATAAATGCAGGCGACCGTAATGTTTGTTTTATGATATCTGACGATATCCCCTGGGCAGTTGCAGTTTGACGCACAGAATCAATTATGTTATACCACCTGTCAATATCAAACGCACCCATATTTGCATGTGCATAATTTGGTACAATAAATACAGCCATAATCAGCCAAAACATTATTTTCTTCATTGCAAAGCACCCCAAGATATTAGAATGAGTATTTGAAACCAAGATGCAACCCAAACGATTGCCATGTTGCACGTTTCAGAGAATCCGTTACTTTTTCTGTATGTGCAGGCACCGTTTCCAACAATGGAACAAAATATGTGCCAATGATATTACCAAGTGCATCATATTCATATTCTTCAATCATAACATACTGACCATTTTCATCAATTACATATTGACTGTATTCTGCAACATACAATTCACCAGGTATTTTACCAACATGGAATAAATTTGTATCAACCTTTAGCGATAAACGCAACCTATCCGATAACTTGTAATCATATTCCATTTCTGCAGCATACGAATACGAACCATTACTTCCTTCGTCCAGGAAACTGGGGTTCTGTTGCCAATCGGTACGATTTGGCCAAATACCTTCGGATGAATATTTTGGCAAACTAACCTGCATATACAAACGTAATTTGTCTTTCAGGGTCATCTGTTTTTCAATTTCTAAACCGACATAAAAACCAGACCAGGTTGTATTATAAATATGTGTTGTTCCATCTACAACGATTGGACCATCGCCACCAATAATTACACATTCGCCAGATTCAACACCCCATGGAACAGTACCCATCGCAGGTTCATAATCACCTGTGGTTAATGCATCACCCAAGATAGCAAAACCATCATAGTAACCATTTGGAACATTTTCTACAACCTTGATATCTTCTGGCGACATACAAACTTGGTACCAATTTTCGGGTACATCAGAACCAATTGGCACAGAATAATATTGACCCAATTCATCACCAAATACGTATTCACCAGTATCTGTCATCAATGGCAAATAAACACCAGGATTTGGATAATAATGGTTTGACATCTCTAAATTATGCTTAAAGATTTCATAACCAATCGTAGGCGATAATTTCCAACCACCAATATCCCAAATATGATGTGCAGCAACCCCCAAACGCAAATGATTGCTGCGACCAGACTGATCCCCTGTTGAAATAGTAAAGATTCCGTATTCTGGGAACGCTTCATCAAATGGTTTTAAGTCATAATCCATTGATAAGCCACCATGCGACATGGTACCATATGAATAATCGCCATATAGATACATATCAAAATCACGCAAACTGAAATTATGACGGGCACCAACGTTGATTTCATTCCAAACCATATCGTCCCATTCCAAAATAGAATTTACACCAGTTTCAAATTCAAAATCTGAAAATCTGCGTGAATATCCAACAGAAATACTGGTAGCAGGTTCTGATTCTGGGGGCATCGCCACACCATTTGCAGTCATTGTTCCAATAAATGTTGGCATCTGCTGTACCGGCATTTGACGTGGAACTTGATATGAATAAGAACGAGATCCGATATTCTGTTTAGAACCAGACATACCAACATATTTAGTGTATCCCTGTTTAGCATAACGATTATACGATGCTTGATTTGCAGTTGGTGCAGACTGTGTCTGATAATACGATGGGACACCCTCGTTCGCAGCGAACACTGCGACCGGTACCAAAAAACCCGATAAAAATGATATTATCCCTGCCTTCATATTTTATATAACACGATTATTATATCATAATTTTTTATGCGAAAAAAGTATTTTAATTTATGACTTGCACGAATAAATTCAATCTGTAAAATATCAAAACATGACAAATATCGCACATAATATTTATATACACGTACCATTTTGCATGTCAAAATGCCGATATTGTGCGTTTTTTTCGCATGCTTGTCAAAATCCAGACTGGACAAAATACCAAAATGATATATGCAATGAAATTTGCTTCTGGGCGGAAAAATTAGGAAAGATTAATATTCCAACAGTATTTTTTGGTGGTGGCACACCATCATTGATGCCGGTACAAACATTTGATGCAATTATTACAACCATACAAAATAAATTCAATCTGGCCCCAGATGCAGAAATAACACTGGAATCAAATCCAAAAACATTAACCCAGCAAAAATTACAAGACTTTTGTACATCTGGCGTTAACCGTTTGTCTGTTGGCGTACAAAGTCTTAGTGACGATAAACTAAAATTCCTGGGACGCCAACATACTGTATATGACGCACTGCAATTAATAGATATTGCAAACAATATTGGTGTACGATTATCCGCAGATTTTATATATGGACTGCCGGACGAAGATATTAACAGTGTAATAGATACATGCAATCAAATAAACGCTATGGGATTACGACATTGTTCAATGTATGAACTGACCATTGAATCAAACACACCATTTGGCAAGATGAAACTGAATATGCCATCCAATGAAACGATGGCACAAATGTATATTGCAATTGGTGATACACTAAAAATCCCCAGATATGAGGTTTCTAACTATGCCGCATATGGATATGAATGCAAGCATAATCAAAATGTGTGGGATGGACAACCTTATATCGGTATTGGATTGGGTGCTGCAGGACGTATACTGTATGAAAACAGTTGGTATGAACAACTGGGGGCGTACAAACAATTTGATAAAATATCAGATAACGTTCGTGCATCAGAAATAATTATTACAGGAATACGAACAACACGTGGTTGCCAATTGACAGACAATGTAAAAAAGGCTATTGATATAAACTGGATTAACAATAACCCAAACTTGGTTCAAATTAAAGACAACAGAATTTGCACAACCAACCAAGGTATGTTAATCTTAGATAACATTTTGGTAAATATGGTGAAATAAAAAAATGAAAAACAAACTGTTAAATCTGGTCGGAATAATATCTGTAATTATCGCATTTGCTTATGCTGGTTCTTTTACAAAGGAGAAAACATTGAACATCGGAATAAAATTAGAAAACATGGACACAACCTTTAATGCGGGCAATGATTTTTATCAATACGCTACAAACGGTTGGCGTTCTGCAAATACAATACCAAATGATTATTCTAGATACGGTGCATTTGAAGTATTGCGTAACACAAATCTGGAACGCACACGACAAATCGCAGAAACAGATACCGGCAAAATCGGAACATTATACAAAATCGCAATGGATGAAGAAAAACTAAATGCAGACGGCACAAAGCCTGTATCTGGTTTAATTGCACAAATTGATAATTTAACACGTGAAAATCTTGAAGAATATTTAGGACATATTTTTACATTTTCATCAGCGTTCTGGGGCGATGGCGTTGCACTGGATGAAATGGACAGCGAATATTTCTTGTATAATATCGGCCAAGGTGGCCTGGGTTTATCACGTGATTATTATTTTGATACAGATGCAAAATCCATTGAAATACGAAAAAAATACAAAACATTTATTGAAAACCAGATGAAAAATTTCGGCATTGATGTTGATGTTGAAAAATTATATGCACTGGAAGAACGTATGGCAAAATCTTTTTATCCAAAAGAAAAACTACGTAATCCACATGCAAACTATCACAAAATGAGCATTGATGAAGTCAAAGAAAAATTTACAGGATTTGATTGGGATAAATTTTTATCTGCACGTGGTGCAAAGCACGCAAAATTTATTAACATAGGTCAACCAGAAGCAATTCAAGAATCAATTGCAATTATGAACGATACTGATTTTGGATTAATAAAAACATATCTGAAATATCGTATTGTCAGTGCTGCTGATACCGTATTAGATGACAAAACATATGATATATCTTTTGACTTTTATAATCGTACCATGGCCGGACAACAAGAAAAAAAGCCACGTTGGAAGCGTGCTGTATCTATGATTGATGGTTCATTGGGCGAAGAAGTTGGTCGTATATACGTTGAAACATACTTTTCCAGTGATGCAAAAAAACGTATGCAGAACTTGGTAAAAAATTTGCAACGTGCATATGCAATGCGTATTGAAAATCTGGATTGGATGAGCAACGAAACAAAACAAAAAGCATTAGAAAAACTGTCTACATTCAAGGCAAAGATTGGATACCCAGACAAATGGCGTGATTATTCCAAACTGGAAATAAAAAATGATTCGCTGTGGGAAAATGTAGTGCGTGTTTCACAATTTGAAGATGCGTTTTGGATTGCAAAAATTGGCCAGAAAAACGATCCAACAATATGGTATATGAATGCACATGAAGTAAATGCATATTATGATCCATCAACAAATGAAATTTGTTTTCCTGCGGGGATATTACAATATCCATTCTTTGACATGGATTCAGATGATGCGTTTAATTATGGTGCAATTGGTGCCATTATTGGGCATGAAATGACACATGGGTTTGATGATTCTGGTCGTCATTTTGACAAAGATGGAAATATGAAAGATTGGTGGACAGAAACAGATGCACATGGTTTTGATGAACGTGCAAACGTTATGAAAGAATTTTTCAACACAATCAAAATCAATGATGAAGTTTATGCAAACGGGGAATTCACACTGGGTGAAAACCTGGCTGATTACGGTGGCGTTACAATTTCATTTGATGCATACAAAAAATTTGGTGAAACAACAGATACTGTCAGCGGATTAACATCAGACATGCGTTTCTTTATTGCATACGCAGGTGTTTGGGCACAAAATATTCGTCCAGACGAAGAATTACGATTAACCAAGGTAGATGAACATTCATTGGGAAAAAATCGTGTTAACGGTATATTGCCTCATATCACTGCATGGTATGATGTATTTAATATTACCCAAAACAACAAAATGTATATTGCACCAGAAAATCGTGTAAAACTGTGGTAAAAATCCCCCGTTTGGGGGATTTTTTTTAGTGATAACAGGACATGTTAGCGTAAAATGATAGCAGGATGTCCCATGTATAAGGATGGCGTAAGAATTACTCATCTATGCCATAAATAAAGTCACCTGTGCCCATATTGCCATAAAATTTTTGTTCCACAATATCCCACATACCGTTACTTGGCACAACAAAATCCCCAATCTGTAGCCCACACGGCACCGGCACAAAATGCCGAATCAATGTATTGTATTTGTAAATTTTGGTTGAATAAATCTTTACAGGTAACCCACCGCTTGTTTCGCCATTTTCTGAAAATAAATAAGAATGCGATGTGTTTTTATCTAGCATACTGACATTTGCTGTATATTTTTCTTTGTCTATTATAATTTGGTGGTTTAGCGCATCTAAAATAACGGTTGTTTTATTTGTGTGTACTTTTGGTTTTATTATTGTTTGTCCCAATCCGTACCAATATGCAGAATATTGTGGTATGTATCGTATGTAGTATCGTGCATAACCGGCATTTCCAGTTGTGTAATCAATACGTTCCATTGTGCCAAATATTCCACTAAATTTGTTAGATTGATTTATTTCTTTCATATGAAAAGTAACTTCAGAAGATGTATAATCTTTCGGTATTGTTTCTGTATCAATCCATTGTGTACCGGTACTTTGCAGATAAATATTACAATTTGCTGCAATCAGTTTGCCGTCAATAATAACATAATCATCAACATCTGATACCCAATAAACTGTATCGTTGTATTTTACCTTTAATTCTTTATCTGTATTTTTATTCATAGGAAGTTTACAATGTCCTATATTTCCATACCATACTTCATTATCAACCCGCACGTGCAGGGCTGGTGTGGTTGTTTTTGTTTGTGACAGTTTTATTGTATTATCCCCAACATGCAGCGTGCGTGCATGTGCAGAAACACATAATATCATCAGACACAGACAAATTATCTTTCTCATATAAATCCCCCACAAATTGGTGGGGTAACACATTTTCATACTTTAAGGTGGTGGTTGAAAAC
>JAZNVR010000008.1:0-6978 GCA_045592905.1 Candidatus Enterousia sp.
CTTTTCAATGCTCCATAAAATAAATTGTTACCGTCTATGTATACACCTACTCGTTGAACCGCTGTCATGACATCACCCCATACTAAAAAAATTGGGGCTTATTTGGGTTTCCCCTCAGCCCCCATCCCTTGCACGCAAGGGAGTTATTACATGTGTAATATAATATATGATTCACAAAAAGTCAACAGAAAGCTTAAACAATCGGCACAAAGCCAAGAAAAAACATAAAACAACTTATTGAAACATAGGTATTTTTTGACTTACAAATTAGTGGCGTGCCCAGCAGGACTCGAACCTGCAACCTATTGCTTAGAAGGCAATTGCTCTATCCGATTGAGCCATGGGCACATAACCAACTGTGTGGAATTTGACGTATCACGCGACGAATTCCTATGTAACATTCTATGTAACAAATATGTAACATTATACATACAATTACATACAATTCAATCAATCTGTATCCAGTTTTATACAGAACTGATTTTCACGCACACCCGCATAAATCCAGCATTTATACATCTAAATCCAAATCAATCCATAAAAATTACGAACGATTAGAAATCCGATGCTCTATCCAGCTGAGCTACGGGCGCAACGCCACCTATTCTATACTATTTTTTATAAAATTCAAGCCCCAGATTCACCCCCCACCCCTAGTGCCCTATTTGCCAGCACAACAAGCGACATAAACCTTTCAAATTTCTTTTCTCCCATTTTTTTTGCTATGCGTTGCGCCCCCATAAATTGTTCAACCCGCCCCATCACATCAGCACATTTTTTCGTTGGCATAATATATACACTGCGCTTATCTTCGGGCGACGGCACACGCACAATAAACCCATCCCGTTCCAACCCCGCCAAACGCGCAGCGATCATGGGTTTTGACACGCCAAATCTGTCCGCCAGGGTCACGGGGGTATGCGGTCCCGCGCAACGACACAACACATCCAACAACATCAAATCACCAACACGAACGCCACCACTTTCCACACATCGCATATAGACACGGCAAAACTGCATTAATTCTGCATCCGCCGCAAACAAGACTCCACCGGACATAATAATTCACCCCCATTAACCAAAACAATTAACAACTATTAACCATAATTATATCATAAAAAACAACACCTGCTCCACAACCTTTATCATGTTTTTATACACAAAAGCCAGAAACAAAAAACCCAGCATTTCCGCTGGGTTCAGAACTTTAAAAAAAATCTAGTCGTGCTGGGATGGCAATTTGCGAACCGAGATTATACAGATTGGAAGAGAGATTGAAGAGATAAAACTCGTTTAACGATGGTGTTTTTTCTTTGTTTTCGGGTGTTTTTGGTAAAAGAGTGTCAACCCGAATACAAACAAAACTAATGCTAAACTTAAAGCAGCAAGAAATACTACGCCGATTTCAGGACTTTCTAATAAAACATATGCTAAATAACATATATCAGACACAATCCATATTAACCAACTTGTCAAACATAAATCATCTGCAGATTTAGTTTTTAATATTTTTATTATTTGTGGCATATATGCGGTAAGTTCTGAAAACGTACAAATAGATATTAAAATTAATGCGATGGTCGCTTTCATAAAAAAACTCCTTGGTGGGAATTATATCACAAAAAGTTCGAGAAATTAAATTTTTTGCTTTTTTGAAAATAATAAGATTCGAACTCGCGAAAATATTGGAATACAAACAAAAAACCGCCGCAAATGCGACGGTTTGAATTTTCTGGTCGGGGCGAAAGGATTCGAACCTTCGACATCTTGGTCCCAAACCAAGCACTCTACCAGACTGAGCTACACCCCGAAACGAAGTCTATTATAACAGCATTTTTTTAAAATGCAAATTTTTATATCAAATTATTTTTATACTTGTATGATATTGTATTTTTTTCTATTATATGCGTGAAATGAGAAGGATATTTTTCTATTTTATCGTACTGTTATGTACTGGCAACACCACATTTGCCATGACACGTGATGCACAATTAACCAATACAACTGGATATAATTATAACTATATGTATCCATATATGAATAATCAGATGCGAACAAATCTGAATCCCGGGGTTACAACATCACAATCATTAAATCCGATAAACACTGTTGTACGCACAACCAGACTGGCAAACGAACGTCGGGTTGTTCCACGCCCTGTTCCGG
This sequence comes from Candidatus Enterousia sp., assembly GCA_045592905.1. GTDB lineage: Bacteria > Pseudomonadota > Alphaproteobacteria > Rs-D84 > Rs-D84 > Enterousia. Next base: position 2,167 of record JAZNVR010000008.1, read on the forward strand.
CCGGCCGTACTGCATCCAGCGCAAATGCCCGCAGAACAAATACTGGACGCAGTGCCATTTCAACAATGCAACAATCTGCACAAACTGCACCTGCACGTCGTGTTGTTGCACGACCAGGATTATCCAGAAATGCTGTAACTGCACGTGGTACGACCCGTAAAAACAAATATAATACATCTTATTCTGGCACAGAATCCGGATATCGCACCCCAGATATAGAACCTGTTTCATCAACACGTTGTCTGGCCGATTATACAGAATGCATGAATAATTATTGTATGCGTAAAGATACAGCATATAATCGCTGTTATTGCAGTTCTAAATTATCACAGATAGATGCCAAATATCAACCCGCCATTGAATCATTAGTCAATCAGATTTTAACCATAAAAAATACCACAGAATGGTCAGACGACGAAATGGATGACTATTGGATGAACAGTGTTGGCAAATACTTTGGCAACAGTTCATGGGAAAATATTGACGATGCGCTGGGCAAAATAAATTGGTCTGATATGGAAAGTCGTGTTCGTGGTCAAAATGCTTTTGTTACAGGGAACGAATATTGTTCACAATACCTGGACAGATGTTCTTATATGTCTGATAATTTACGTGATGCATATCGTTCAGAAATATCACGTGATTGTAATGCATACGAACAAACACTACAAAAAATAAAGAACGCAGCGGAAAGCATCGTGGAATCTTACAAATGAAACATATAATTGGTATTAAATATGGGCGTGGTGCCACTGCAAATATAACGGAAACTGGGCCTGCATTGGCACCGGATGTTATACAAGCCATATTTCCAGAACAGAATTGGCACATGGTTTTACCAGATGAATATAGGTACACAGATATTATATCTGACCGATTTGGTGAAAATGCAAAAATACAACAAAAAATATACGCTGCAACACCACATGCACCGCATATATTAATTGGTGGTGATCATTCTGTAAATTTCGGTCATTTTTGTGCAATTGCTGATTATTTAGATACAGATGATTTATGTTTAGTATACATTGACGCACATCTGGATATACACACCCCACAATCTTCACAAATTCAGGCATCTGGTGCACCACATGGCACAAATGTTCGTGCATTACTGGGCGATGGCGACGAACGGTGGCTGTCTATTCCACGACGACGCCCCGCATTACGTACCAAGAATATATTTTATATTGCATCACGCTCGTTTGAACCTGCAGAATCAGAATTTGTACTGGCAAACAATATAAACATTTCATATGCCAAAGACATACACAATATATCAGACATTCAAGAAATCATATCAAACATTCGTCAACAAATTGGCAATCGTCCATACGTTGTATCTTTTGACTTTGACGCAATTGACCCGCAATATTTTAGTGATGTCTTGGTTCCTGCTGCTGGCGGAATCAATCCAGATATGGCAAAAACACTTGTCAGTTCATTCCAAGACGCATACAGTTTTGAATTTGTTGAATACGCACCATCTGGCGACAAGAAATCTTTGGACATAATCAATGAATTGCTTCAAATATTAATAAAATAAACTATCTGTGTTTATGCATCAAATTATCATGGATATATTCTATTGCCTGGCACATTTGATTTGAATCAACATGATTTTTTTTATATTTATCCAATGTTTTTTGCATTGCTTGTTTATCGCCTGCGATAAATTGGCGAACCAACTTACGTGCTGGATAAGACAAACGACCGTATCCAGTCAAAAACGTTTCGCCCCAATCAATAATACGTCCACCACGACGATTTCTGACACCATTTTCCTGTAATGATGTTTCAAAGATTGAATATAATTTATCACGCCCTGGGATTCCATCTTGCTTATCACCAGCCCATTTAGACAACATATACATATCATACTTTAACGATGCCATATAAATCGGATTATTATCATGTGGTTGGGCATTATTGGCAGCAAACGCAGTTGCAATTTCAAACCATGGTCCATGACTATAATGTGCCCACGATGCAGGTTTTTTATAAAATAATTTTAACGCATAATGTGCATTTATTTCTGGAAAAGACAACTTACACACAAAACCAACAGCCCCACCCCATGGATTAACACCATACGCATTGATACCCTTGGTTTCCAAAAAACATTTTGTATTAAACAATTCACCAACAGATGGAATTTCATAGACTTTATCCGCATCCATATCATGAATTTCAAATCCATTGGTTATTAAGAAATCTTCTAATGATTCACGAAATTGTTGTGTAACTGACGCAATTTTATTTTTTGGTAATATACTACGCAATTCTGGTGGCAAAACCCCTAAATATGGTTGTACATCACAATTATAGATAATTTGCTTTAATCGTTTGGTACCTCGTGTCCAATTATGACGCAAAAACCCCGTCAACGCAGAATGTTTTACTTCTGCCCTGCGTTTATCTTTAACCAAAAGAATATTTTCTTCACCCATCACATCAATATATAGTACAAAAATATAAAATCGTCAATATTATTTATTAATTTTTTCACACATTTTATTATGCCGATATATATTACGTGCCAAATCATCACTTATACGATTCCAGTCAGTTTTTTTACCATATATTGGGGTACAAACTATTTTATCACACGCATTAGTCTGCAATGGTATAGTTTTGGAACAAGAAGTAACGAATATCATCAGTATTAGTATGAACAACTTCTTCATTTATAGCCTCTTGAATTTGTATAATTTCAGATTGTTTTTGTATATTTTGTTCTGCCATATTTTTTTGGCACTTTTGCATACCATTTGCATTTCCCAAATAATATATCAAAAAAACGGCAGCCAAAGCCGCCAACATAAAATATATTTTATTCATTATAAATTCCTAAAAAAAAAGAATCCCGCAATTGCGGGATATATTTATTGATTCATTGATGAAAAGAAATCATCATTTGTCTTGGTCAGACGCAGTTTATCCAACAAGAATTCCATCGCTTCCAACGTTCCCATTGGATTAATGATACGACGCAAGACATACATTTTTGACAAGATGTCTTTACCCACCAGCAAATCTTCCTTGCGTGTACCAGACTTTGTAATATCAATTGCCGGATAAACACGTTTATCAGACAATTTTCTATCCAGAATAATTTCACTGTTGCCAGTGCCCTTGAATTCTTCAAAGATAACTTCGTCCATTTTAGAACCCGTATCAACCAGTGCAGTTGCGATAATTGTCAGCGAACCGCCACCTTCTATGTTACGTGCTGCACCAAAGAAACGTTTTGGACGTTGTAACGCATACGCATCAACACCACCTGTTAAAACCTTGCCGCTGGATGGAACACACGTATTATACGCACGTCCCAAACGTGTAATAGAATCTAATAAGATAACCACATCTTGCCCTGCTTCTACCAAACGTTTTGCCTTTTCAATTACCATTTCTGCCACCTGGATATGACGTGCAGCCGGTTCATCAAATGTAGATGAAATAACTTCCCCTTTGACGCTGCGTTGCATATCTGTAACTTCTTCTGGTCTTTCATCAATCAGCAACACAATTAATTTTACATCTGGATAGTTTGTTGCGATACTGTGTGCAATATTTTGCAGCATAACAGTTTTACCCGTACGTGGTGGTGCAACAATCAATGAACGTTGTCCCTTGCCAGTTGGGGAAATCAAGTCAATAACACGTGCGGACAGATTGCGTCCCTTGTCTTTGTCATCGGCCACTTCCATTTTCAGCATTTCATCAGGATACAATGGTGTCATATCATCAAAAGAAACACGATGTTTTAACTTTTCAGGATTATCACCATTAACACGTTCTATTGTTTCCAGCGCAAAATAGCGTTCAGATTCATTTTGTGGTGCTTGAATTTGTCCTTCTATGTAATCACCCGTCTTTAACCCATACTTTTTAATTAAATTTGGTGATACATATAAATCGTCTGGCCCCGCCAGATAATTAGATTCTGGGGCACGCAAGAATCCAAAACCGTCCTGCATACGTTCCAGAACACCATCACCGATTAAAACAACCTTTTTATCTGCGGCAAACACACGCATAACAGCAAACCGCAACTGTTGCACGTTTAATTGTGATGGATTTTCAATACCCATATCTTCTGCCATTTTCAGCAATTGCTGTGGCGATTTAGCCTTTAATTCATTAATATGCATAAATTATTCCTTTGTTGGAGATTTCAGACATCGAACGATGCTGCTTTGATACAGTATATATTACACTAAATTGACAAAAAAGTCAAGTTTTTTCTGTTATTTCCAATTACTTGGAATATCCGCATAATCAGTCAACTGTTTACAACCAGCATACATAGCCCTAACTTGATCTGTTGTCGCATCTGGCCATATTTCATACAGATATTTTCCATTTATCTTGGCTGATTCGCCATAAATTGGTACCCCCCAATAAAAGGTTTGATAAAACATACCATCCTGGGCATCGCCAGAAATGTTACCAAACAAATTTTCTGGAATTTCACTGTTCAGACTACTACAACCATAAAATGTATATCGATACATGCTTGATGCGGGCGCACCGTAAATATTACCAAATAAATTTTCTGGAATTGGCCCAGGTAAATTACTGCATCCGCCAAATGTATAAAAGTACATCTGTGATACTGGCGCCCCATCAATTCCAGCAAACAAATCGTTCGGCAATGGTTTATTTATCCCAGAACACTCACGAAATGTTTGGCCAAACATATTCGCTGCAGGCGGCCCAGAAATCCCGGCAAACAGCCCTGCGGATATTTCTGTTAAACCGGTACATTGATAGAATGTTAGCGAAAACATATTCTTCGCAGGCGGGCCG
>JAZNVR010000009.1:0-23550 GCA_045592905.1 Candidatus Enterousia sp.
TACCCGTAGCAATAAACGTACTGCTAAGATGATTATTCGCAGCAGACATTTGGCGAAAAAGAAATAATATAAAATAACGGAGTAAATGATGTCTCGTTCAGTATGGAAAGGTCCTTATGTTCATCCTTCTGTTTTGAAAAAAACAGCAGTTGCAAATGAAAAAAACGACCATAAACCAATCAAGACCTGGTCCCGTGGCAGCACAATTGTGCCACCAATGGTTGGATTGACATTTGAAGTACACAATGGTAATAAATTCATTCCTGTATCAATCGTAGAAGATATGATTGGTCATAAATTGGGTGAATTTGCCCCAACACGTACATTCAAGGGTCACGCAGCAAACAAAAAAGCCGCAGCAGGCAAAAAATAATATGGGGTAATTAGTTATGACAACTACAAGATATGGAATTAAAGAAAATCAGGTTCGTGCGTTCAATAAAATGATTCGCATTAGCCATCAGAAGTTGAATTTGGTATGCGATATGATTCGTGGTTTACCAGTTGAACGTGCTGTTGATGTCTTGAAATTTTCAAAGAAGCGTGTATCTGGTGAAGTGTTAAAGACTTTGTTGTCTGCAGTTGCAAATGCAGAACACAATAAACATTTGCCAGTTGATACTTTGTTCATCAAAGAAATTTGGTGTGGCAAAGCGTTAACAATGAAACGCATTATGGCAGGTCCACGTGGAAGTGCTCGTCCAATTTTGAAACCTTTTTCTAATTTGACAATCGTTTTGGAATCTGGTGTTGCACCTTCTAAGAAGAAAACAGCAAAAAAAGAAACAACAAAATAATAAACATGTGTGGGGCGGTATAGAATCGCACGATTCTTGAATAAAGTGGAAACACTTCAAGAACGCCCCCGCAAAAATTTAAGGAAAAAAGAAAATGGGACAGAAAGTATCACCAATTTCATTGCGCGAATTTATTAATAAAATTACAGATTCTCGCTGGATTGCAGGCAAGAAAGATTATGCAGCCCTGTTAGCAGAAGACGTAAAAATTCGCAAATTTATTGAAAAGAAGTTAAAGAAAGCTGGATTGGCAAAGGTTGTTATTGAACGCTTTGCTAAGAAGGTGGTTGTGACTATTCATACCTCTCGTCCAGGTATGATTATTGGTAAGAACGGTGCTGATATTGAAACATTGCGTAATGATATCAAGAAACTGGTAAAAAATGACCAGGTTGTCGTAAATATTTACGAAGTTCGCCGTCCAGACCTGAATGCGCAATTGGTTGCGCAAAATATTGCACAGCAAATAGAAGGTCGTGTTTCTTTCAAACGCGCAATGAAGAAAGCTGTGCAAAATGCTCAAAAAGCAGGTGCCCAGGGTATCAAAGTTATGTGCTCGGGTCGTTTGAATGGTGCTGAAATCGCACGTAGCGAACAAATCCGCGAAGGTCGTATTCCATTGCACACATTGCGTGCAGATATTGACTATGCTTCTATTCAGGCCAAAACAACATATGGTGTTATCGGTGTAAAAGTTTGGATTTACACAGGTGATGTTGTTAACAAAGAAAAATTGGCTTCTGAAATGGCACGTCCAACTGAATATGCCGGCAGCAGCGAAAGAAAGCACAAATAATAATGTAAAAATTATTAAATTGAAGGATTTGTATTATGTTAATGCCAAAGAAAACAAAATTTCGCAAACAGCAAAAAGGCCGTATTCACGGTGTTGCGAAGGGTGGCAGTGAATTAGCATTCGGTTCATTTGGATTGAAAGCAATGTCACCAGAACGTGTTACTGCACGTCAAATTGAGGCTGCACGTCGTGCAATTACAAGACATATGCGTCGTATGGGTAAATTGTGGATTCGTATTTTCCCAGATGTTCCTGTTACCAAGAAACCAGCCGAAGTTCGTATGGGTAAAGGTAAAGGTGCTGTAGAATACTGGATTTGCCGTGTAAAACCAGGTCGCATCATGTTTGAATTAGATGGTGTTAAACCAGAAGTTGCATACGAAGCATTTGCATTGGCTGCAGCAAAATTGCCAGTCAAAACAAAAGTTGTTGAACGTAAAGTTAACTAATTAATTGCAGTCCCTGGGGTAAAACCCAGGGCAGGGCAAAAAAAAGGTAGTTAAAAATGGCAGAAAAGAAAGTAAAAAATGAATCTTTGACGATGGAAGCATTGGAAAGCAAATTGGCTGATTTGAAAAAAGAACAAATGAACCAACGTTTTCAACATGCTGCTGGTCAGATGCCAAAAACACATGTTATGCGTCAGACTCGTCGTGAAATCGCACGCGTTAAAACAAAATTGAACGCTGCAAAAAATTAAAAAAATTGCTGATTTCTGTTGATATTTCTAAATTTTAAGATATCATAGGCAGGGTCAGAAAAAAGAAAAACAGAATTTAATTCGTGGGTTTTACGTAAAAAATCACGTAAAATCTGTGGGTTAAACAACAGTATAAGGGATAATAGTTATGCCAAGACGTATACTGCAAGGAACAGTTATAAGTACAGCAAATGACAAAACAGTCGTTGTAGAAGTTGAACGTCGTTTCCGTCATCCACTGTATGGTAAGTTCGTGAAGCAGAATAAAAAGTATAAAGCACACGATGAAAACAATGAATATAAAGTTGGTGAAATCGTTGCTATTGAAGAACATCGTCCAATCTCTAAGACAAAATCTTGGGTTGTTAAGGGGCGCGTTGGTGTGTCCAAAGACGATGCAGTAGAAGTAGTTGACTAATAATCAACAGGTTCTTTGAGGTCGGTTCGGGAATTATAAGGCGACAGTCGGAACCTATAACAAAGCAGTGGGGGATTGCCTCATTTGCAGGAAAAGGATTAAAGTTATGATTCAAAATGAAACAGTTATGACAGTTGCAGACAACAGTGGTGCACGTAAAGCAATGTGTATCAAGGTGTTGGGCGGTTCACATCGTCGTTATGCAACAGTTGGCGACAAAATCGTCGTTGCTATTAAAGAAGCCATTCCACGTGGTAAAGTTCAGAAAGGTACAGTACAACGTGCAATTATCGTTCGTACAAAGTTTCCTGTAAAGCGTCCAGACGGATCAATCATCCGTTTTGATGATAATGCAGTTGTTTTGATTAACAAGAACAACTTTGAACCAATTGGAACACGTATCTTTGGACCAATTGCTCGTGAAGTTCGTCGTAAATACGATGTACAGAAAATCGTGTCTTTGGCACCGGAAGTAATCTAATAACAGATGGAAGGTCATAAAATGAAAATTAAAAAAGGCGACGAAGTCGTAGTTATTTCGGGAAAATTCAAAGGCGTCAAAGGTAAAATTCTGGAAGCACGCCCATCCGAATCACGTGTTGTAGTAGAAGGTGTTAATCGTCATAAATGGCACATCAAACCAACACAAGAACAACCAGGTCATATAATTGATCGCGAAGCACCAATTCATGTATCTAATGTTGCATTAGTTGACCCAAAAACAAAAAAAGCAACACGTGTTGGATACAAAATGAACGATGGTAAAAAAGTTCGCGTTGCAAAAAAATCTGGTGCGGAATTATAAAAAAGTAAAATTGTTGCCCGCTGTTACGGGAACACAACATAAGGAAAAAAGAAATGCAAAGCAGATTGCGTGAAATTTATGAAAAAGAAATTGTACCTGAATTGGTAAAAGAATTCGGTTACACAAATGCATTGGCAGTTCCAAAACTGACAAAAATCGTATTGAATATGGGTGTTGGTGAAGCTGTGTCTGATAAAAAGAAATTAGATGCTGCTGTTGCTGATTTGACAGCGATTGCCGCCCAAAAATCAGTTGTTACACGTGCAAAAAAATCTATTGCAACATATCGTTTGCGTGAAGGTCAAGCGATTGGTACCAAGGTTACATTGCGTGGTAAAAGAATGTATGACTTCTTGGATAAATTGATTACAGTTGCATTGCCACGTGTAAAAGACTTCCGTGGTCTGTCAAAATCAAAGTTTGATGGTCGTGGTAATTACGCATTTGGTATCAAGGAACACTTGATATTCCCAGAAATTTCTGTTGATAAAATTGATGCTATCCGTGGTATGGATATTGTCATTGCAACAACAGCAAAAACAGATGACGAAGCACGTGCATTGCTGACTAAAATCGGCTTGCCATTGGTTTTGAAATAATTAAAAAAGGTAAAAAAAGATGGCTAAATTAGCGTTAATCAATAAACAACATAAACGTGAAAAGCTGGTTGCGCAGTATGCAAAAAAGCGTGAAACAATCAAGGCTAAAATGTCTGTAAATGCGACACCAGAAGAAAGAATTGATGCAATGAAAAAGGTGGCAAAATTGCCACGCAATGCAAACCCAACACGTTTGCGTAATCGTTGCAGTGTAACGGGACGTTCACGTGGGTTTTCCCGCTTGTTCGGTCTGTGTCGTCAACAGGTTCGTACAATGGCAAGAGAAGGTAAATTGCCAGGCGTACGTAAATCTAGTTGGTAAAGTAAAACAAACGCAACTGTGGACAATGCAGTTGTAGAAAAACAGTACAGGGTTAAATCCCTGTGCGTGTTACAAGGAGTAAAAAAGATGTCACTATCACACCCAATCGGCGATATGGTTACCCGCATCCGTAATGGTCAAAATGCAGGTAAAGAAACAGTCGTCGTTCCAAACAGCAAATTGCGTCAGGCAGTTTTGTCTGTATTAAAAGAAGAAGGTTTTATCACTGATTTCCAAATCAATCAAATTGATGAACATCGTTCAAATTTGGTTGTTGAATTAAAGTATGTAGGTGGAAACGGTGCAATCCAAGAAATTTCAGTTGTATCTAAGCCAGGTCGTCGTGTTTATTCCGGCAGTGCAAAAATGCCAAAGGTATTAAATGGCTTGGGTATCGCAATCGTATCTACACCAAATGGCGTTATGACTGATCACAAGGCACGCTTGATGAATGTCGGTGGCGAAGTATTGTGTAAAGTTATATAATAAAGTGAGGATGAAATTATGTCTCGTGCAGGAAAATATCCAGTTAAACTGAGTGATGGCGTTACAGTCGCAATTGCAGACAACGCTTTGGTTGTAAAAGGGCCAAAAGGTGAATTGAAATTACCTTTGGATACAAAGAATGCAGGCTTGGTAGATATTGTTATTGAAGAAGGCCAAGTTGTAATTAATCCAAAAGATGCAGAAGAAAAATCTTCAAGAACTATGTGGGGCACAATGGCACGCAATGTTCGTAACGCAGTAGAAGGCGTTTCAAAAGGTTTTGAAAAATCAATGTATATGAAAGGTGTTGGTTATAAAGCATCTGTAAAAGGTAATCAATTGGTTTTGGTTGCAGGTTATTCACATGATGTTATCATGGACATCCCAGCTGGTTTGACAGTTGTTATGGGTGAAACACCAACAGAATTTACTGTAAAAGGTATGGATAAATGCTTGGTTGGCCAATTTGCTGATAAAGTCCACAAGGTACGTAAAGCAGATCCATATAAAGGTAAAGGTATCTTCTATAAGGGCGAAAGAATCCGTCGCAAAGAAGGTAAGAAGAAATAATAATTAACTTTGATTTCCGCTGTTACGGAAATCGGAAAAAAGGAAAATAAAATGTTGAAACATTTGTCTACAGAAGAAAGACGCACATTAGCAAATCGTGGTGCGTTGAAAAGAAAAAATCCTGGCAAGATTCGTTTGTCAGTTTTCCGTTCTGGACGCCATATAGAAGTTCAGGCGATTGATGACACCAAAGGTCATACAATTTGTGCTGCATCATCAAAAGAAAAAGGTTTTGCAGGACACGGTTGGAATGTTGCAGGTGCCGAATTGGTTGGTAAAGCATTTGCTGAACGTGTTGTTGCAGCGAAAATTGCTGACAATTGTTATTTTGATCGTGGTGGTTATCGCTATCATGGTCGTGTAAAGGCACTGTGCGAAGCAATCCGCGCTGGTGGCGTTAGAATATAATTTGAATAAGACGGAGTATAATAATGGCACGTTTTGATGATAAAAAATTGCAGACGGATAACTTGGTAGATAAATTGGTTTCTATCAACCGTGTATCTAAGACTGTAAAAGGTGGTCGCAACATGTCTTTCTCGGCATTGGTTGTGGTCGGTGATAAAGCAGGTCGTGTTGGCTTTGGTAAAGGTAAAGCATTAGAAGTACAGGCTGCTGTACAAAAAGCAACCAAGGCTGCAAAAGCAAAAATGATTCGCGTTCCTTTGAAAGAAGGTCGCACATTGCACCATGACAGTGCTGCAAAGTACGGTGCAAGTAAACTGGTTGTTCGCAGTGCTGTTCCAGGTACTGGGGTTATTGCTGGTGGTGCGTTGCGTGCGGTATTTGAATGTTTGGGTGTTCAGGACGTTGTTGTAAAATCACAGGGGTCAAACAATCCAAACAACATGATTCGTGCTGCGTTCTTGGCGTTCAATAAAATGAACTCTCCAAAGACAGTGGCTGCACGTCGTGGTAAAACAGTTGCAGAAATCATCGCAGGTCGTGATGGTAAAAAATTAGAAACTGCAACAACTGAAGAAAACTAAATCTGGGTACAGATAAGAATATAAACGGAGTTTGAATTATGGCAAAAATAATTGTAAAACAAGTTAAAAGTACTATCGGTCGCCCAGAAGCACAGGTTAAAATCGTAAAAGCGTTGGGCCTGGGTCGTGTGGGTAAAACCAAAGAAATCACAGATTCTGAATCTGTACGTGGCATGATTGCCAAGGTTTCTCACTTGGTAGAAGTTGTTGCTTAATTGAGGACAGTAACTGATGATACATAGTGTTATTGCTTTAAATGCGGCCAGAACAATTGGTGATGTGTGTCAGGTGTTTGTTGATTTTGCAGAAAAATCTCCAAAAGAATCAGAAGCACTTCATTTGTTTCGTCGTTATGTAAACAACATTATGTTGACACAAAAATGTTCCGATATTGAGGCAAAACAAATAGCACGTAGTAATATTCGTTGGTATACAGGATATTATGATAAGGCTACACAACAACTGGTGCATAATGTATATAATCAGGCGTTGCGTAGCAGATAAAATAAATTAAACCGAGTATGAAAACAGTACTTGTTTTTATGCGACAAAGAACTACATAGGTAGTTATAGGACAAAAGGAAAAAGAAATGAAATTAAATGCATTGATGGATAATTTTGGTGCACGTCAAAACGCAACACGTGTTGGTCGTGGTATGGGATCTGGTTCTGGTAAAACAGCCGGTCGTGGTCACAAAGGTCAAAAGGCACGCAGTGGTTCACGCAAACAGGCAACATTCCAGGGCGGTCAAATGCCAATCTTGCGTCGTTTCCCAAAATTTGGTTTCAATAACCCATTCGCAAAAGAATACGTTACAATCAATTTGGGCGATATTGAAAGATTCATCGCAAGTGGTAAAATTGATGCATCTGCACCAATTACAATTGATACATTGATGGCTGCAAAAATCATCAACCGTAAAATGGATGGCTTGAAGGTTTTGGCCAATGGTGAAATTAAATCTGCAGTTAATATTATTGCAGAAAAATGGTCAAAGTCAGCAGAAGCAGCAATTGTAAAAGCTGGTGGTTCTATTAAGAATAACTAAAATAATCTTTGGGCATCTTTGTTTGGATGCCCAAGCAACGGTTAAAATATCATTCAAATGAAATTCTTGAAACGCTTTTTTGGAAACCTTAGTGATTTACAGAAACGTATTCTGTTTACATTAGGTGCATTGATTGTTTATCGTATTGGATCATTTATTCCACTGCCTGGTGTAAATGCATCAGCGGTGTTGCACTTGTTCCAAGGTGATAATGGGATGATGGGAATGTTTGATATGTTTAGTGGTGGTTCGCTGTCACGTATGTCAGTTTTGGCATTAAATATTTTCCCATATATTTCAGCATCTATCGTTTTACAGTTATTAAGTGCGACAAGTAAATCATTGGGTGAATTACGTAAAGAAGGCGAATCTGGACGTATGAAAATTAACCAATATACACGTTATTTGGCGGTGTTATTGGCCATCGTTCAGGGTTGGGCAGTTATTCGTGGTTTGGAAATGATGGCACCTGTTAATGGGATGTCTGCTGTTGTTAATCCAGGCTTTGCGTTTGAATTATCTGCGATTATTGCATTGGTTGGTGGTACTGTATTTGTTATGTGGTTGGCAGAACAAATTACTGCACGTGGTATCGGGCAGGGTGCATCATTGTTAATCTTTGCTGGTATTATTGCAGAAGTTCCAGGTGGTATTGCCCAAGTGATATCTTTGGGGTCTGTTGGTCAGATTTCACCAGCGATGATTGCACTGATTGTTGCATTTGTTGTTGGTATTATCGCATTGATTGCATTCTTTGAACAGGCACAACGTCGTATTCAAATTTTGTATCCTCGTCAAGTAATGGCAAATGGTGTTATGAATACGAATGCGTCTTATTTGCCAATCAAAATTAATATGTCTGGTGTTATGGGACCTGTGTTTGCATCATCTATTATGATGTTGCCAGCATTCGTTCAGCGTTTTGTTCAGAGTGATAATTTGACAGTTCAGACTATCTTGGGATTCTTTACATATGGAACATGGTCTTATATTATCATGTTTACAGTGTTAATAGCATTCTTTGCATATTTCCAGACAGCAGTTATTTTCAATTCTGAAGAAACAAGTAATGGATTAAAGAATGCAGGTGGTTATATTCCAGGCGTTCGTCCAGGTGAACAAACAATAAAATATTTGGATAATGTTGTTTCACGAACGACTGCAATTGGGGTTGCTTATTTAATCGTTGTTTGTGTATTGCCAATTATCTTGAATACGCATGTTGGTATGCCTTTGATGATTGGTGGAACAAGTGTATTGATTGTTGCAGGGGTTGTATTGGATACAATGAATCAGGTTCAATCTTATTTGGTTGCAAAACAATACAGTGGTGTTGTTAAAAAAGCACAAAAGAAAGGTCGTTTTCGCAGTTAATTTAATTGTGAAAGCAAAACAAGATTTGACTTTTGCTGGATTTTATATAAAATTATTCGGCAAAATAAAATGGCCCATGGAATAAAACTGTGGGTATTAGGTATCGGGATATCAGGTGGACTTGATATTTCGCAGTTAAATAAAAAGGAAAAATAAAAATGGCACGTATAGCAGGTGTTAACATTCCGACAGAAAAACGCATTGAAATTGCGTTGCAATATATTCACGGTATCGGTCCAGCCAGGGCTGCACAGATTTGTGAAGCGTTGAAATTAAAAGACGGTTTGCGCGCAAAAGATTTGACGGATGCGGATGTTATCAAAATTTCTAATTATATTGAAGATAACTTTAAGGTAGAAGGTGATGTTCGTCGTGAAGTTGCAATGAACATCAAACGTTTACAAGATTTAAAAGCATATCGTGGTATTCGCCATCGTAACCGTTTGCCGGTTCGTGGTCAGCGTACTCAAACAAATGCACGTACACGTAAAGGTAAACGTGTTGTTGTTGCGGGTTCTGCAACCAAGGGTAAATAAATTTAATATAACGTCACATCTGCTGGTTGTTGGCTGGTTCATGTAACTTTTGTACACTACGCTCGCCAACAACGGTGCGTCTGTAACGTTCTATCAAATTTAATAATAAGGTAGAGATTAACACCATAGTTAATTGAGGACATCTAAATAAGGAAATAAAAAATGGCAGTTACAAAAGCTAAGAAAAAAGTTGTAAAAAAAGTATCGCATGGCATTGCACATGTTGTTGCGACTAATAACAATACACGTATCACAATCACAGACCAGTCTGGTGCAGTTTTGACATGGGCAACCGCTGGTGCAAATAATTTTAAGGGTGCGAAAAAGTCCACACCATATGCGGCAACTGTTGTTGCAGACGCTGTTGGTAAGAAAGTCGCAGAAATGGGTATGAAAACAGTTGATGTTTTAATGCGTGGTATTGGTCAAGGTCGTGAAGCTGCTGTACGTGGATTGGCAAATGCTGGTCTGATTGTGCAGTCCATTACAGATACTACACGGATCCCACATAATGGGTGTCGTCCAAAGAAAGTACGTCGCGTCTAAATAAATTAAATATAATAATTTATCTACGTACAAACCCGAAACCTTATGTAACTTTTGTACACTGCGGTTTCGGGTTTGTTCATATCTAAATCATTCTATTTATTTTTACACTAATTTTTTAGGTGGTGCAGGCAGTTTCAGCATAATGTACACATATGATATATGATTTCTTTTTAGATAAATTTTATTGTGTAAAATAAAACCCCAAAATTGGGGTGTGTTACATGACAAAATCTTCGCCAAGGTAAACCTTCTTGACCATTTCATCTTGGATGATTTCATCTGTTGTGCCATGTTTTAATATTTTTCCGTCATGTAAAACATAACTGCGATCTGTAATACCAAGCGTTTCACGTACATTATGATCTGTAATAATCACACCCAATCCACGATTCTTTAATTGAGATACAAGACTGCGAATTTCGTTTACAGCAATTGGATCAATTCCAGCAAATGGTTCGTCCAATAAAATAAATTTTGGATTATTTGCCAATGCACGTGCAATTTCAACACGTCTGCGTTCACCGCCAGATAGTGCGGTTGCAGGACTGTGACGCAGGCTGGATATAGAAAATTCTTCTAGTAAAGAATCTAGTTTCTTTTTGCGTTTTTTCTTGTCTGGTTCAACTACTTCTAGGATTGCCATTATATTTTGTTCAACGGTCAAACCACGAAATACACTGTTTTCTTGGGGTAGATAACCAATTTTTAGGCGAGCACGCTGATAAAAAGGAAGGTGTGTTATATCTTGGGAATTTAAGAATATTTGACCACCTGTTGCAGCCAATTGACCCGTTATACAATAAAATGCAGTTGTTTTGCCTGCACCATTTGGCCCCAGTAAACCAACCGATTCGCCCTGGCGTGCGTATAATGATATATCTTTGATAACCATACGTTTGCCGTATGTTTTGGACAAGTGCTCTATTTGTAATATTGATTGTTTCATAATTTAATCACCAATTCCTTTGTTCTGATACGGTCGCCATTACTGGAATCAATTTTTACATTACCGATTAGTGTAATGTTTTTTTTCTTGCTGTTGTATTGGGCGGTATCGGCAGTTATATTATCTGTGATTTTAGTACCACCACTGGTACGACGTATTTTACCAGATACAGTTTCCATAAATATTATATCAGGATTTTCATATGCTTGATAACCAATTTTTGCATTTACCGTAAACGGTTCGCCATTTTTATCAGTCCCAATAAAAGATGCATTAGACATTTTAAATTGGTTTGTAACAATATCTGTCATATTTATCGCAGTTATAGGTGTCCATAATAATTGCTTGGTAAACAGGGAACCTGCAACCAATGCGGCAATCATTACCAATCCCCATCCTGTAAAAAAGAACTGCCATAAACGTTTAAGACGTTTGTGTTTAGAAAAGATTATAAAGTTGCGTTTGTTTGTTTGCATGCACATAGTGTAAACCGATGATAACAAAAAAGCAATTTTTATATTTGTCTGTATTAAAAATTATGTTATAATTAACCCTAAGAGAGATGAAAAGAGTTTTACTGTATTTTATTTGTGTTTTTGTCGCAGTTTGCGGAACTGCGTCTGGGATTACTATTAATAAAGCACCTGCAGTAGCAACAAAGCAAGCGTCTGCAAAGGATACAGGTGCGACGCTTTTGCCCACTGTATTGAATTTGGTGTCTGGCGTTACACAGTTAAATCAAAAACAAAAACAATTAACGGCAGATTGTATCCCAACATCACAGGAAATACAGTTTGTTAATAATATTATAAAAGAATGGGCAAAAACAGGTGCCGCAACCGCAGAAGAAATAGAAAATGGCAGAATGAATGGTATGAGACGGTGTAGTACACCAACTGGCGGATATGAAGAATCTGTTCGTCTGTCTGCGGAATTAGATGATAATACCATGCTTTGTTATGATTATTATGGTGGCGAGGCAGATAAGGATACCGTATGGGAAAATTTCCCAAAGGCTGTATCAACGTATTATTGTACAGATGGCGAAATATCTGGGTGTTCGGAAAAGAACAGAAACTATGTTTCAAATATATATGATGTATTTAATTTGGTTGATTTTTCCGAATCGGATTATACAAAGCAAGAGGCAAAAATTGCAGGTAATTTAATTGCCAAAATAGAACAATGTTCGTATTCAAAACTGAATGCAAAAAAGAAGGCGTTGTGGGGCGAATTCTTGATTGGAACAGTGGGCAGTTTAGGACAAAAAACAAACACCGCAAATATTATGGAAACGATTAGTGGTATGTCCGGAACGTTGGGTGGTGGTGGTGGTGCAATGCAGTCTTTGCAATCATTGAGTGGTATCGCAACCCAATTTTTAGCCCAGTAATTTGTTTTTTGTGCTTTACTAGTATGGTAAAAAAACGTATAATATACTTAAATTTAAGGAAGGATAACCAGATGAAAAATAAATCTTGTGTTGCGACATGGTGTGTTTCACGTATGATGTTGTTGGTTGGTGCAATCGGTTTGGTTGCATGTTCGCAAACAAAGAATAACGTTGAATATACTGGCCCAATGTCAACGCCAACAGTTGATTATGTGGAATCGTTGGATGTTTATTCTGCACCACACAAGGATTCTTTTTTGAATCAATTGGCAATGAATTATCGTTCGTATGCGATTTATAACGCACGCACCAGTGGTTACGCAGATATGGGCGAATTGTTCGCAAACAAGGCAGTAGCTGCCTTCTCGGGCGAGGTGCCATTCCCAGAAACATTGGATAATTGGGCGATTGCAGATGAACAAGAAGCATTCGTTTTGGAAAGTGCGTACAATGATTTGATGGATGAATTGAAAAATGATGCATCGTATTTGAATCCTGAATTGGCCGCAGAAGCCCAGGCTAAATTTGATTGCTGGTTGTCTGCAACAGCCAGTGGACAATATGCGACAGCTGAACAATGTCGTGATAGATTTGCTAAAACAATGGTTGCATTGCGTGACTGTCAGGGCGGTAAAATTGTAAAAAAGACTGTAACGGAAACAGAAGAAATAAATATGAATGCAGGTACTGTTGTTGAAACACAAACAACAGCCGAAGAAAAATATTATCCAGATACACGTAATATGATGATTGCACGTGGTGATGCACGTGAAGGTGTTATAATTGTTAATAATGTAAATGTGCCAGAACACTTGATTAATCCGGTGCCTGTACAGCCATTGGTTTTCAATCAGAATATTTATGGTGGCGATAAAACAATTAATAAATCACAAAAAACGCCAAGTGGTGTGTTAATTGTTGCAGAAACACAGGCAGAATGTGAAGCGTGTCAGGCATGTCCAACATGCCAGGCGTGCCAAGAATGTGCTGCACAACAACCTGTTCAGCAAGAACCAGAAATTCCACAAATTAGCGATGAATTGGTTACACGTGAAGAATTTGTTAATATGATGATGGCAATGCGTTCTGAATTGGCGGCAATTAATGCACGTTTGGATGAATTGCAAGCAGCATCTGGTGAAAAAACTATGATTAAAGTACAACAAATTCCATTGGAACCAAAACAGCATGTTATGGAAGAGGTTTTTGAAATAAGATTTGATTTTAACAAATCTATAATAAAACCTGAATATCAGGAATTGATTAAAAAATTAGCAACAGCCACACAGGAAAACAAGAATATTAAGGTTTCTGTTGTTGGGCATACGGATACAGCAGGCACCAGTAATTATAACTATGCATTGGGTGGTCGTCGTGCCGAAGCGGTTCAGAAAATGCTGATACAGTATGGTATACCAGCCAGCCAGATTGTTGCAGTATCTGCTGGTGAAGAAGATTTGGCTGTCCCAACGCCAGATAACACACCAAATGCGGAAAATCGTCGTGTACGTGTTGTAAAAGAAATTCATTATACCGAAGAACCAAAACCTGTGCCGATGTCTGTAATGGTGGAAGAGGTTGCTGTACAGGAATGTGGCGAATACGGATGTGAACAGTAATTGATATATTAATAAAATACTTGACAAAAAGTTTTTATTAGTGTAGATTAATTACTGTCAGAGAGATGTTTGAAAGAGGCATTTGAAATGACTGATATGGTAAAAAAATTTGAAATTGGTACACAAACCCTGAAACAAGGGGCCAAGGTTCGTGGTTTGAATAAGGGAATAGAAGCGTTAAATATCGCAGAGATATTCAAGAGTCAATATGGTTTGACTTTTGGTGGACCAGAAAACGAACTGTGATTATAAAAAGCAATTGAATCCCAAGTGATGAATTTCACTTGGGGTTTTTTGTATGAATTATATATAAATTTACTTGATTTTTCATAAAAAACACTATAAACTAAGCCTCGCTGGATAATCAGAACTGATTAAGTGGTGGTGCATTTTGGTCCCATCAATGATAAGGATTCTGTTAAATATCTGGCACCGAAAAACCAAAAACAAAGGAAAATAAAAATGGCAAGAGCAGGTGCAAAGCGTAGCACACGCAAATTGAAAATCGGACGCAGCCTGGGCGTCAATCTGTGGGGTCAGGCAAAGTCTCCATTTAATAAACGTAAATATAAACCTGGTCAGCATGGCCCAACATCTCGTGGGGGTAATTCTTCGGATTACGCAAAACAGATGCGTGCAAAGCAGACTCTAAAGGGTTATTATGGTAATGTTGGCGAAAAGAAATTCCGCAAATATTATCTGGAAGCTGTTAATATGAAGGGCGACACACCAGAAAACTTGATTGGTTTATTGGAACGTCGTTTGGATGCAGTTGTATATCGTGCAAAATTGGCACCAACTGTATTCTCTTCACGTCAGTTAATCAGCCATGGTCATATTAATGTTAATGGCAGACGCGTAAAAGTTGCATCATATCAGGTAAAACCAGGTGATGTTATCACAGTCAGCGAAAAAGCAAAACAAATGCCATTGGTTGTATTGGCATTGGAATCAGCAGAACGCAATTTTGCAGACTATGTTTCTGTAGACAGTGCAAACTTTACAGCAACATTTGTTCGTGTGCCTGCGTTTGAAGACGTACCATATCCGGTTCAAATGTTCCCAGAATTGGTCGTTGAATTCTATTCTCGTTAATAAGAGAACAGATGATAAAATCCCACCAAGTGTGGGATTTTTTTTTTACATATTGTATAAAAAATACTTTCAATAATTTTCCCATTATGATAAAATTAAATAAATTGGAAGGGATTTTTTATGAAAAAAGTTTTATTTTTATCATTGGCAACAATTGTTATGTTGTTTGATTCATCTGCGTTTGGTGCAACTGCTGCTCGTCGTGGGCGTACGTCTGCGGGGGGGACGCCTGCTGCCAGTGCGAACGCAAATACAAATACAGGACAAAAAGCAACATCGGCACGTGCTGCTACAAATTCAAGAATGGCACCAGCGACGGCTGCACCTGCGAAAACAGCGGGGCGTACAACTGGGACACGTGGCGGTACTGCACCGGCTGCGAATGGTCCGGTTGTTTCGGCACGTGCTGCTACAACACAAAAGGTTATTGGCACTGGTACCAAGGTTGCAGGGGCTGCAAAAAATATTGTGGTTAGTGAAGAATGTCAGGCAAAATATGATGGCTGTATGGATTCTTTCTGTATGTTGGATAACGAAAGTGGTGGCAGATGTGTTTGCAGTGATAAGAATGCAGAATTTGATGCGATTTTAGCGGAAATTGAAAAACTGGATGAACAGTCTTATCAAATGGCGACGTTTGGTGTTGAAAAACTGGAAATGGGCGAAGATGCAGATGCTGCGATTGCTGCTGCAAATAATGTTGCTGATTCGTTTCGTAATGATGATTCCGTTGCAAAAGATGGCAAGAAAAAGGCCAGAAAAGCACTTGATTTAAGTATGTGGAATACGTCGGTTGATTTTGAAGAAGAAGATGTTTTTGCGGGTTCGTCAGATGATTTAAGTTCATTTGAAGGCAAGGAAGGTGATGCACTGCACAGGGCTGCTGCTGCATTATGTAAATCGCAAATTCCAGAATGTGCCAAAGATATTAATATGTTACAGGTTATGTATGGCCAAAGAATTAAGTCTGATTGTACTGCCTATGAGAATAGTTTAAAACAGAAAAAAACACAAAGTGCACAAAAGTTACAGGCTGCAGAAAAGGCGTTGCGTGAAACTGCATTGGAACAATATCAGAATGCAAATAAATATGATTTAGGGCAATGTACAATTAAATTCAAGGAATGTATGCAGACAACAGGTGGTTGTGGTGCAGATTTCTCTAAATGTGCAACTGTTGCTGCGTTTGATTCTACAAATACCAGACAAAGTACATCAAAGAAATCAAAAAATTATCAGGTACAAGGTGTAATTTCTAATATTGAAATTTCTGCATCTACGTATGATGCACTGATGTCTAAAAAGCCATTGTGCGAAAATGTTACAAAACAATGTACCAAGGTCGCATCACAGGTTTGGGATACATTCTTGAAAGAAGTTGCACCGCAATTAAAATCTGCTGAAATTATCGCAGAAGATAATGCCAGACAGGATTGTATTGGTAATATTTCTGCGTGTTTCCAGAAAGCATGTAAAGATACAATGGATCCAAACGATCCAGATGGATCATACGATATGTGTTTGTCCAGACCAGAAACAATGTTAAATGTTTGTAAAGTTCCGTTAAATGCATGTGGTATTGATGCAAGTTCTGCATCTGCAGCACAAAAGTCTAATATTTGGGAATTTGTAACTGCACGTTTGGCGGCAATGCGTGTTGATGCATGTACCGTAGAAGTTAAAGAATGTCTGCAGGCGGATGATAGATGTGGTAAAGATTATTTGAATTGTATTGGTTTGGATACCTATACAATTGTAAATATGTGTCCACGTGATAAGTTGACAGCATGTTATTCATCTGAATATGGTGATAATGATCGGGCACGTGAAGAATATATTTATTCTGTTGCCCAGGGCTTAATCTTGAATATTGATAATGAAATGATGGCACAATGTCAAAAGGCTGCAAATGAAGCGATGATTAAGGTTTGTGGTGATACATTGACCTGTGATAATATGACAATTGCAGATGGTGTTGGTGCACATTCATTGGAATACAAGGTTTGTGAATATGCAGATTTGGCAACTGTGTCTGTAACAGGTGATAATGGTGAAGATATTACATTACCAAATTATGGCAGTGGGTATGTGTTCCATAATTGCAAGCAAGATGTTAATTTAATCTTGGATGAAGATTTGTTGGGTACTGTTAATTATGACGAACAAACAAGACCGGAAAATTATTTAGATATTTCAACAGTAGAACAAATTGATGCAGCGATTTTGGCGAATTTGGAACGTATGGCATCTAATACGGATAAAGCCATTGAAAATTCGTACAAGGTTGGTGACATACAAAATACTGCAAATGGCAAAAATGCCGCCAGCAACAGTATAAACGCATCACGTATCAAATATACGAACAAGGAAATAAAGCGTGCAAATAATTTGTTAGGTGGCGATATTCAGGATACGTTGTTTGAATTAAGAGCAAAGAAAAAAGGCACGATTAAACAGCAAGATGTTAACTTTACAATCAGAACATATTCTGGGGTAAAACAGTTTATGGGTGTTATTGATGGTGTTGTTGCGTGGAATAAAATTAATTTATTAACAGGTGATTATTGTCCTGTTGATAATCCAGAAAATACAGATAAATCAGATGTTATGAATCTGGGTGGCAGCAGTGCCAGCAAGGTTTGTATGTCTGGTATTGCAGATGCTGTATTTTCAGGCAACCTGGGGCAAAATAATGTATCAAAGCAAAATCAGATTTTGTCAGACTTGGGTGCATTGCGTAATTCTGTCAGCAATACAATATTTGCAATTGAATCAGATCCAACAGTACAATTCTGTATGACAGGACGCAAGGTACAAGGATTGAAAATGGGACAAGATGGCAAGGCAGAACGTACAGAGGCACGTTTCCCAAATCTGACAGATTCAATGAAAACAGTGATTGCACAGGCTGCATTGAAAAAAGCACAAGATAACTATAATAAACGTTACAAAGAATTAGACGAACAGTTACGCAAAGATAATTTGGTCTTGGCAGAACGTATTATCAAAGTACGTGAAGATCGTGATGCGGCTGATAGAACAGAATTAGCTGCACGTGCATGTTTGAATTTGGGTGCAAATTCAGCGTTGCCTGTTTCAACAGATACAACAGATGCATCCAGCAGACAGTCTGGTCAGGGTTATACAGCAACCAGCACAAATGATGACCCATATTATCGTGAAACGGTTACAACGACATTTAGTCCAACAACGCTGGTCTGCAAGAAATGTACACGCAGTCAGACATGTACAAAACAAAAGGGTTACAAAGACGGTATTTCAATTGATTCACGTTATTGTAAAGAATGGGCAGAACCAGTAGAAAAGTGCGAAGAAACAAAATTCTGATAATGTATGTGGGGACGCAAAATAATTTTAGTTATTTTTGCATTATGCACCGTCTGTATTGACGGTGCATTTTGTGCAACAGCACGTCGTAGTGTTCCACAACAAAATCTAACACAAAAAACAACTGCTGCACGCAGTGCAACAAAAACATCCCAGGCACGTGTAAATCCTGGGCGTGGTGGTAATGGTGTAAAAAATACCGCAAATAAACCAGTGGTTGCAGCACGTGCAGCGGTGAATACAAAACAAAATGTTGTTAGTGCAGGGACCAAGGTGGCTGGTGCTGTACAAAATACAGCCGTTGATGCAGATTGCCAGAATTTATTTAATGCATGTATGGATAATTTTTGTGTTATTGATAATGCAGATGGTGGCAGATGTGTTTGCAGTGATAAATATAAAAGTTTTACAAAAATATTGAAAGAAATTGATGATTTGAATAAACAGGCGTATAAGATGTCTACGCTGGGGATGGAAAAAATAGAAGCCGAAGTTTCTAAAAATCCAGCACTGGCATCTGTTGATATTGATTCTGATGTTGAATCTAAAACAATTTCTTTTGCATTTGAAGATGGTGAATGGGGGGCTGCATTAAAAAAGTCAGGACAAGATGCATGTCTTGCACAAATTCCACAATGCAAAGATAAAATGACAATTTTAACAGCAATGTATTCTGGTCAGATTAATTCTGATTGTATTGCGTATGATAATGCATTAAAGAAAAAGCGTAGCGAAGCCAAGGTAAAATTACAACAGGCCGAAAGCGGTTTGCGTGAAGTGGCATTAGATTCTGCAAAAAATGCAAATAAATATGATTTGGGACAGTGTGTCGTTAAATTCAAAGAATGTATGAAAAAACCGGATGTTTGTGGAACTGATTTTACAGGGTGTGTTGATGTGGCAGAACAAACAAATGTTCGGATTAGAAATGCAATAGACGAAGATGTTTATGAAATTCCAAATACAACTGCTAAATTAACTATTGCAAAATCAATGTATAATGCGTTGTTGGGAAAATCTGTTATGTGTCAACCTGTGTTGGATAATTGTGTCAAGGTTGCGGATTCTGTGTTTGATACGTTCTTGCGTGAATCTGTACCAGAATTACAGGTGGCCCAGGATTTGGCTGAATATAACACCAGAACAAATTGTATTGCAAGTGTTTCTGATTGTTTCCAAAAAGCATGTCGTGATAATATTGATTCAAATGACAAAGATGTTTCTTATGACGCATGTTTAACACGTCCAGAAATGATGTTGTCTTTTTGCAAGGTTCAATTAAATGCATGCGGTGTGGACAGCACAGATGCAAATACTGCACGTAAATCACAAATCTGGGATTTTGTGTTGGCTCGTTTGGCAGGTATGAAGGTGGACGCATGTACGAACGATTTGAAAAATTGCTTGGTTGATGAAAATAGGTGTGGGGCAGACTATTCAAAATGTGTGGGATTAAGTACAGATACAATTATCAGAATGTGTCCATATGATAAATTGGTTGGATGTAAAAATGTTTATGACGAAGAATTAAAGTCAAATGAAATTTATGAAAAATTAACACAAATAGTACAAGGAATAATCCTAAATATTGATAATAAAATGTTGGATAAATGCTTGGCTGCGGTTGATACTGCGGCACAACGCATATGTGGGCCAGATTTAGATTGTGGTGGAATAATTAATCTGAATACAATTGGAGCAACGTCATTAGATTACAAGATTTGTGAATATAAAATCATGGGAAATGATGTTGCATTTACAGATAATTGCCACAGGGAACAAGCATCAATTTCAGATACAGATTTGGGACGTGTAGAAGGGGCAACGTCTGGATCTGGATTGGGGCCGGTGGTGCCTTATTCGGTTGTGTTGGATGTTCCGATTTATTGGGAATCAATCAGTGTTGGACCGGATGGTAAATTTACAGGTATTGATGATTATGTACAGAAGTTGGAAAAGCGTAATATATTTATGACCGAAGATCAAACAAAACGATTGGAAACAGGGTTGTTTGATGTACGTGATGGTGTTGAAAAGGTAATGTCTGCAATTGAATCAGATGAAACTGTAAAATATTGTATGCAGGGTCGTACAGCGTATGGTGTAACAGACCAAGCGGTTGCAAGATTCCCAAATTTAACACAAAGTATACGTGTGCAAATTGCTAACAAGATTTTGCAACGTGCCAAGAAAAATTATTATGCCAAATATAATGAATATAACGAACGGCAATTGAAAGACTTTTTGGGAATTTCAGAACGTCAGGCACGTATTCGTGGTGAAAATGCCAAAGATGTACGTCGTGAATTATCGCGTCAATCATGTGTTGCATTGGCGGAAATGTCGGCATTGCCAAAATCCCCAGAACCACCATCCAGTGTTGGTGGCGGAATACTTATTGGTGTGATATTGGCGTTGGCAATTGTTGCAACGTGTGTGTTGACGTTTGGTGGTGGTGCTGTGGCGATTGGTGCGGCTGCAACTGCAACTGTCGCTTCCTCTTCTGGAATTTCAACAGGTGTTGGGTTGGGAACTGTTGCGGCTGGAACTACGGTTGCTACTACTGCTGGGGGTGTCAGTGCCACGATGGTTTCAATAGGTGGGGCTGCGGCTGCTGTTGCAGGAACCGGTTTAACTGCTGCCACTGCATCGGCAGGAATTGCTGGTATTGTGGCTGGAACGCTTGGGGCTGCTACGGCAATTGCAACTGCGGGGCTTGCAATTAATGATGCAATTGAAGGACAACATGTTTCAAATAAGTCTTCTGATACAGTTGTTGCAGAGCAGGCGACCGATTACACAGGTTCGTCCAGAATTGAACATTGGAATTATCGTGAAGATATTGAAACTGTGTTTGATCCAGTTGATTTAACATGTCAAAAGTGTGTCGTTACAACACAATGTGCAAAAACCAAAGCACCAATGTTTGGTGATCAGTATTGCCTGGAATGGGAAGAGTCTGCACCAAAAAAATGTACAAAAATTCAATTTTAATTTTTTATCTGTTTTGGTGTATATTCGGAATATGGTCTAATTTATATAATTTTACTTGATTTTTCAATATCTGTGGGGTATTATACGGGCACGCACATCGTGCGAAGAACACAACCATTCTGCAAAATTTGTGTCCAGATAATGTTCTGGTCTGACCGCAGATGGCGAGGATAATAACACAAAAAAGGATAAAATCATGGCATTGCCAACTTTTACAATGAAACAGTTGATGGAAGCAGGTGTTCACTTTGGTCACCACACACGTCGCTGGAACCCATTAATGACACCATATGTTTATGGCGTTAAAGATAAAATTCATATTATCAACTTGAACAAAACTGCACCACTGTTGCACCGTTCACTGGTCGCATTGGAAGCAATCGCTGCCGCAGGTGGCAAGGTTCTGTTCGTTGCAACAAAACATCAAGCGAAAGATATCGTAAAAGATGCTGCGGAACGTTGTGGTCAGTACTATGTTAATAACCGCTGGTTGGGTGGTATGTTGACTAACTGGACAACAGTTTCACAATCTATCCGTCGTTTGAAGAAAATGGAAGCTGATATTGAAAACGCAGAAAAATTAGGCCTGACAAAGAAAGAAGTCGGTGTTATGACCAAAGAAGTTGAAAAACTGCGTGGTATTTTCGGCGGTATTATGGAAATGCATGGCACACCACAGGCAATCGTTGTTATTGACGTGCCACGTGAAATGAATGCTGTTCGTGAAGCCAAGAACTTGGATATACCAACAATTGCAATTTGCGATACAAATGCAAATCCAGAAATGGTTGATTATCCAGTTCCAGGTAATGATGATGCTGCACGTGCAACACAATTGTATTGCGATTTGTTCGTTGATGCAATTTTGTCTGGTATTGAAAAACGCTTGGGCGGTGCAGCCGGTAAGAAAGTAGAGTCTGAAAGAATGGCAGATGTTGCTGACGAACTGGAAGATGAAATCAAAGAAAAAGAAGCCAAAGTAAAATCAAAAACAACTGCGGCACGTGCAGAACGTCGCAGTAAATTGGCGGAAAAAGCAGATAAATAATATCTGATTTTATAAAAATAAATCGTGCAGGGGTTCGCCCCTGCACAACAAAATTCTTTTAACAAAGATGGGAGAAAATACAATGGCAGAAATTACAGCAAAATTAATTCAAGAACTGCGTGAAAAAACAGCCGCTGGTATGATGGATTGTAAAAAAGCCTTGATGGAAAACGATGGCGATATTCAGGCTGCTGCTGATTGGTTGCGTCAAAAAGGTATTGTAAAGGCTGCGTCCAAGGCTGGTCGTGTTGCGGCATCTGGATTGGTTACAGTTGTTAAATGCGACAATATGGGATGTGTTGTTGAATTGAATGCAGAAACAGACTTTGTTGCAAAAAATGAAAAATTCCAAAAGTTGGTTGCAGATGTTGCTGCCAAGGCTGCTGAATTGCAGGGTGATTTTGATGCAACAATGGAAGCGGTCAAAGATGATATCGCTGCAACAATTTCAACAATTGGTGAAAATATGAACTTGCGTCGTATTGCAAAAGTAAATGGTGATAAAATCTTTACTTATATCCACAATGCATTGGTTCCAGGTATGGGACAAATTGGTGTTGCGGTTGCAATTAACGGTACAGATGCAAAAATTGATGAAATCGGTTCTAAAATTGCAATGCATATCGCTGCAAATAAACCAGAATTTATGACAGTTGATGATGTTGATACTGCTGCGGTTGAACGTGAAAAGAAAGTGTTTATTGAATCAGGTGCAACAGCGGGTAAACCAGAAAACATTGTTGAAAAAATGGTAGAAGGCCGTATTAAAAAATACTATGGCGAATCCGTTTTGGAAGAACAACCATTCGTTATGGATCCATCACAGTCCGTTAAAGACGTTATCGCAGCCGCCGGTGGTAAATTGGCAGGTTATGCATTCTTCGTTTTGGGTGAAGGTATCCAGAAACGTGAAGATAATTTAGCAGATGAAGTTGCCAAGATGTTGGGGTAAATTAAATCTAATAATTTATCTGTGGACGGTCCCGACACCTTATGTACGTCATGTACACTGCGGTATCGGGACCGTTCCGCATCTAAATCATTATCTTTAATTTCCGATAATCGTCTAATAATTTATCTGTGGGGGTCCCGACACCTTATGTACGTCATGTACACT
>JAZNVR010000010.1:0-4821 GCA_045592905.1 Candidatus Enterousia sp.
TATAACGAAGAAACATTGGCGGTAAAGTACAAGGGTAAGTCTATTGCCGATGTTTTAAATATGACAGTTGAAGAAGCGTACAGATTCTTTGTAAATGTGCCAAAAATTGCACGCAAATTGGAATTGTTAAAGCGTGTGGGGCTGGATTATATCAAATTGGGGCAAAGTTCGTTGGATTTGTCCGGTGGGGAAACCCAGCGTATTAAATTGTCCAAAGAATTGGCCGCACGCAGTACAGGGGAAACAATTTATATTTTGGATGAGCCAACAACAGGATTACATTTTGAAGATATTAAGATGTTGTTGTCTGTTTTACATGAATTAGTTGACCAAGGAAATACAGTCATTGTTATTGAACATAATTTGGAAGTAATCAAAACAGCAGATTGGATTGTTGACTTGGGGCCAACTGGTGGGGCAGGTGGCGGACACTTGATTGCTGCGGGTACACCGGAAGATATTGCCGCAACACCAGAATCAAAAACAGGGCAGTACTTAAAAAAGTATTTGGAAAATACAGTGAAAAATACTAAGATAAAAAATAAAACAAAGGAGTAGTAAATGTTTGGTTTTGGAAAAAAGAAAGAAAAAGTTGTTACAGATAATATCACAGATGCAGATGTTCGTGCCGCAGAACAGGA
This sequence comes from Candidatus Enterousia sp., assembly GCA_045592905.1. GTDB lineage: Bacteria > Pseudomonadota > Alphaproteobacteria > Rs-D84 > Rs-D84 > Enterousia. The sequence goes on from JAZNVR010000010.1 coordinate 642, forward strand.
TTTTGGGGCAGATAAAATGCCCGCTGGGATGAAGGAAACTGCACAACGCATGATGTCTGGTCAGTTTGATATGAATGATATGTTGGCACAGTTGAAACAAATTAAAAAAATGAGTAATTTTAGTGGCTTGTTAAAAATGGTGCCGGGTATGAGTGGTGCTGTTAATGCCATGAAGGAAAAAATCAAGGACGGCAGTGTTGATGCACAGATTAAAATCTTGGAAGCGATGACTGCCACAGAACGTGCAGAACCAGAAAAGATTTTTGCTAATGCCAAGGCACGTATTGCCGAAACAGCGGGTTGTACTGTTCGTGAAGTTGAACATATGATAAAGCAATATACAAAAATGAAACAGCAAATGGCGATGATTCAGCGTATGGGTGGTATGGAAGCGGTTATGCAACGTATGCAACAAGGTGGATTCCCAGGGGCAAAATAAGTATGGAAAGTATAGTTAGCGTTGATACAGAACATCAGTCAACGTATGATTCTGTGGGCAAAACAGTATTGTATTATACTGTAAGGACGGAAAGTAATAAACTGTTTCGTTTGCCCGCATACCGTTTTGTTGGGGTGCCAACGGTTGGTGCCTCTATGGAATATATGGATGTGAATCAGGCTCCAGTTAATGCGTTAAAGGCGTACTGGCGTATTGTTGGCGACAAGGTAAGGTAAACTAAGATTATGTAGAAACAAAAAACAATATGAAATCACAGGTCGTAACGGCATATGAAAATATTAAACAAAAAAATTGCAGCAAAAAAATCTTCGGTTGCGTGGCTTCAGCGTCAGGCATCTGATCCGTATGTCGTGCGTGCACAAAAAGATGGATATCGGGCACGTGCCGCATATAAACTGATTGAAATGAACGAAAAGTTCAAGTTTCTACGCAATGGCCAGGTTGTTGTTGACTTGGGGGCGGCACCTGGGTCTTGGTCGCAATATATTGCACGTACATATCCAAAGTCCAAGATTTTTGCGATGGATTTGTTGGAAATTTCGCCAATCGTTGGTGTTGAAACATATCAGGGCGATTTTACATCGGATGCGGCACTGGATTGGCTGAATGAAAAGTTAGGATTAAATCCGGATGAATATGGGCATGGTACGGTTGATGTTGTTGTGTCTGATATGGCACCAAATACTGTCGGACATAAAAAGACAGACCATATTCGTCAAATGGTTTTGCTGGAATATGCGTTTGATTTTGCACTGCGTGCGTTAAAGCCAGGTGGGACATTTGTGTGCAAGTCTTTTACAGGTGGTACAACAAATGATTTATTAAAACAAATCAAAGAAAATTTTGAGTCTGTGCATCATATAAAGCCACCGTCATCCCGCAAAGATAGTGTTGAAATGTTTATTGTGGCAATTGGATTTCGTGGCAGTATAAATTAGTATTTGATTTATCTTGTGTGATGTATTGATATCCTAAGGGAAAGTTGGCAGTATTTATTCATTGGTACAAGAAACATGGATTAATAAACCTGTTCGGCTTAGCAGAACAGAGTTACGTTCACTTAGACGTGTCGTACGAAAAAAATATCGTGTCTTGATGCGACAGTGCAAGCGGATATTACGTCAAAACATGTCGTCTGAATTTATTGATGCATATTTGCTAAATTTGCGTCGCATGCGGATAAATGCATTTAGTGAAAATTATACCCAACCGGTAATATCGTACGCAATGGCGTTCAAGATGTTACGAAATACTGGGATTACGCGAAAAATGCGTGAAAAATCTAAGATGTTACAATCTAAAACATATTGTATTAATTAAAGTCCCCTTGATGGGGATTTTTTTTAGGTATATTTTGTTTTTTTGATGAAAAAGTATGAAAGTTCTTTCCAAAATAAAAGTGGCAATGTGTGTTTGTATATACAGCGGAAATACAGGATTTTTAGGTTTTTTAATGTCAAGAAAAAAGATGCCTAAAAAGTAAGGAAAAATAGAAAAAATATGCTTGTTATATATGGATAAATTTACTACCATCGTTGCATAAGTTTAAGGTGGAATTTGTAGGAAAGGTTGGAAATGCTGGGGTTCGCCAGGAAAATTTGTGCAGTTTTTGTTTTCTGCATGGTTTGCTTTGCGGCAAATAGTTCGTTTGCTGCGGTTTATGTATGTCCAACCACCAAATATACCAGTTGCAAGGCTGGTTATTACATGACCGTAATAAATACTGGAAATACAGTTAAATACCAAGGAATACCCACTTCTGGTAACAGCTGTACCGCATGCCCATCAACTGCAACATATTGTCCAGGCGGAATAGAGGGACCGATTTATAAAATGACCCTTAATGCCAATGGCGGTACTTTGAAAACGTTGAAAGAGGTATATAGAGGGTTTATTAGTACAGATCCAATAAATAAATCAGTTTATTTTTATAAAGGTACAACCAGCAGCAGCAAGGGTACAGATATAACTACGGCTGGTATAGGGTCATCAAATCTGCCAACACGTACAGGTTATACTTTTGCTGGTTTTTATAGTACAAGTGCAACCAGTGGTGGTAATTTAATTATAAACAATACAGGTAAGTTTCAGACCGCTGCACAAAGTGTTTCTTTGCCTGGGACGGTATATGCACGTTGGACAATAATATCTAAAACATGTTCTGCTGGTACATATCTGGCCAAGGGTACAACATCGTGTACAAATTGTCCTGCTGGCTCTTATTGTCCTGGCGGAACATTTAATTATAACGCCAGCAGTAATCAAGGTATAAATTCTTGTTCATCATTGGCCAGTGGATTTTATCCAAACAGTGCGGCCGGTTCAGATGCTGCGAACGATTGTTATACAAACAGTTTAAGTGGAAAATATGTAGCCAGTGCAAATGCAACCAGTGCAACAAACTGTGCTGCTGGTACATACAAGGGTTCACATACTGTTAAATATGGCAGTACGTCCAGTTGTAGTTCTTGTACAGATGCGACATATTCTGCAGCAGGTGCCGCCAGTTGTACCGCATGTCCAGACGGATATACATATAATACAACATCGGGCAAAACAGCCCAAACGTCATGTCAGATTCAGTGTTCTGCGGGTACACGTGTTGCAACGGCAAATGCAAAATGCACATCGCCAGCAGGTGGATGGTACACAACGGGCAATACAGTTACAAATTATGGTAATGTAACTGCGGTAAATTACTGTATGGCGGGCTATACCAACAGTGGCACAACAGCAGCAGATCATAATGAAAAGGCAGACTGTGCACAGACGGTGGCTGGTGCGTCTGTGGCATCCAGTATTCCTGCACGTTATATTAAATTCCAAACAGATGGAAATACTAAAAACGGTGTTGCAAATAATAGCCGTACGCATGTCAAAGAAATCCAAGCGTTTGCGACTGGTACCGACCCATGGAATAGCAGCCCAACTAATCTATTGTCTGGCAAAGGCGGAACTGGCTCTGTCGCAAGCGGTTTCCCAATGACAAATGCGACCGATGGCGACGCAAGTACCTATGTAGATGCAGGAACAAGTGCGATAATATGGGATATGGGTGCTGCACACAATTTAGGCTATATTAGATTGTTAATGTATAATGATGGCCGTAGATATGAAAATGTTCGTATATGGGTTTCAACAGATAATACAAATTGGACACTTGTATTTCAAGATAATGTAACATCACCTAAGAATGCGACAACTGGCGAAATGATAGTATTATCTGGTGCACCAATTGCGTGTGCGACAGGTTATTCATCGGCATCATCAGCAGTAACATTGGGCAGTACAAAATCATGTTCTGCGAATAAATACACAGTAACATATGCATGTGGTGAAGGATCTGGCACAGCACCAAGCAGTGCAACTGCAACATATGACAGTACCTTTACACCATCATCTAATACCTGTACCAAGACAGGATATAACTTTGCGGGTTGGACAACGAGTAATAATGCAGGCACCAGTGTAACGCATGCAGCAGGTACTGGATTCAAATGGCAATACACAGGTAACAAGACGTTTACAGCGAAATGGACAATAATATCTAAAACATGTTCTGCTGGTACATATCTGGCCAAGGGTGGAACAACATCGTGTACAACTTGTCCTGCTGGATATTATTGTCCTGGCGGAACATTTAATTATAATGCCAACAGCGACCAAGGCAAAAACGCATGTAACAGCGGTAAGTATCAAGATGCAACAGGTCAAAGCACA
>JAZNVR010000011.1:0-47140 GCA_045592905.1 Candidatus Enterousia sp.
GGATTGGGCGTGCGCCGGAGTTGGAGAGCCGGGGCAGACTGTAAATCTGTTGGCTTAAGCCTGAGCTGGTTCGAATCCAGCCACTCCCACCAGAAATAAAAAACATCCCAAACGGGGTGTTTTTTTATTTTTGTGGATGTGGCTTATGGATTAGAATCATGTTCGACAACAAGTAGATTTTGCGAGTGAAAGCGAAGCGAAATCGTTACGGTTGCCCCACAGGCATTTATGCCGAGGGAATACGATAATACACAATTAAAAAAATCTTAAAAAATCGCAGGGACAAGATTTTTTTGATTTTAATTATTGTGTATAGAGGTAGCAGCCACTCCCACCAGAAATAAAAAACATCCCAAACGGGGTGTTTTTTTATTTTTGTGGATGTGGCTTGTATGATATAATCGGTTATTATGGGAACAGTTAATAAGCCAGATATTGTTAAACAGACAATTGTTATAAATGACGACTATGTTCGAAAAAATCGTCGTGCCGATGGTAAGATTGGTTTGGCTATGGGATATGCGGATATAGAAAATAAACGAATTTTTATTAATAACTTTGTTGTTGATAAAAACGTAAAACTATTAAATGATTTTGATGTTGCTGATATTAGCCACAGAATAAATTCTGTGGATGAAAGTGACATTGTCGCACATGAATCACAGCATATTCACAATGGGGCAATTGGATATAATTATATTGCTAATTCGGACAATATATATGAGTGTATGATACTGTCTGTGGCAGATGAGATGTCTGCGATGTTGGCTGGGTATCTTCATAAATATAAAAATGTTGATAATGCGTTGGCGGATGTGTTTAAAAACTTGTCTGGTGTCATACGTCAGCACTATATAACAAGCCAATTCCAAAATCATTTTAATCATTTACAAAAATTATACGGCACAGATAAAGATTTATATGAGCATAAGTTTGATTCTAAAAAGATAAATAAAATTCTGAAACATTATTTTACAATTGATGGAATTCAGGTTATGGACACGATGTCCAAAGAATCTAAAATCAAATTCGGTCAATTTATGATTGATATAAAATCAGATATAAAAAAGCATATTGATAATCAAATTGTTATGTCAAAAAATAATCAAAGAGATATTTGAATTATAATGAAACAAAAAATAGAATTTGTTTTAAGTGCGTTGGGGTTTGGGGCAGGTGATGTCAGACTTGTTTCCGATGATATTATTGCGGCATATTTAGCCCCCAAGCGTCTGTATCATGACATAACACATATTTCTGTTATGATAGATGCGTTTTATGATTTTATTTTTAATTCTGGTGATGCAGATAAAATAAAAAATATTTATGAATTTATTTTTGCAATAATAATGCATGATTATATAAATGGCGGGGATGATGATGTTGAACGCAGTGTTCAACAGGCAAAGCATTTATTACATAAAATAGATGATAATTATAATTGTGAATATGTGGAAAGTTTAATTTATGCAACAGATTATGAAAATGGTACGGTATGTGATTTTAATCAGCAATTGATTCAGGATTTAGATTTGATACGTTTGGGTGCACCGGATGCAGAATATGATGAAAATTCTGATAAAATCAGGAAGGAATACAAAATGTATCCTGATAATATTTTTAATCAAAGACGAACAGAACTTTTAAGTGTTTTTTTATCCAAAGAATATATATTCAATACACAATATTTTCGTGACAAGTATGAACAACAGGCACGTCGCAATTTAATGCGTGAAATTGCCAGGTTAAAGTAAAACACCCATTTAGGGTGTTTTTTATTCTTCTATTTCATATTCATCAATATATGTGCGTTTCACCGATTCTGGTTTAACAGATTTGTATTCTGGGGTTTGTATTGATGTATCATCATGTGCGACCGCAATCATTTCAGCAGGTAATTTTTTATTATTTTGTTTTATATTTGCACCAATCATTTTGCTGTGATATTTGTCACGCAATCTTTCTGGCAGGCGTACATATTGATTTGGGTTAATGCCATCTGTTTCCAGTTCTGATGCGTTCGCAGGAGATATGTCTGATTGTTTTATGCTGTACAATGGGGTTATAAAATTTATAGCAGGTGATTTTATTTCAACTGGTGTTCCAGAACCATTCAGTTGCATAACACGTAATGCACGTTCATTGTTGCCGTTTGGCATTAATCGGAATAAGCCATCTGTTCCAATATAGCCACTTGGGGATAATAAATAGTCTGCTTTAGATTTTTTTGTGCGTAACATATTGATTGCAACGTTTGTCGCATCGTATCCAAAACTGGATAAACGGTTTGGTTGTGAACCAATTGTTTTTTCATATATTTCAGAAAATGCAGAATTTGTTTCAGGCAGTGTAACATATTTTGCACCATTTAATGTGTAATCAGATGCAATGTCAGAACCTTCCCACATTGTTGTACCATAAAATGCAGCATCACGTGATGTTACGTTGTAGTAACGCAAGAAAGAAGCAATTGCCTTGGTGTCATCGCCATTGCCCAAGAACAAAATTGCGTCATATGGTACATTTCCAACAGTTTCTGTTTTTTCTAATTTTGTTAATTGTGTGTTTAGATTAGATTTTTCAATTGGTGTTAATTCTTCGTTTGTTAACACATCGGATATAATTTGACGTATACGTGTGTGTGCCGCTGTACGTGCTGTATACATTGATGCAGATAATGCAGTGTTTTTTATAGAATCAGAATCTTTTTCAGTATAAAAGAAAATTCCAATCAATGGCATTTCGTAAATTTCGCTGGCTGTTTGTGCAATGCCGGCCATCATATGTCCTGATTTATTATCTGGTGCAATAATTATGAAATTTTTTATGTCGTCAGTTTTTATTTGTTTGACAATTTCTTCCACACTGTTTGTTGGCATTAGGGCCATTGTCATAACGCCATTGCCAACAGCATCGGTGTCAGATGTAAATGATAACACTGGTAATGAATCTGGTTTTGCATCACGTAACATTTTAGCATCTTTGGCAAACAATGGACCAATTATTATATCCGGAGAGTTTGTTAAAACGTCTGTGATGGTATTGTTTATGTCAGGAACAGTATCGTAAAAAGATACGGATATATTATCAGAGTTATTTTCTAGTGTTGCAATTTCAATAGACGTGCGAATCGTTTTTCCGATATTTGCGTTGGCACCAGTTAAAGGCAACATAACAGCAATGTTTTGTTGCTGTCCATCGCTGTTAAAAGAACCATACATGCTGGATATTTTGCCATGTTCTAGTTTTTCTGGATGGCCGATAACTGTATCGTCAGGTACAGACCAATCATTGCTGGTATTATACATGGGGCCAGAGCAGCCAGATAAAATAATAGACAAAATTAAATAACTAAAAAATCTGTTTATATACATTGAAAAATCCATTTTATTTTGTATCATTTTACTATAAAAGGATTCTAAATGCAATCAGGGCTTTATATTGTTGGTACGCCAATCGGGAATTTGTCTGATATGTCGCCACGTGCGATTGATGTTCTGCGTTCTGTTGATTTAATCGCTGCTGAAGATACACGTGTATTTGGTAAATTGGCTTCGCATTTTGATATAAAAACAAAACGTATATCGTGTCATGAGCATAATGAACGTGATGTTGTGCCTGATTTGATTGAACAATTATTATCTGGAATGTCAATTGCAACTGTCAGTGATGCAGGTATGCCAGGAATCAGTGATCCGGGTTTTCGCTTGGTGCGTGCTGCACGTGAAGCAGGGGTGCCTGTGTTCGTCGTCCCAGGACCGGTTGCAGCAATATCTGCATTGGTTTTGTCTGGATTTCCAACAGATAGATTTACATTTTGTGGATTTTTTGATGAAAAGAAATTGCGTGATGATAATAAAATTCCGCATACGATAATTTATTATGAAAGTCCGAATCGGATTATGAATACAATTGCTGCATTTGCACATGTCATGCCAGAACGTAAAATCGCAATTATTCGTGAGATTACTAAAATTCACGAAGAAACAATTATTGGATATCCATCAGAATTGATAAATATAACACCGCCACGTGGGGAAATTGTGGTGGTTGTTGGCCCACGACCAGAACACAAAATGACAGATGAAGAAATTAGTAGTATCGTAAATGATATTGCTGCAACTTCTATGAAAAGTGCGGCTGCGGATTTAGCGTTGCGTGCAGGGATTTCTAAAAAAGAAGCGTATAAAAGATTGCTGAAATCAGGGGAAAATAATGATTAAATTTGTGGGCAGTTTTGAAACAGTAAAATCTTTGCCAAAGACTCAATTCGCAGAATATGCTTTTGTTGGTCGCAGCAATGTTGGAAAATCATCGTTAATTAATGCAATTGTTGGAATGCCAATTGCACGTACTTCTAATACGCCTGGACGTACACAAAGTTTGAATTTATTTAATTTGGATGACAGAATAATGATTGTTGATTTGCCGGGTTATGGGTATGCCAAGGTGTCGCGTGTAGACGCAATGCGCTGGTTGCAACGTTTAGAAGATTATTTGTTAAACCGTAATCAATTAAAACGATTGTTTATATTAATTGATTCCAGAATTGGTCCACGTGATTCAGATTTGGATTTAATGGACTTTTGTGATGCGAATGCAATACCATATCAAATTGTGTATACCAAAAAAGACAAAAAAGTGCGTGAGCAAAAACAAATAGAAATTGTTCACACAGAACATGGGGCAATGATTCCAGAAATACTATATACATCTGCAGAAAAGAAAACAGGTCTAGATAATATAAGGGCAACACTTGGCATTAAATAAAAATATCTTTTATGCAACAAATCCAGCCAAGATTACAGATGCTTTGTGGCATATTATGTCAATATCTGGGGTTGATATATCTGATATGCTGATTTTTTTGCCCAGTCGTCGTGCAGTGCGTAGCGTGGAAAAATATATCGCACAAAAAATGGGCGGTGTTGCACTGTTGCCAACATTGGTGCCATTGGGCGATGGTATAGATGATACGGATGATATTCAAAGTAATTATGTTGGTGAAATTTCTGATGAAGAACGTCTTGTCGTGTTGGCAAAGTTGTTATCTGCAGATGCAAATGTTGCAACGTTGTCTAATGCATTGGTGTTGGCACGTGATTTAATGCGTATGCAAGATTATCTTGAAAATGAAGGTATTGATGCTTCTGCAATTAATTGGGCAGAACTGGTTGATGAAAAATACGCAACACATTTTCAAGACAAGGCCAAAATATTAAATATTTTATCTGGATTTATGCCATTGTACGCAAATGGCCGTATGACTAAGACACAAATAAGAAATTATGAGATACGCAATTGGATAAATTATTTGGATAGGTATAAATTAGTTGTTGTTTGTGGGTCTACTGCCAGTGTGCCTGCAACGGCTGACTTAATGCGTGCTGTGGCGATGAAAAAACATGGTCGTATAATTTTATCTGGTAAAATTTCAGGACGGTTGCAAGATTTTGACTTAGATACTAATCCATATAATTCCGAATATAAATTCCTAAAAAGTTTAGATGTTAAACCAAATGACGTTTTGCCAGTTGATGTTGGTGATAGTATTATTGATTTTATGAATTATGCATTTGGAAATGATTGTGCCAAGACAAATATAAATACTGATTTAAGGCACTGTCATTTGTTAGTATGCCCAAATGAAGCAAGTGAAGCAATTGCTGTTGCAAAAATAGCACAGAAAAGTGTGGCTGATAATAAATCTGTATTGGTTATAACGCCCGATGCGGCTGGAAATCAACGTATTGCAACTGCGTTCAAAACATTTGGTGTGAATGCCGATTTTTCATCTGGCTTGTCGGGGGCTATGACTAATACAGGGCGTGCATTATTAAATATGTTTGATAATTGGATTGATTCTAAATCAATGTTTTTTGATAAATTATATGCCCAATGTAATTATTCTTTGTTTGATACAATTGCTAAAATTGTTGATGAAAATTTGATTGCATTTAAGCCGGATTTTATTGTTGATGATTCCGTTAGCCTTCAGATTTGGAGCGGCTTGAAAAAAATATCGGATGCACTTGATAATGCGGGGGTAAGATTATCGTTACAGGATGCAAGGGCGTTTGTTGCAGATGTATTAAATTCTGTTTCACAACGTGATGCAATGCAAACAGATGCATCTGTTGTTGTTTTGGGTACAATTGAATCACGTATGCAGACGGCCGACGTTGTAATTTTAACCGGATTAAATGATGGTATGTTCCCAGCACAAGGGTATGAAAATGCATGGTTGCCAAAAAATATTGCGAAACAAATTGGATTGCCATCTCCGAATAGAAAGGTTTCTTTGCAGTCTTTGGATTTTATGAATTTATCATGCGGGGCGGATGTTTTTTGGTTGCGTTCTTCTGTTGCAGGTGGCGTTCAGACGACAGAGTCTAGATTCTTGTCGCGTGTTATTGCCAGGTGTGCACAGTTTGATGATGTTAACGGTCAAAATATATTGCAAGAAATTCAGAAGTTAGATAATGTTCCGTATACGTCAATACGGGATGCTGTGCCGACACCACCTGCAGATTGGTCGGATGTTTATGTAACTGATTTAGAATATTTAATTCATAACCCATATGCATATTATGTTAAGCATATTCTGAAATTACGTGTATTAGATGATTATTGGGTTGGACCAGATGCACGTGCATTTGGCACTCTTGTTCATCAGGTAATAGAAAAAGCAACTGATTTACGCCCCGATGTATTGGTTGCACAAATGGATGCGTTGGCATTGGAAAAATTAGGGTATGGCAGTGTTCAATTTCATTTTTGGCATAAACGCTTTATGGAAATTGCACCTGTTGTTGCAAATGAATTAAGTAAAATACAAAATCTAAAATCTGAAATAGATGGTGGTGTTAAAATCGCTGGACGCAATGTTCGTGCCAGGGCAGATATAGTTTGGGATGGTGGTGTTATGGATTTCAAGACCGGTGCTGTTCCATCAAAAAAGCAGTTGTTGGATGGCAATATGCCACAATTACCATTAGAGGCTTTTATATTACAATCAGGTGGATTTAGAATACGTTGTACAGATGTATCTTGTACCCCTGTTATAAAATTTTTACAGTTGAAAAATAATGATGTTTGCGTAATTGAATATGATGCACAAACAACACAAATGATGATTAATGCATCTGTGGCCAAGGTGACAGAATTGTTTAATATGTATTCTGCTGGTGGTGCAGGGTATGAATATCGTGATGTGAACGATAGAAAATATAGACAGTATGATGATTTTGCACGTCGTGAATAAAAAAACCGACTAAATTAGTCGGTTTTTTATTTTGTTTTTTACTCGTGTCTATCAGGGTATTTCCCTTCTATCAAGTTTTGACGAACCTTGTGATGTTTAACCTTTTGTGTGCTGGTTAAAGGCAAATCTTCGGTTGTCATTGCATAGTGTGTAACCCATTTGTAACTTGCGACCTTTTTATTTGCTGCGGCAATTGCGGCCCCCAGTTTTTCCATGGTCATATCTGGTTCAACACTGAATACAGCATATGTAACAGTTTTTCCTTTTACAGTGTGTTCAAATACTGCGACATTTTTAACGCCTGGAATTGTGATGAACATTCCTTCTAGTTCGTCTGGATAGACGTTTTTACCACTGTCTAAAACAATAACTTGTTTTTTACGACCGGCAAAATGTAACTCGCCATTTTTATCCATAGATACCATGTCACCTGTATTGAAGAATCCACGTTCGTCAAAGATTTCTTTGTTGGCTTCTTCGTTATTCAGATAACCACCAAATACCTGATGTCCACGTAACCATAAAACACCGATACCATCTTCGTTTTTATCACGAATTTCGCATTCGTTGTTTAATGTTGGACCACCAAATGCAAATGGTAAACGTTTTCTTGTTGGTTTGGAAATGCAGATTGCTCCAACAGTTTCTGTCAATCCATAACCTTGGATGAATGTCAGTCCCAAACGTTCATAGAATGTTTCTACTTCTGGTTTGGTTGCCGCACCACCTGCGATTAATAAGCGTGCACGACCACCAAATACATCAAGTATAGGTTTTTGTACCTTGCGTACCAAGAAACCAAGACCGATTTTTTGTAATAGTTTACCGTATTTTAATACGAAAGATACCAACCACCATTTTTTTTGTGCCTTTACATTATCAATGATTTTGTTACGGAATACTTCCCATAATCTTGGAACCGCAGGTATAACCTGGGGACAATATTTTTTGAAGTCTGACATAATTTCTTTTGGATTAATTGTCGGTTGTAACAGGACACCTGCACCGTAATGCAGTGTTGCTAAAATTTCAACCCCAAAACCAAATACGTGATACATTGGTAAAAATCCATATAAAATATCACCTGGTTTAATCCATTCTGCCATTGATTCTAATGAATTTGCACATTCAATAATATTAAAGTGTGTTAATGGTACAACTTTTGGTATGCCGGTTGAACCAGATGTAAATGACATTGTCGCAATGTCCAGTGATTCAACATTTGCAGGTTTAAGATCGGCTTTTACCTTGCCATCTTTTTTATTAATGTCATAGAACTTGAATTTGCTGGTCTTGTATACAAAAGATTTTTCAGCACATACCATATGACAATTTGTGATAGATGTCATGTTGTCATATTCATATGGTGTTAAGTTTGTGTCCAGTAACAATACTGTTCCACCCAGATACCAAATCGCAAACATTGTAATTGGAAATTCTGGAATGTTGTGTGATAAGATACCAACCACATCGCCTTTTTTTACACCGGCCGTATCCAATGATGCAGCACGTGCCTTGACCAAGTTAATGAATTCTTTGTATGTAACGCCTTCGCGGACCAGATATAAATTATCGGGCCATGTTTGTGCAGAGCGTTCAAGTAACTGATACATATTCATGTTATAAAATTCCTTGTTGTTTTTATATTGGACAGTCGGTATTATACATGACATAAAATAGGATTGCAATTATGAAAATTTTAACACTAAATATAAATTCTATACGTGCCCATGTTGAAAGTTTTATGGATATTTTACGTCGTGGGGAATATGACGTAATAATGGTTCAAGAACTAAAGGTTGAAACTGCAAATTTCCCGTATATGTTGTTTGATGAATTTGGATATAATATAAAGGTTTTTGGTCAAAAATCATGGAATGGGGTTGCGATATTTTCTAAATTTTCAATTGAAGATGTTACAATGGGATTGCCAACATATCCAGATGTTAATGCCAGATTTATTGAATGTGTGGTTGATGGGCGTGTGCGTATAATAAATGTATATATGCCAAATGGTGATACTGTTACATCGCCAAAGTTTCCGTATAAGTTGGAATGGATGAATGCGTTTACATCATATATTGGGCAATATCTAAATTCGCCAGAACCAGTAATTATTGGTGGTGATTTTAATGTTGCAATTGAAGACAGAGATATATGGAATCCACGTAATTACGAAGGTATTGCAATTAGTGCACCTGCGGCACGTGAAATAATGAGTTCTTGGTTGTGTGCAGGTTGGGTGGATGCATGGCGAAAACTTCATCCTGATAAAATAGATTATACATGGTATGGTTATCGTGGTCGTGATACTGTTGGTAACAAACAGGGGTTGCGACTGGATTATTTCTTGTGTAATAAAACGGCATCAAATATGATACGTGCATGCGAAATTGATATAGAACCACGTTTGGCAGAAAAACCAACAGATCATTGTGGGTTGATGTTAGATTTATCTTAAAGGTTTTTCTTTTATTACTTGGATTAAACGTGTTTTTGTGATAAAATAACAGGGATATTAAGGTAGGATGGAGATATGAAAAAAATTTTGTTAATTGCAATTATGTGTGTGTTTTCCATAAATGTATATGCGGATTGTAATACACCGACAGTTGTAAATTATGATGCCAATCAGGAGCCAGAAGATAACGAATTCCTGTATCCTAGTCAGGGTGCTTATGATGAATCTAAAAATGGTTTTTCAAATACAAATGAAGAAAATTCTGGTTCTGGGGTTGCGTATGAATGTGATTGGGTAAATCCAAAAAGTTGTGAAAGGGGCGAAAAAATCACGTTGCAACCAGGACATGTTTTTCGGGGAAATGTGATACCCAAAGAAACAACGTATGAATGCACTATAAATAAGTGGGTGGCGACAGAAATACATGGTGAATATTGTAATGCTGTCGTTTATGGCGATATTGCTGTTGGTGACCAGTATAAAGATTTATTAACATTGGCACAATGTTCTGGTTATCATGTAACAGATTCAACAAATGGTACAAAATTTGTACTAAAGTGTTTAACAGGTCGTAAATTAGAATGTTGGGCTGCCGAATGCACAGAAGGAATGCAACCAGATGATTATGGCGTATGTCAAAAAAAAGCAGATGATACAAAAGATAAAAAATCATGTGCACAAACTAAATGTAAGGGGCTGACAGGTGATGCATTAAAAGAATGTACAGGATGTTGTGGTGTTAGCAAAGAAGTTGCAAAATGGACAAATTCTAAATGCGTTTGTACAGAAAGTGGAATGACATTTGTCCCAACCGCAAATGGAAAGTCTGGGGTTTGTATACCAGAACGTAACGAAGATAATAATCAATTTGCATGTCCTGAAAATCTTCAGTCTTTGATTGCAGATTGGACTGCAAGTTGCCCAACGAGTGTGACAGCACAGAATTTGATGCAACAATTAATAGCATTGTGTGCCGATTCAATAACAGAACAACAATATTATGAATTGCGTCTTGCAATAGCAAATCAAATTTATACAGATTGTCCAAATGTTGTTGAAATTATAATTGATGAAGAAGATGAAGAGGAGGGGGCTGTTGTAATTATATCTGCTGGCAGTGCACTAGATGAAATGTTTACAGGCTTTGATGTTAATGTATGGCGTGATGCAGAAGGTAAATTTAATACTGCACGTTTGGCATCGGATTCTATTGCGGCGGTTGTGTTGGGGACAGCAGGTGGTTTAATAACCAGTAGTGTTATGAAAAAACATCAGACTGAAGATGGATTTGAAGATTTGCAGTGTGTTGTTGGCGGTCAGCCTGTCGCAGGATATGGTGATGAGTTCAAGGTTGGAATTCAATAAAAGCACCCCGTATGGGGTGTTTTTTAGCGTTGTATTACCATGTTTCCTGTGCCCAGTATATAGTTGCGTTTGTTGACTTTATTTTTTTGCAGGCCTAAATATAGTAAAAAATATAATTGTGTCAAGAAGGTAAAAAAATCGGACATGTGTCCGATTTTTGTTGTTATACAAACAGATCTTTTACAAACTGTGCATGTTCTGTTATAAATTTAAATCTAAATTCTGGTTTTTTCCCCATCAATTCAGAAACAATTGTTCGTGTTTTTTCGGTATCTTCGGCACCTTCGTCTGTGCGTGGCGGTAAATCAACACGAATTAAACGACGTGTTTTTGGCGACATTGTTGTTTCTTTTAATTGGTTTGGCATCATTTCGCCCAATCCCTTGAAACGTGAGATTTCAATTTTTTTATTTTTGTATTTTGTTGCTTTCAGATTTTCAAGTTCTTCGTCTGTATCAACATAAATTGATTCTGTTCCACAGGTTAATTTATATAGCGGTGGGCATGATAAATATAAATGACCGCCATATATTAACTGTGGCATATATTGGTAAAAGAATGCCATTAGTAATGATGCAATATGGCTGCCGTCTACGTCGGCATCGGTCATGACAATAACTTTTTCATAACGCAGTTTGTCTTCGTTCCAATCTTTGGCAGTTCCTGCACCAATAATATCAATTAAATCGTTTAATTCTTTGTTTGCACCAAATCTTTCATCAGAATTTGATATAACGTTTAATACTTTCCCACGCAGGGGCATAATTGCCTGGGTGGCACGATCACGTGCTTGCTTTGCGGTTCCACCGGCTGATTCTCCTTCTACAATAAATAATTCTGTGCCGGCAATACCATGTTTTGAACAATCAGCCAGTTTTGCAGGCATACGAATTCGCTTCGTTGGTGTTTTGCGTGCAACATCTTTGACCTGTTTTGTTTTAATACGTGCGTTTGCCAGGTTTATTACAAATTCTAGTAATGCGTTTGCTGTTTTTGGATCAGAAGCCAAGAACATTTCCCATGGATCACGCAGTGCGTTTTCTGTATATCTGGCAACTTCAGGGTTTGATAATTTTTCTTTGGTTTGACCCAAAAATTGGGGTGTCTTGTAAAATACAGATACAATCGCAGCAACAGAATCAAATACGTCTTCGCCAATAATTGTTGCCGCAGCTTTGTTATTTACTTTTTCGCCATATGATTTTATGCCCTTTGTAATAGCAGACTTAAAGCCAGTTTCATGTGTTCCACCATCAATTGTTGCAATTGTGTTGCAATATGATGAAAAGAATCCATCATCAGATGCGGCACCATTTTCATCGGTCAAAAACGTTAGTGCCCATTCAACACGACCGCTGTCATCAGGAAAATCAACGCAACCACTGAATATACGTGGCAAGATACGTGGTTTTGTGTCTGTCTTTTCAGCCAAGAAGTCTGCAACACCATTTGGGTAATAAAATGTTTTTGTTGCAGGAATATTCATGTCTTCGGTCAATAGTTCTGGATTACAATGCCAATCAATTTTTATGCCACGTGATAAAAATGCCTTGGCACGTGCCATACGATATATCTTTACAGGCTTGAATGTTGCGTTTGTGCCAAAAATTTCATCATCAATTGTAAAGCGAATTTTTGTCCCATGTGCCTTGGTTGTATCCATGCGTTGCATTGGACTGGTTGGTACGCCACGTGAAAAAGTCTGGTGCCAATTGTATCCATCACGTGCGATATCAACAATCATTTCTGACGACAGTGCATTAACAACAGCAGAACCAACACCATGTAAACCACCACTGGTTTTATACACGTTATTATTAAATTTACCACCAGAATGTAGTGTCGTTAATATAACCTCTAGGGCGGATTTTCCAGGATATTTTGGATGTTCGTCCACAGGTATTCCACGACCGTCATCTGTTATCTCAATTGTTTTAGAATCAATTAAGTTTACAGTGATTTTTTTTGCAAAACCAGCAACTGCCTCGTCAATGGAGTTGTCCATAATTTCAATAGGTAAATGATGCCATGCTTTCTCATCTGTGCCACCAATGTACATTCCTGGACGCAAACGCACAGGTTCCAATCCTTCAAGAACCTGGATATCTGATGCATCATATGTGTGTGTATTCTTATCTGTCATAGCAATAATATTATTAAAACATTTTTAATTTTTTCGCAAGCCCAAAGAATTTATCCTTAAATATATATTTATATCTTGATTTTTTTTGTTCTGGTCTTATATATTCTGTAACAATAATTTAGATGGAAAATATAAAATGAATAAAAATCCGTATGAAGTTTTAGGGGTCGCACGTGATGCGTCTGATGCAGATATTAAAAAAGCATATCATAAGTTGGTTATGAAATATCATCCCGACAGAAATCCTGATAATAAAGACGCAGAAGAAAAGTTTAAGGAAGTAAATAATGCGTTTGATATATTAAAAGATCCACAAAAACGTGCTGCGTATGACCGATTCGGTGATGCGGCATTTGCTGGGGGAAATGCTTCTGGGGCTGGTTTTGGTGGAAATCCATTTGGTAATGGTGCCTTTCATTTTGATATGGGGGGTGGTGCTGGTATGGAAGACATTTTGCGTGAAGCAATGCGTGGTTTCGGATTCGGTGGTGGATTTGGTGGCGGACCGCAACGTGGTGCACCACAGCGTGGTGGACGTGATTTGTTGGATGAAGTTGTTATTGATTTAAAAGATGCATATTTTGGTAAAACACATACAGTTAAATTTTCTAGTAATGTTACGTGTGATAAATGTAATGGAAATGGTACTGATGATGGTAAGCCTGCACCTGTTTGTCAAAGATGTGGGGGCAGTGGATTTATCCAAACACGTCAAGGTTTTTTCGTAACAGAAACACCATGCCCAGAATGTAATGGATTGGGACGTAAAATAAATAATAAATGTAAACAGTGTGATGGTAATGGTACACAACATAAACAACGAACTTTGGATGTTAAAATTCCAGCCGGTGTTGAAGATGGTACTCGGTTACGATTAGCAGGGCAAGGCGAAGCAGGTGCAAACGGTGGACCAGCAGGGGACTTTTATTTAGATATTCGTATTCGCCCAGACAAAAAATTTGAACGTGTTGGTAATGATTTAGTCTTGCGTGTTGATGTGCCATTTACAACATTGGCATTGGGCGGGGATATAGATATTGAAACAATAGATGATAAAAAATTAGCAGTTAAAGTTCCTGCGGGTACACAGATTGGTGAAAAATTGCGTGTCCGTGGACATGGTATGCCAAATCCGCGTCGTAGTGGTATGTATGGCGATTTGTATATTGATGTTGCGATAAATATTCCTACAAAATTATCAGATAAACAAAAGAAATTATTGAATGAGTTTGCGTCTGTAAAATCTGATAAAAAAGGTTGGTTCTAAAAAGAAAAAAATGTAATATAAAACCGCTGTATACAGCGGTTTTATTACGTATAGATAGTTTTTATTTTAATTTTTTTAGGTGTCCGATAAATGTTCTTGTGTATTGTGTTGCGGACCATAAAGATGCAATCAATGCAAACCATAAACCGTAAACACCAACTTGTGGTAAAATGTATATCATATACATCAAGAAACGACTGTCTGAATCAACAGTTAATATTGATCCGATTGCAAAGAACAATAATAATGCTGTAATCGCAACCATTTGTAATGTTGTTTTTATTTTTCCCATTGAAAAGCGTGCTTTTGGGACAGGCATTTCAATTTTTTGAGTGCCTAAAAATTCGCGCAAACCAGAAATATATAATTCACGTGCAATCATCAATATAACAGGAACAATAATTACCCATGTTGGCATTACGATTGCTAAAATAATTAATGTGTTAACGACTAATAATTTATCGCCGATGTGATCCATAACACCGCCCAGTTTTGTACATACATTGTATTTGCGTGCTAAAAAACCATCAAACCAATCTGATATTGAACCCAAAGCAAATAGAATAAATGTTGTCCAATACAGATGGTTCATAATTGTCGGTATTATTAAAAAAGCGACAAAAATGCGAAATGCAGATAAAAAATTAACAAAAAACTTCATAATATCTCTCCTTTGTTTTTTTGTATGAATAAGTATATTATACCATGTCTGTATGAAAATGGGCATATATTTTTTTTGCAGCACAATCACCCAAACCAGGGACGTGTTTTAATGCCTGTATGTTTGCATCTATTATCGCACGTACAGAACCAAAATGTTGTAACAGTGCACGTTTTTTTGTTGGGCCAATTCCATCTATTTCGTCCAGAACAGATGCTGTCATTTTTTTTGCACGAATGTTTCTGTGATATGTAATTACAAATCGGTGTGCTTCATCCCGGACTGTGCGTAGCATTAAAAATAAGGGGCTGTCTTTTGGCATGTTAAAATATTCTTTGCCATCAGGCATAATAAAATGTTCATCACCATCACGAACAACACCTTTGGTTACCCCCATTACAGGAATGTTGTTTGCGTATCGTGTTGCGATTCGCCATTGTGCGGGGCCGCCATCAACAATTATTAAGTCAAGTTTTGGTCCACGTGTAACGGCACGATTAATAAATTCTGCCATCATTGCAATATCGTTGCCTGCACGTGATTTGTCTTGTAGTTTGAAATGTCTGTATCCTGATTTTATAAAACCGTCATGACCAAATGTTATCATTGCACCAACTGGGTTTTTCCCGAACAAATGCGAATTATCAAAAACACCAACGGTATTAACAGTAATGCCCAGCCATTGTTCAAGTAATTTTACGTTTTTTTGCCAATCTAAATTTGATGTGTACGTTGTATTCTGGCGTATACCACGTGTTGATGTGTGTGTCAGTACGGAAATTTTGTCACGAATTTTGGCAGCGGATTCATAATCCATTTTGTCAGAAAAATTTTTCATTTGTTGTGTTAATTCTGTGATTATTGGTCCGCTGTTACCGGTCAGAATCTTGCGTGCCATACGAACGTTTTCTGTGTATTTTTGTGCATCAGGATAACAGCATGGACCAGAACATCGTCCGATTTGATATAGTAAACATGGTCGTGTTCTATTGTTCATTTGTATATCGGTACATGTTCTGATTTGGCAAACTTTTTGTATGGTTTTAATTGTTTCGTTTAGTGCGTTTACAGATGGATATGGGCCATATACGTCGCGTCGTTGTGATATTTTGCCACGAAATTTTAATAGACGTGGAAAAGCACTGTTTGTTAGCGCCAGCATTGGGTACATTTTCCCGTCTGTTAACATTATATTATATTTTGGTTTTTGTGTTTTAATTAGTTCTTGTTCCCTTATCAGTGCATCTGATTCTGTCGGAACTGTTTCCCATTCAACACGTGTAACCAATGAACGCATTACTTGCTTGTGTAATTCCAGTTTTGATATATCTGTATATTGGTGCAGGCGATTGTATAAATTTTTAGCCTTGCCAACATATAGCAGGCCGCCATTTATATCGTACATTTTATATACGCCAGGGGCCGCAGGTGCGTTTTCAATTAAATCAGAAAATTGAATATTCATATCTTTTATGATAGAATATAAAAAGATAAATAGCAAATAAGAGGTTTATTATGATACAAGAATCTGGACGTTCAATGATTGAAATGTTGGGTGTGTTGGCGATTATGGGTGTTATAACAGTTGGGGCGATTGGTATGATTTCAACTGCAATGCGTACACAAAAATTAACCGCAGTTAATGATGAAGTTGTGCAAATGGTTACTATGGTACGTAATATCCATGGTGAATATGATGATTTTTCAAATATGAATGGGGCAACAATATTTAGTGCAATTGGATTGTCAAACCAGAATCCGTATGGTGGTAATTATTTGCTGGGGGTTGATCCTGCAAATCCAAGACAGTTCATTGTAACAATTGATGGTTTGGGACAATCTGAATGTAATGCACTGGTTGCAAAGGCGTGGTCCGATTCGGTTGGGTATAAGTTATCTGATGGTAAAAACGGTGGTGCAACAGGTGATTGTAATGGAACAAATGGTACAAATTCTGTACAAATAACATTTGGCGAATAAATCATCTTTTGATAAAAAGGTTTTGCATGGCAGATTTTATGAAAGTCACAAAGGTTGAAGATGGTGTTCGTTTGTTGCGATGGTTTTTGCGACAATTCCCATCTATGCCCCAACGTGAGTTTTATAGATTGTGTCGTGGCGGTCAAATACGTGTGAATTCCAAACGTGTCAAAGGTCAAGAAATTTTACGCACAGGTGATGCTGTGCGTATTCCACCAACTGTTGCAGGTTATGCTAATAGCAATATGAAAAAAACAGAAAGTGGTGATTTGTTTTCATTAGAAGATTTAGAAAAGTTAAGACAGTGTATCATTCACAATGATAGCGATATTGTTGTGTTTAATAAGCCTGCTGGATTGGCGGTGCAGGGGGGGACTGGAATCAGAAAGTCTGTTGACAAAATGGCTGCTGCATTGTTCCCGTATGATAAAATATCTTTGGTACATCGTTTAGACAAGGAAACAAGTGGATTGCTGGTTGTTGCAAAAAATCAACGGGCAGCACAATTGCTAGCAGATGCGTTCCAAAATAAAAAAGCTTTCAAAGAATATATTGCATTGTTAAATGGTGATGTTAATCCAAAATATGGCACAATAGATAATTATTTGTTAAAGGGGCAAGTGTTTGAAACAGCGATGCGTTTGAATAACGGAACAGGTCCCAGACCACAACGTGCCATTACAGAGTATAGGGTATTATCTGGGGCATCGTCTTGTTTGTCGTGGGTGCAGTTTTCGCCAAAAACAGGTCGTACACATCAGTTAAGATTACACAGTGCATTTTCGTTGAATGCACCAATTGTTGGTGATGCTCTATACGGCAGAAATCAAGCGGTTGATAATGTGCTACAATCTGTATTGCAAACAAATCATTTGTTTCTATTTGCGTATAAATTAACCTTTCAGCATCCTGGTACAGGACGTATGATGACATTACGTGCAACTGTGCCAGAATTTATGAAGCCAGTGATGAGTTTTTTAGAATTTAAGTTGCCATGATAGTAAGAAAAAATATTTTTTTCTCGGTTGTGCGTATTTTTAGTCTAATTGTTGTTGGACTGGTTGTGGCGTTGGTTGTGGCACTTAGTCAGATTAATTTGGATACATTGCGTGGAAATATTGTTTCTGGATTGCAAAATGCGACAGGATTACCAATTCAGGTTGATGGAAGTGTTTCTTGGAAGTTGTCGTTACAACCGAAAATAGAATTTCATAAGGTGCATGTTGCAAATGCTGATTGGGCAAAAAATAAATATGCATACAGTGCAGAGAAAATAGATGTACGTTTGAATTTAATTTCGTTGTTTCGTAATCGCCCAACAATACAAAATGTAAAGATGTATGATGTAAATATTAATATAGAAAAAAATAAAAATGGTGATTATTCTGTCCCTGGCTTTAAGCCAAAAGAACCAGTGGCAGCACAGGCAAACACTGTAAGTGTTCCGGATAAATATCCAGTGAAAAATATTGGTTTGGGTGCTATTGAAATAAAAAATATTAATGTAAATATTTTACAAAAAAAATATTCTTTATCAGGATTAAATATCAGAATGATTCAGAAAAAAGATAAACGTGAATATTCTGGATGGATAAAAATAGATAAAGATGTTTCTTCGTTTATACTGTCTATGTCTGAATATAATGCTGAACGAAAAATATATCCTGTTCAAGTTGCTGTGTCTACTGGTGTTGATGCATTGATTGCAAACATTGCATTAGAAGGAACCAGTAAATTGCCAATTGATTTTATTATAAAAGGCGATACACCAAATGCAGATACTGTTGGTAAGTTCTTTGGTATAAAATTGCCACATATATCAAATATGCATGTCAATATTGCGGGTGGTTTTGATAGAAATAAAATTACATTAAGAAAGTCTTCGTTGGTAATTAACGATACAGAATTTGTGATATCTGGTGATTATAGTTGGGCAAAAAATACACCGGTTATAAATGCAAATATTTATTCTTCGTATCTTGATTTAGCAACTTTATTTCCAAAAATGTATGGCAGACATCGTAAACATGTAAACCGTCCATTAAATGCATTCAAGGACGTGCCATTGTTTGGAAGTGTCTTTGTAAATAAAGATGCGAATATTCGTGTAGAATTGGATACGTTTGTAATGTATCGCAATTTAAGTATCAAAAATTTAGATTTGTCTTTGGACGTGCATGATAATCATATCAGGGTTGATTCTGAATTGTTGTTTGCGTCGGGTGATGTGAATTTTGCAATAAATGCGGATGTAGATAATGATGGACATTTATTTGCAGATGTTGGCTTTCGTGGGAAAAAACTTTTTGTTGGACAGATTTTGAATGAATTAAATGTAAATAATTTTGTGTCTGATTTACCTGTTAATATTGAATTGTATGTGAAAACTAATGGCAAGGATTTATCTGATTTGATGAATACTATAACAGGTCCTGTATATTTATATTCTGTGGGTGCGGGGTATGCACATTCTGATTTAGTGGCATATATGTACGGAACAGATTTTTTAACCAGTCTAAGACATAGTGTTCAGGATTTATTTAGTTCTGAGAAAAAATATAATCAAATCACAATTTCATGTATGGCATTAAATGCGATGTTACGTGACGGAGTGTTTGAAACACAGAATGGTTTTGCGGTTGAAACAAATGCTATAAATTTACGCTTGGCAGGTAATTTAGACCTTGGGGACGAGAATATGAAGCTGTCATTGACAACAGTGCCTGTGCGTGGGTTGAAATTGTCTTTGACAGGCAAGGTTGTAAATTCTATAGAGTTAACGGGCAGTTTGGCAGAGCCAGATATAAAAATTAGTGGTGCGTCTGTTGCCAGCAAGGTTGCATCGGCAACAGGTTTAGGATTATTGCTGGCACCAATTACGGGTGGTATCGGATTGGTTGCAAGTACAGGTATTGGATTGGTGGCAGGTGATTTGTTGGAAAATTGGTTGGCGGATGGTAAACCATGTGAAACTGCCTTGCGAAATGGTGTTGAGTTATATCATGATGATCCTGATTGGATGAATATACCTGTTGATGAATTAGTGTCGTCTATGCTGAACAAGGATTAATGCACGTTGTAAAAATATCGTCTTTTAGTCTTGCACCGAATCGGTCTTTTTTGTTAAACTTAACACGACGAGTGTAGGAAACCACACATATAAGTAAAAGGAAACAGGAGCGTATAATGGAATTTTCGGTATTTCGTCAGGTTTTGATACGTGCGTTGGGACATATGCAGTCTATTGTTGAAAAGCGTGCAACACTGCCGATATTGATGAATGTAAAATTGGAGGTTGCGGATGATTTGGTTTTATCTGCGACAAATGTTGATTTAGAACTGGTTGAACATGTGGCTGCGGATATCACATTGGGTGGCAGAACAACTGTTCCTGTACAGATGTTGTATGATATTGTTCGTAAATTGCCAGATGATGCAGAAATATCTTTCAAACAATCTGGGGATCAATTGATTGTTTCAAGCGGTCGTGCTGTATTTCGTTTGCCTACATTGCCTGCAGAAAATTTCCCCGCAATGGCTGGCAGTAATTTAACCACTAAATTCCAGATGACGACTGGTGATTTGGCACATTTGATTAATCAAACGAAGTTTGCAATCCCAACAGATGATGTTCGTTATCATTTAGGCGGAATTTATTTCCATATCTCAGATGATAGTGGTAGTGCAAAATTAACAGCAGTTGCGACAGACGCACAGCGTATGGCATTGTGTGCGATGCCAGCACCTGCAGGCAGTGCAGAAATGCCAGCGGTTATTTTGCCACGTCGTGTGATTGGCGAATTGTCTAAGTTATTAGAAGATGCAAATGTTGACGATGTTTTGGTTGAACTGTCTGATACCAAGGCTCGTTTTACAGTTGGGGCTGCGATTTTAACAAGTAAGTTGGTTGATGCACAATATCCAAATTATCGTGTTGTTATTCCAAAGGGAAATGACAAGATTGCAATTTTGGACAGAAAGCAATTTATTAATGCTGTTGACTTGGTTTCTGTGGCCAGTGTTGACAAGACAAAGTCTGTGCAATTAACATTTAGTATGAACAAGTTGGTTATAAACGCATCAAGTCCGGATGCGGGTACTGCAACACAAGAATTAGATATTGAATATAATGGTGATACATCGTTTACAGTTGTGTTTAATGTAAAGTTCTTGTTGGATGTTGCTGGACAAGTCCAAGGTGAAAAATTCCAAATGGAAATGCAAGATCCGTTGGCACCAACAAAAATAAATTCTACCGACAAAGATACAGATGCATTATATGTACTGATGCCGATGAGAATGTAAAACAAAAATAAAAACCGCAAATTGCGGTTTTTATTTTTGTCAATAATTGCAAATGGAATTTTTTATGATACCCTGTATACGAACACAAAAGGAAAAATATGATACTAGATGAAATAGCACCGGGTTCAATGCCACCAAAAAAAATGAATGCAATCATAGAAGTAGCCGAAGGTGGTTATGTTAAATATGAAATTAACAAAGAAACAGGTTTGTTAAAAGCAGACAGAATTTTGCATACACCAATGGCATATCCCGCAAATTATGGATATTTCCCTGGGACGTTGGGGGATGATGGCGATCCATTGGATTGTGTCGTTGTTTGTAATGCACCATTGCGTCCAGGTATTTTGATTGAGGTGCGGCCAATCGGTGCACTGCTAATGGAAGATCAGGCTGGTGGAGATGAAAAAATTATATGCGTTCCACGTGATAAAGTTGATCCGTTCTATACAGATACTGAATTTGTTGATCAGTTGCCTGCGATATTGCGTTCTAAAATTAAGTATTTCTTTCAGCATTACAAAGATTTGCAACCACATGCATGGTCCAAGGTTATTGGTTGGGCAGATCGTGAAACTGCGGATAAGTTAATTATGGACAGTATTGATAGATATTGGGCAAATAAACGAAATTCACAATAAAAAGTTCTTGCGTTGAATTTGTTCGTTCGTATAATCAAACAGTTAAATAAAACAAGGGGTATTTATTATGGCATCTTATATTGCAAATGATATGCGTGTGGGTTGGGTTATTTCCCATAATGGCAAACGTTATTCTGTTACATCAATTACCAAGGTTAAACCAGGCAAGGGTGGTGCGTTTGTTCAGGCGGATTTACGTGATATTGATTCTGGTAATAAGGGGGGCGACCGCTGGCGTGCAGAAGATAAAGTTGAAAAATTAATGGTTGAAGATTTTGATTGTCAGTATTTATATGCAGATGGTACAGATGCGTTCTTTATGAATTTGTCTGATTATGAACAGTTTACGATGCCTGTTGAATCATTGGGTGAATCAATGAAGTTTTTGGCACCAGAAATGGTTGTAAAGGCTAATTTTGTAGAAGGTCAGCCTGTATCTATATCGTTGCCAAAAACGGTTATTGCCACAGTAGAAGAAACAGAACCTGCATTAAAGGGACAAACGGTTTCATCTAGTGGTGGAAAACCAGCAATTTTAGATAACGGCGTTCGTGTCCAAGTTCCGTTGTTTATTGAACAAGGTGAAAAGATTGTTGTAAATACGGAAACGCTAGAATACGTTGAACGTGCAAAATAAATTAGAATAATTCATCTGTGGACAGTTACGATGGCTCATGTAACTTCTGTACACTACACCATCGTGACCGTTCCGCATCTAAATCATTCTAATTTATTTTATTTATTGGATGATAATAATTCATCTAAAAAGCGGTGTAGACACCGCTTTTTTAGTGTAAGTGATGAATGCTGGCATGCAGTGCCGGTGAGGGTGAAAGTTAGTGATTAGTATTTATTTTCGTTACCCATGATGTTTTTTATTTCGTCAATGCATGTTTGGGTTATGGCAAGTTTTGCTGCAGATAAATAATCACGTGGGTTAAAGTTGCTTGGATGTGTGGTTAACGATTCACGAATTGCGGCAGTAAATGCAAGACGCAAGTCGCTGTCCACATTAATTTTACAAATGTTCATTTTGGTTGCACGTCGCAATTGTATTTCATCAATTCCCAGTGCACCAGAAATTTTGCCACCAAATTCATTTATCGTAGTAATTAATTTTTGTGGAATATTTGATGCACCATGTAATACCAATGGAAAATTTGGCAGTCGTGTTGCAATATTGGCTAGAATATCAAAACGTAGTTCTTCTTTGTTATGTTTACGTTTATATGCACCATGACTGGTTCCAATAGCGATTGCCAGTGAATCAATGTTTGTAGCAGATACAAATTTTTCAACATCTGCAGGATTTGTATATCCAATTGTTCCAAATGTGTTTTCATCTTCTATGCCGCCCAGTGTACCTAGTTCTGCTTCTACGGATACGTTATGCATATGTGCGATATCTGCAACTGATTTTGATATTTTGATATTCTCGTTAAAATCCATTTTGCTGGCATCAATCATGACTGACGAGAATCCAAGGTTTATTGCGTGTATGCATGCATCAATGTTGCTACCATGATCCAGATGTAGGGCAATTTGTTCGCTGGGGTTGATTTTGGCACCTTGTATCATCCCCATTAACATATCGTCACCCATATATTTTAATGCAGATTCTGAAACAGCCAATATCACAGGGCTGTGTGTTATTCGTGCAGCATCCAATACTGACATCAGGGTTTCCATATTATAAATATTAAATGCGGGTATGGCATAACCGCCAGCAATTGCGTTTGTAAACATTTGTGTTGTATTAACAAGTCCAAAATCTGAATATTTCATAGCATGTTTCCTTTTGGTGTATATTATAACATATTTATAGTAATTATTATGTGTTTTTTTGTGAGGAATTCTTGACAATTGTCATTTTTTTGCAACAATTAATACGAATCGGGGGCCGGACAGAGAAAAACGGTAATTTTACAAAGGGAAAAAATATGAAAAAAACTTTGTTTGTATTATTCGGTTTAGTTGTTCTGGCCGGTTGTTCTTCTTATGATTATTACAAGGGTGATGTTCGTTACGTTCAAGATGGTGAAGATTGTATCTTTACATCTGAAGAAGCGGGCTATCGCTATTCTGATGATATTCGTGAGTTGAATGCAGATAAAGAAATTGTATATCGCAACACAATGTGCCGCGATTTGTATTTGAATGATGTTGCTGGGCAATCTCAACGTACAGAACGTCAGGTTTTGACAACAGTTGCACCAAAGACTGTAAAATCAGACTGTGGTTGCTGTCAAAAAAAGAAAACAAAAAGATATGTTTTTGTAAAATAATACAACCCGCCATTTGGCGGGTTTTTATATTTGAATTATGTTGTGTTTTGTGATAGAATATAAGAAAAGGAAAAGGGGTTTCGTATGAAAATAAATGTAAACAAGGCTAAATTTGTAACTGTTGTTATGATTGCGGCACTGGTTCCAGCGGTGGCTGCGGCAGCGAGTGTAGGATTGACTGCCGGTGGTAGCTTTTGTGACTTGGTTAGAGAGTTGGGCGGTTTGTTAAAAACATTACGTACATTGGCGTTTATTGGTGCTGGATTTTTGATTGCACAATGGGCGTGGGAATTCATATCAAAACCACAGGATGTTAAACTGGAAAACTTTAAGCAAAAAGGTGTTGGTATGTTGGTTGGTTTTGTTCTGTTGTTTGGTGTTGGTGCAATATTGACGTTCTTTATTAATGCTGCTGGTCCTGGCGGTTCTATGGAATGTGCATCAGAGTTCATTAATTGGTAATAAAAAATCCGGCAATGCCGGATTTTTTATTTGTTTTATCTGATTTTTTCTTTTGCATATATATCTATAAATTTTTGTCTGTTTAATTTTAGTTCTTTTTGTATTTGATTAATATGTTTCCTTGATATGTTTTGTTCTGGTTGCATTCCTGTACGATTAATCATTTCCTTACGTTGGTTGTACAGTTCGTTGCTTAATATTTCTTCCAGATTTATAACTGTTTGATTAGGGGTCCTGTTATATATTCTGAATGCAGAGTATAACGCAGCCATGCGTGCATATAGTGTGTGTACACCCATGTAATCCAATAAAGATTCATTTTCTTTGTATGGAATGTGGTTGTTTTCTTTTATTTCTGCGTGTGTCGTGCCATTAAATAGTGCAGGGGATGTTGAATTGTGGAAGTCTTTGTGATTTGCGTGTTTGTCGTATAATATTTTTCCAAGGATTTTTTCTGCGTCTTTAATGCGGTTACGCATATCTATACGTGCATATTCTGATGATATTCTATTTAACGTATTAAAGTCCATATATGGTTGAATTACAGGCGATAAGAAGTATGTTTGTGCAAATATGGTATCTGGTTTGTGTCGCAGAAAAGACCAACATGCATATCTGCTTAATTTCAGATCGTTTGCATTGTTAAATGTACGATAGTCTAGTTTGTATGCATGACGTATGCAGTCATAATGCCCGGTACAAAAATCAAAGCTTTGCTGGATAGTTGGCTTTTCGCCATAAGGATAATGTATTCTTTCGTGTGCTGTTTTTTCCATTGGTTGGTTCGTTGGAAATACAGTTTCGCCAAATAAATTATGTAAATCTGAAAAGAACCAGTATTCTTCTGACTTTTTTTGTGGGGCTGTTGAGTTGAACAAATCCAGTTGTTGGCCACGTGCGTCATGTTGTCTGGTTTGATTTAGTTCGTGAAATATATCTTTTTTGTTTAACATGACGTGGTCCTTTTTTTATTTATGTGGATTATTTCTTTTCCTCAATATTTGCCAGTGAAAATAATACAGAAGATATTAGCGATTGATATGGCACGTGTTGAGCGTCGGCCAGTTCTTTTATCTTATCCAGAATAGGGCGTGGAATTCGCATGTTAATAACGCAGTCTGATTTGTTAAATGCCTTGTATGCGGCATATTCACGTAGTAATGATTCAATATTCATTACAAATAATTGTTGCATAACATTTGGCATGTACAAACTCCTATACTTTATACAATACTGCAGTCTTTACAATGAACTATATCATTGTATTTACAATTGTCAATACAAATATGTTTACGTTCGTAATGACGGTTATGTTGGCGTTGGTGTTGATGTTTGTGTTGCTTGCAATTTGTTAATTATCTGTTTACAATGCTGCGTATAAAACAAGGAAGGGTTTTTATGATTAAAAAAATATTATCTATGATATTGTTGTGTGTGTTTTATATCGCACCATCGGCAGCAGAATTAAAGGTTGATATTATTGCTGGTGCAACAGAACCAATTTCAGTTGCTGTATTAAAATTTGAAACGTCAGATGGTGTTAAATCAAAAGATGCTGCAATGATACGTGACGTTGCAGAAGCTGATTTAAAGCGTTCCGGTTTGTTTCGTATTGTAAATCATGATGCTTTTCCAGAGTATGTAAAAATGGGCGAAATGCCAAATTTCAAGTTGTGGCATGCTATAAAAACACAGGTTTTAGTTCAGGCTAAATTGTCTGCAGATTCAAACAATAATTATTCATTAGAATTTTTTGTATGGGATGTTAATGGTGCCGAACAAATAGAGGCACAATCATTGGTGTCATCTCGTAAATCTGTACGTCGTTTGGCACATATCATGGCAGATGCAATATACGAACGACTGACAGGCGAAATTGGATATTTTGATACACAGATAATATTTATTGCAGAAACAGGCCCTGTGGGACAGCGTGTTAAACGTATGGCGATTATGGATCAAGATGGGTATGGCATGAAATATCTGTCTGATGATGATACCTTGGTTATGTCGCCACATTTTTCTCCAAATATGGGTACGGTTGTATTTTTGTCTTATTATGATGACGATCCAATGGTTTGGACATTTGACTTGGAAACAGGTGAACAAAGGCGTTTAGGACAGTTTGGTGGAATGACATTTGCACCAAGGTTTTCGCCAGATGGCAAAAGGATTGCGTTGTCATTGGTAAAAAACGGTATTACGCATTTATATGAATACAATATAGAAACACGTAAAATGCGTCAATTGACATTTGGTAATTCTATTAATACCAGCCCATCTTATTCCCCAGATGGTAAAAAAATTGCATTTAATTCAGATAAAACAGGCCGTCAGCAAATTCATGTATTGGATTTGGAAACTGGCGAAGAAAAGCGTATTTCGTATGGAAATGGTAAATATGCAACGCCAGCATGGAGTCCTGATGGCCAATTTATTGCGTTTACAAAAATGGCAGATGATACATTTTATATTGGTATTATGAATCCACAGGGCAAAAATGAAAAAATTTTGGCTGGTGGTTGGTTTATGGAGGCACCATCTTGGGCACCTGGATCACGTAGATTGGTATACTATGAAACAGAAAGACATTTGGATGGTATTGAACGAATCAGTCATATTCGTAGTGTTGATATTACAGGACAGAATATCTATGATATAGAATTAGAGGAAGGTATAAATGGTGTTGAACCGACATGGTCGCCACGATTACCATAAATTTATGATGTTTTATAAAATAAAAAAAGACACAGGAATAGTGTCTTTTTTTATGTCTTGTTTTATGGTACAATTAGTATATAAGAAATAATAAAAAAATCAAGCACAAAAAGTTGTTTTTTGTCAATTATTTGTATAGAAATAAGTTATTGAAAAAAGTATATATTGTTCCGTAATGCTAAAATAGGGGGATTCATGTTCGGAAAAGTACATATAAAACACGTTGATAAAAATCTTAATGCCAATGCATTCCCAAAAACGTTATTTGGTTTTTACAGGTTGGTTATAAAACGTTTTTTATGGTTTTTTGCTGTATTGTTTGTATGCGGAATAATAGGGAATGTTTTGCAAATGGTTTTTGGACCGTTGACATCCAAATGGATGATAGAAATATTTGAGAATGCATTAAATACAAATTGGAACCAAATTATTAATGTATTTGCATTATTGGCAGGAATGTATTTCGTCAATGTGTTATTAAGTTTTATTGTGTCTTTTGTGCGTGGAAAATACCAACAATACGTAAATAGATATAAGTTGTATTTATTATACAAACGTGTATATGATAATGATATTACATTTTTTGTTGATAACCCCAGTGGACAAATTGCATCACAGGTTCAAGAAGTGTCTGCACGCTTGAATTACTTGGCAGAAGAATTTTGGGTTTCAATGATTGGAACAATCATTGGTTTTATTGTGGTTGTCGGTGCGATGTTTACAATGAATATCTGGTTTGTAGTTATTTTATCGCTGTACGGTTTGATAAAGGTTGTTTGGGAATGGATTATAAATAAAAAGTTGAAAATAAATAACGAACAACTGATGGATGAAAGTGCAAAGTATTCTGGTATGCGTAGCGACAGTCTAAATAATGCCTTGAATGTCAAATATTTTGCAAATACAGAGTATGAAAATCGCTATATATATAATGGGCGAACCGAGATGATAAAACTTAGTCAGTACAATAATTTTTTGTCTAGATGTCAATGGATGCCGACGACGATATTGTGGAATATTGTGCGTTTGGGATTGCTGGGGTTATGTTTTGTGTTTATCCAGGATGGTATATTGGGGATATCTGATGCGGTGTTTGTTATGTCGTCCGCAAGTGTTATAAATAATTCTTTTGATAAATTAAATGGGTTAATACGCAGATATTCTGTGCAACAGGCACGTGCACAAAAAGCGTATAATATTGTCGTTGCAGAAAAAACTGTGCTGGATAAAGATAATGCAAAAAAATTGAAAATTAATAATGCAGAAATTGTCTTTGATAATGTAGATTTTGGATATGTTGATAAAATCGTATTAAAGAAATTTAATATGGTTGTAAAAAATGGTGAAAAAGTTGGTATCGTTGGATTGTCTGGTGCTGGTAAAACAACAATGGTGAATTTATTATTGCGTATGTATGATGTAGAAGGGGGGGCAATAAAAATTAACAATATTGATATTCGTGATGTAACCCAGGATTCGTTGCGTAATCATATTTCGTTTGTTCCACAAGAATCAACGATGTTTAATCGCAGTATCTTGGAAAATATACGTTATGCACGTCCAGGGGCAACAAAGGCAGATATTGTTCGTGCTGCCAAAAAAGCAAATATTCATGACTTTATTATGTCTTTGCCACGTGGATATAACACGCTGGTTGGAAATAATGGAATAAAGTTGTCAGGTGGGCAAAGGCAACGTGTTTCAATTGCACGTGCGTTGTTGAAAAATGCCCCGATTGTAATCTTGGACGAAGCAACTTCTGCACTGGATTCTGAAAATGAAGTTCTGATACAAAAGTCATTACAGAATGCGATGAAGGGAAAAACAGCATTAGTCATCGCTCACAGATTATCAACATTGCGTAATATGGACAGAATCATTGTTATAAAAAATGGTAAAATTGTGGAAAGCGGTTCGCATAAACAGTTATTGCGTTTTGGTGGTACGTATCGTAAACTGTGGGATATGCAAACAGGGGGCAGCATTGGTGAATAAAATATTGTGTTCTGTTTTTGGAATACTTTTATCTGTGGCTGCGTTTGCAGTGCCGGCAGAGGTAGAATATGTCATAGATGGCGATACGTTCGCTGCAGTTGTTAAAATTGAAGATGATATTGGTATTCCTGTGCATGTTCGTCTGATTAATAATGATACCCCAGAATTGAAAGGGGCGTGTGCAAAGGAAATAGAGATGGCAAATCAGGCCAAGGATGTTCTGGCGAATTTATTGCCTGTGGGGTTTGTTGTGGATTTGCAAAATATTCAAGATGATAAATATTTGGGTCGTATTGATGCAAATGTTGTATTGCCAGATGGACGTGATGTTGGGGAAATCTTGATTCAAGAAGGGCTTGCACGACCGTACAGTGGCGGCAGACGACTTGGGTGGTGCGATTAAAAATCCCCGATTGGGGATTTTTATACACTGTGACGATTTATTGCGTCGCTGATTTCGTCCAAAGATGCATTACATGGTATCAGTGGCTCAAACCAGACATACGCCATCCCAGGATTCATACGCCCATGTTTTGGCCAATATAAACCTGCGTCTGTGCCAACTGGCAAAATTGGCAGTTTTAATGTGTGTGCTAATAATAACAATCCACGTTTTAGGGGAATTTTTTGACCCGGCTTTGCACGTGTCCCTTCGGGGAATATTACCAGTGTATATCCGTCTAATACACGTTGTTCTACATCTGATGCCAATTGTTTCATATTTGTTTTTCCTTTGGCACGATTAACGCCCAGCATCCCGCAACGCCAAAATGCCCAACCATAAATAGGAATCCACAGCAATTCGCGTTTCATTATAAAAAATGTGTTTGGCATGACCTTGGAAATAACGGCAATTTCTAATATAGACATATGTTTTGCTGCGACAATACATTTTCCATCAATTCGTTTATTGCCATTTGGTAAATTGGGTATACCGTTTTCTTCGTTTTGTGGATAGTGTACTGTATATTTTATGCCGCAAATCCAGCGTGCCAGTAACAGAACACCTGCGGCATCTGCAAAGACAAATTTTCTGGATAGTTTTTTTGATACCAAACCAATTAATAATATTGGTGCCCATAGTGCAAAGTAAGTTCCCAATACGATTTTGAAAACAATAGTTCTAAACATGTTTTTTCCTTTTTTCAACTTTCTTTGATACCAAACATTGTTACTATGTATTTTATATATTCTGTTGTCCATCTTTCAAGTCTTTTTGCAGGTGGCATTCCAATCAATGTTGCAGGGCATGCGACAATTTCTGTGTTTGGAAGTTCTGAACGAATCAGGTATTTTGCACGATTAACGTGATCTTCGGTTGTGATGATAACGATTCGTTTTAGATTTTTATCTGTTACAATTTTTTTTATTGCCAATGCGTTTTGGTATGTTGATTTTGATGTTGATTCAATTATTGCAGGTCTGCCCAGGTTAAGGGGACCAGGTGCCCCCACGCCAATTATATATAAATCTGCATTTGGGTATTCGTGCATTTTACGAATTGCAAATGGAATCCTGCGTTCGTCACCGGTTAAGACAAATATGCTGTCGTTGTTATATATTTGACCACAATATCTGGGGGTGGATGATTTGAAAAACATGCCGCCAATTACAAAGCAACCTAAAAGCACAAAAGATGGTGTTAATAAATTACGTATCATTTAACTGTTTTTTAATATTTGTAATGTTGTGCGTTTTGTAATCCAAATAGAAAATACAACAATTATAATTGGTAATAATGCCAATGCCATCCAACCGTATCCAGACAAGTTTATCATGGCCATTAATCCAACCTTGGCATTGTGTGCGATAGATATTATTAATAGTAATATTGGTGTGGCAGCAATAAATCCGATGCCGGCTGCGAATGTGCTAATTTTTGCAGATATAATTTGCATTTGTCGTGCGATGAAATTATCAGACGCACCGATTTGATTTAGTATTTCAAGTTCACGACGATGTAACATCGCTGTATTTCGTGCAATATATGAAATGCATATACCAATTGCACCCAACATTAGTATTAGTATAAAGGACGACATCAGTATCATTTTCCAGCCTGCACTGGTTGAAGACTTTAATGCGCTGGCATGGGTTAAAAAGCGTGCTGTTTGTCCAATTTGTTTTTCAAATTCATGTAAATCCGATTCGTTCTTGAATTTTATTTCCCACATTTTTGGCAGGTAATTTTTTATTGTGCCACCGCCAGATACCCATGGTGCCATCAAGTCTTGCATTTGTTGGGTTGTTATTTCATTTACCGAATCGATTTGTTTTTTATTTTTGTTAATAATTTTCTGAATATCGTCTGTTTGTTTTATGTCTGTGGTTTGTATTGTTGCAAACAGTTCCCATTGATTGTTCCATTGTGCAACCCCAGTTCCAATTGCCAGTGATATTCCCAATGCCAATACAGATAAAAATGACAGCAAAGACATAATTGCAGTCATAAACATAGACTGTTCACGAACCAAAGAAAATACAGTTGCTTTATTCATTATATGTTTCCGATATTGTCAAATTGTTTTGATAATTCTGTAAAATAGTTTTGTGGTTTTGGTCCCTTCCATATTTTTTTATCCGATTCGTTTTGTGGGGCAGGGGTGTTTGATTTCCCAGTGAATGTGACACGATGGTTTTCCACGTGTATTACAGGGAATTTGTACGTTTCCATTAATTTTTTACTGTGTGTTGCCAAGATAATTGTTGTTCCAAACATTTTATTCATTTGGATAAACAGTTCCATTAATCGTGATGCGTTTTCGTCATCCAGATTTCCGGTTGGTTCGTCTGCCAGTAAAATTGCAGGTTGAACAATAATTGCACGTGCAACAGATACACGTTGTTGTTGTCCCCCAGATAAAGATTTTGGATTTGTATCAGAATATTTGCCCAAACCAACCCAATCCAGTACCTTGGATACCAGTTTTTTTATTTTTTGTTCTGATACCCCACGAATACGCAGTGGTAATGCGACATTGTCAAATACAGATAAATGCGACAATAATGAATATTCCTGAAAAACGATGGCCATTTTTTGTCTGATTTTTGTTATTTCATCACGTGTCATATTATTTGTTGGTTGTCCAAAGATTTTAATTTGACCACGTTCTGGCTTGTGTAATTGATAAATCAGACGTAACAGAGTTGTTTTTCCCGCACCAGATGCACCGGACAAGAAATAAAATGCACCGCTGCTGATATTAAAAGAAACATCAGTCAATATTTCCGGGCCGGCATCATATTTAGCGGCAACGTTTGCAAATGATATATTTGTCTTTTCTTCCATGTTCGGAATATAATAAAAATTTACAAGTCGGTCAAATAAAAATCCCACTGATGTGGGATTTTTTTATTCTTGTACAACAGTTGTTGCATTTCGGTTTTTGGCCCATACTTTTTCGCCAGTACCCAAATATTGTGGATTTTCCTTGCCGTATGATATGGTGCTGATTCTGCGGGGTTCAATCCCGTTGCGAATAATTACGTGTGCAGCGTTACCGGCACGTAATGCACCCAATGCCAAATTATATTCCGTTGATCCACGTTCGTCACAGTGCCCCTGGACAGATATATTTATATCAGGATGCTTTTTCAGGTACAGTGCCTGGGCCTCTAAATTTTCGCGTGCTTCATCAGAAATTTGTGCAGAATCAAATGCAAAGAATACTTTGTCTTGGTTAATGTCCGATGGTATGCGTGCAGTGCCGCATGCAGACAGCATTGTAATCATAAGCAACAATAGTAATTTTTTCATGAATAAACACCCTCGTTTCTACAACTTTAATGAATTATATTATGTTTATAAAACAAAATCTAGTACTTTTTTATCACTTGGAATCAATTCAAATTTATGATAATATATTCAACAAACAGGAAAAGGAGTTTTTGTTATGAAAAAAATAGTATCATTGGCAGTCTTGGTCGCAATGACAGCGGGTGTTGCAGATGCTGCCCCCAGCCAATTAAAAAAGAATAAGTCTGGCGGATATGACGTTACATATGATTATACGGACAAGGCGAAAAATGGCTGGTATGTCGGTGGTCATGTTGCGTTAAATCTGATGAATTGGGAAAATGAATACAGTTCAAATGAACCGGGTATGGGTGTCGGCAGTGATAAATATTCAATGGAACCTGTATTTGGTGGCGATATTGTTGTTGGTAAAACTTTCAAATATTTCTGGCGTGCAGAATTAGAAGCAGGTTTGTTGGGACAATTTGAAGACAGAGATAATGGGTATAGTTTTCAAATGACAATTCCATATTTGATGGCAAATGGTTATTATGACTTTGTAAATGGTTTATATGTTGGTGCCGGTCTGGGTATCGCATTACCAACAACAGAATTAGACGGTTTGGAATTTGTTGGTGGCGACAGAAAATCAAGTTCTGTTTCACCAATGGTTGGTATAATGTTGGGTTATTCACATGAATTGGATTATAATTTGACATTGGATATCCGTTATCGTTTGGCAGGTTTGTATGGTTCTGATCATACACGTATTTATGCATCAGATAATACATTCAAAAACGATATCGGCTTGATTTTGGATAATTCATTATCAATCGGTATAAGATATAATTTCTAAAAAGATAGGAAAATATAAAAAATCACTTTTTTATGTTTCCAAAATATGATATACTTGGTACCAAGTGGAGAGAAGATATGAAAAAAGATTTTAACTTATCAAAAATGTCAATTGTTGGGATTGTTTGTGCGTCAATTGCGATGCCTGCATTCGCAGCATCTTCTGTTCGCTCTTTGGGTGGTGCGGGGACAATATCTGGAACATCATCTGTTCGTGCGGGTGCGGCATCAGAAACATCTGGGTCTGCATTAACAGCGGCACGTGCAGGTACGGTTCGTGTAAACAGTGGTACCCGTGTAAACAGCGACGCGTCATTGCGTACGCCATCAACACGTGCGGCAACAGCACCACGTTTGTCAATTGGCAAATATTTGTCTGGGTCCAGTGCGTTAAGTGGCGGTTCATCTGTTCGTCCGGGGCAATCTGGCACAGGCGGTGGCACAATTGACACAGAAGGATTGCGTAACGAATTACAAAATTTGTTGGGCGAAGAAATTGATGTTACATTGGAAGGTGGCGATTTGTATATTGAAATCGCTGGCAAAACAGTCGCAAGCGGCAGTTTGGCAACACAAGATTCTATTGATAAATTACAAGCACAAGTGGATGATCTTGCTGCAAAAGGTGGGGACTATACGGGCGATTCAACATATATTTCAATTGATGCTGATAACACTGTTTCTGCGATAATCGGTGCATTAAGTGTAAGCGAGGATGAAATGAAAGCAGGGTTGGCAACAACGGAAATTGTCAAAGAATATGCCATACCAAAACCAAGTGCAGCATGTGCTGATGAAGCGGTATGTGTTCTGTCCACAGATGGTGCGAAATATTATTGGTTACAATTGGTTGATACGCCAACGGTTGTTGATGGTCAGGATGATGGTCAGGATGATGGCTCTGTTGATGACTTGTTTTAACTGATACAATCATAAAAAAGCAGATTTTATAAAAACAAAACGAAAGAAAGGAAAACAATAATGAAAAAATTAACAGCAGGTATTTTTACCGTTATTTTGGGTTTGACAACAGTTGATGCATTTGCAGCCATCCCAACACAGGCATACGTTGACAGTGCAGTTGAATATGCGTTGGAACAGGCAGAAGCGGCACAACAAACAGCAAATGCAGCAGCACCACAAGCAACAACATATACAAAGACAGAAGTTGATAATTTGGTAAATGGTGTAAGTGGTTCTTTGACTGGTTATGTAACAGATGGTGAATTTACAGAATTCCAAACATCAAATACAGCAGCGATTGCAGATGCAAAGAAAGCTGGTACAGATGCAGCAACAGCAGCACAGGCAGCAGCAACAGCAGCAGCAGCAGCACAACAAACAGCAGATGCGGCAGCACCACAAGCAACAACATATACAAAGACAGAAGTTGATAATTTGGTAAATGGTGTAAGTGGTTCTTTGGCTGGTTATGTAACAGATGGTGAATTTACAGAATTCCAAACATCAAATACAGCAGCGATTGCAGATGCAAAGAAAGCTGGTACAGATGCAGCAACAGCAGCAGCAGCAGCAGCAACAGCAGCGGCAGCAGCACAACAAACAGCTGATTCTAAGTTGCAAGTAACTGGTACATGTCCAGCAGGTGCAACATGCTATTTGGATGCAACGGGTGCTATACAGGTTGCAGTTGATACATTTGATTCTTCAAAACTTAACGGTGCATCTACAAACTAATATAAAAAGTTGGTTTATATCGGTTGGGGGTTGACATACCCCCAGCCAGATTGTTAAGATGTTGAAAAATTTGGAATTGGTTATGAAACGGGTTTTGTTCTTTTCATTGTTAATGCTGGTCGCTGGGGGAAATGCGTTTGCGGATATCCCAACGGTAAAGTATGTTAATGATGGTTTGTTGACGAAACAGGATTCGTTGGTAAGTTCTGAATCTGTTACTGTTTCTGGAAATAAATTAAATGTTGTTTCGGCATCCGCAACAACACCTGGAATTGCAAAATTGGGAACAATTCCATCTGGTGGTGAATCCAGTACGACAACTGCAACCATTTGGGTTGAATAATGCTTTGTTGTTTCCAAAAATAAAAAAACGCCGTTGGCGTCTTTTTTTTTACATAAGATACAGTGTTTTTAGCATCCTTGACATTTTTTGCCGTATTGAAACATATTTATTGCCTTGGTATAAATAAATTGGTCGGAGTAACAGGATTTGAA
This sequence comes from Candidatus Enterousia sp., assembly GCA_045592905.1. GTDB lineage: Bacteria > Pseudomonadota > Alphaproteobacteria > Rs-D84 > Rs-D84 > Enterousia. The sequence continues at coordinate 36,332 of JAZNVR010000011.1, forward strand.
CCTGCGACTTCTACGTCCCGAACGTTGCACTCTACCAGACTGAGCTATACTCCGATAAAAGTCGTGCGAATTATGCGACTGTTTTATGTAAATTGCAATGCTTTTTTATGTATTTTTTTACTTGTAATTTGCGTCATTTGTTCCATATTTATTATTGCATAATGAAAAAAAGGAAAAAAGATGTTCGCAAAGCGTTTCTTGAATAAAGAACAATTTGTTGATTATGATGATTATTTGCAAAACGCTGTAGTGAAAGTACCAGAAAACTTTAACTTTGCATATGATGTGTTGGATGTTATGGCAAATGAAACACCGAACAAGGTCGCTGTGTTGTGGGTAAATGATTGTGGCGAAAAAAAATCTATTACATTCAAAATGCTGTCTGATATGTCTGGGGCCGTTGCAAATTTCTTGTCGCAGCAGGGTATAAAAAAGGGTGATACGGTATTGTTATTTATGCGACGCAGATGGGAATACTGGGTCGTAATGATGGCAATGCATAAATTGGGGGCTATACCAATCCCTTCAACCAGTCAATTAAAATCAGAAGATATTAAATTCCGTATAAAAACAGCAAATGTTGAAAATATTATCGCATTTGATGATGGGGTTGTCGTAAATGAAATTAAATCTGCAATCGGTGATACAAACGTGAATTTAATTGATTGCAGCCAAATCGCCAGTGCATGCGAAAAATATCCAACAAAATTTGAACGTGTGCCAAATGAAAATACAGATACAATGGTCGTATATTTTACCAGTGGTACAACTGATATGCCGAAAATGGTGGCACATAATTTTACATATCCGTTGGGACATATTAATACTGCTGTGTTCTGGCAAAGATTAACAGATGGCGATATTCATTTTACACTGTCTGAATCTGGTTGGGCAAAATGTTCGTGGGGAAAAATGTACGGACAATGGTTGGCCGGGGCAACTGTGTTTGTGTTTGATTTTTCACGTGTCTTTACAGCGAATGATTTGTTAAACGCAATCGCAGATAATCGGGTAACATCGTTCTGTGCACCGCCAACAGCATATAAAATGATGATAAATGCACATATGGAAAAATTTGATTTGTCTTCGTTGGTTAAAGCAGATGTTGCAGGTGAAGCACTAAATCCAGAAGTATATGAAAAATTCTTGGAAAAAACAGGTGTCAAATTACACGAAGGTTTTGGACAAACAGAAACGTCAGTTATGTTGTTCACAAATCAATGGATTGAACCAAACCCTGGATCAATGGGAAAACCTGCTGCAGGGTGGAATGTTCAATTACTGGATGAACGTGGGCGACAAATCACAGATGTAAATACGGTGGGTGAAATATGCGTGTACGTAAAAGATAATAAACCATGTGGTTTATTCCAAGGATACTATAAAAACGATAAACAAAATGCGTCTGTGTATCGTGATGGATTTTATCATACAGGGGATATGGCATATTTAGATGTAAATGGATACTTTTGGTTCGTGGGACGTAATGACGACTTGATAAAAACTAGTGGTTATCGTGTCAGCCCGTTTGAAGTAGAATCTGTATTGCTGGAACATCCGGCTGTACGTGAAGTGGCTGTTACAGGTGTGCCAGATGCTGCACGTGGCCAGGCGGTCAAGGCAACAATTGTCTTGAATAAATATTTTCAGGCAAATGATGTCTTGGTACGACAATTACAAGACCATGTTAAAACAAATACGGCACTTTATAAAAGTCCACGTATTATTGAATTTGTTGATACATTGCCAATGACAATTAGTGGTAAAATCAGACGTGCACTGATTCGTACGTTGGACAGTGCCAAAGAATCAATCGTTGATCCAATTAAAAATACAATTGGACTGGGTAAAGAAGACGAAGAAAAATAAATCATCCGCCCCAAATTGGGGCGGTAATTCTGTTTCATTTAATTGCAAATATGGTTTTTATCTGTCATAATTTAATGTATGGTAAAATATAAAAATAGTTCCCTGTTAAAGTTTTTAATCGGATTTATTCTGGTGCCGATTGTTGTGGTGGTATGTGTTTTTGGTTATATGTTTTGTGTTCAATCAGACGTTAAATCACCGACTGTCTTTGATGTCATGCGTGGGGATTCTGTAACCGGTGTTGCGAATCGCTTGGTTAAAAATAACTTGATTGATTCTGCTGATTTGTTTGTGTCTGCTGTCAGAATTAATGGCGGCAAAATTCAGAGCGGACAATATGATATCCCGAAATCGGCCAGCGTGTGGCGTATTGCACGTATGATGGCAACCGGTGATGTTGCATCTGTTACTGTTGTCATCCCCGAAGGTTTAACTGTTAAACAAATAAAACAATTGCTGTTGAAACATTCTGGATTAACAGGTGCTGTTGAATGTGATGATAATAAATCACGACCTGTATGCAATTTAAAGGATGGACAAATATTCCCAGATACATATCGGGTCGCACGTGGAACAGGGCGATTGGCATTGCTGGAACTGATGCGAAAAAAAATGATAAGTGTTAATGAACACTTGATGGCTGCGAATCGTATTTTGCCAAAGCCACTAAAAAATTGGAATGATGTTGTAACGTTGGCATCTATTGTGCAAAAAGAAACACCAATTGCACGTGAAATGCCAATCGTTGCCAGTGTGTACTTAAATCGCTTGAACAAGGGTATGCGTTTGCAGGCAGATCCAACAGTCGTATATGCAATAACAAATGGACTGGGGGATATGCAAGGAAATGCGTTGTTGCGTGGTCATCTAAAGACAGATAGTCCATATAATACATACAGAAATTCTGGATTGCCACCAACGCCAATTGCGAATGTTGGACAAAATTCTATGCGTGCTGTATTGCGACCTGCAAAAACAAATTTCTTGTTCTTTGTCGCAGACGGGCAGGGTGGACACAGGTTTTCTGCTGATTATACAGAACATCAAAAAAATCATAATGCATGGCGTGAAATAAAAAAATCTAGAAAATAATAGGTAAAAAGGCGTGTTATATGACAACAACTTCTAAAAGTTTCCAAATTGTTGATGATAAAAAACTTCAATCAGATGAAATTTTGTCCGGAAGTACAACTGTTGTACGTCGTCAGAAAACCTTGTCTGGTGATATTATTGTTAAAACCAGAAAAAAAACAAATGCTAAAACAAATACGCCAGAACAATGGCTGGAAAAACAAAAAAATGCCAAGAAAGTCGCAGATGAAATCAGGGCTAAAAATAACCCGGCATATGTTGTGCCACGCACATTTGTTTCGCATAATCATGTGCGTGAACAATTAGTAACAGGACAACGCTGGCGTGCAGTTTTTAGAACGATGTCCCCAGCAGATCAAAAATGGGCATTCAAAGCAGTGGCAGAATTTGTAAATGATATGTCGGAATTACGGCCAATAAAATATCAAAAAAATACTAATACTGTATCAAGATTGCCAGTCAAGAATGTTGATGAATTAATAAAAATATTGGATTCTTGGGATGAAAAATATGTGTCCAAAGAAGATAAAAAACTGATTGTAGATATCTATAAATATTTAACTGCGATTCCAGAAAACAAACTGATGGTTTTTGGACATAATGATTTGCATGGCGATAATGTTATTATTGATATTGATAACAGACAAATTGCAATCATTGATTTTGAACTGTCTGGATACAAATCTGTGTATGATGCAATGTATGGCGGAATGCTGGATTCAGAATGGTTTTGGCAATATGTAAATATGTTGCCACGTACAAAAAATCCAAAATTGTCATGGGATTTTGTTCGGGAACACAGAAATTTACATAAGTTTTTATCTTGGGGGTGTTATGAAATAATAGTTTTGGGCAAAAGTATTGAAAGTATGAGTGATACTATAAAAAAACAATGTCAAAGAATTAGACCGATATTTGCAACTGCAAAATTAAAATCAAAAATATTGGCAGAAAAACAAAAAATGTCGTTGGTGCCATTGTCGCATTATGAAAAGGGATAATTTCAGAATTACGTGTTTCGGTGAAAAAAATTTTTTTATTTTTATATTAAAATCGTCAGTCGTTTAATTTTTTAATTATTATAAAATTTAATAATTTTTTATTAAAATAAATAAACGCCTTGTTTTTAGGGCGTTTGGTAATTTATTCGTTGTATAAAAACGATTCGGTATGCGGGAAAGCATAGCATATTTTTTGATATATTGCAAAAATCTTTGGTCTTGCAGTCAGGTTTTTTTACCTGATAAAATTGTATTAACTAGAAATAAATCTAGTACAAGTAAACTAAAACGAAAGGAAAGATAATGAAAAAATTAGCATTAACTTCTTTATTAACGGTCTTTGCAGTAACAGGTGCAAATGCGGCAAATATTATTGATGGTAATCCATTATATCGCCCAGATGCAGGCCACTTTTATAGCAACTTTGCAGTAGAATCGCATTCAGAACATATTGAAGATTGGGCGATTACAGAAGAATTTGGATATGGTATCACATCAGATTTGGCGGTCTTTATTAAAACAGGCTTGTCAGAAGCAGAAAGTTTTGATGCTATGTCTTGGGATGAATTGACTGTCGGTTTGAATTATCGTGCATTAGATATGGGTAACTGGAAAGCAGATGTATATGGTATTTATTCTTTGGACACTGTATGGGGTGATCATGCATCATTCTTGGACAAAGAAGTAACTGATTATACATGGACATTGGGTGTTCGTGGTGGTTATGTTGGCGATGGTTGGACATTGGCAGCACATGTTGATTTTGATTATCTGAATTCAGAATCGTTCAATTGGGATGTTGATGGCCGTCATAAATTAAGCGTCGGTTTGGATGGGCAATTGGTTCTGTGTCCAAAAATGAACTTGATTGCAGGTGTTGAATACACAGGCGTTTTGGATAACGATGTACATAACGCAGGTGTTTGGACAGGAAAGATTGGTGCAAATTATAACCTGGATGAAACCAAATATATCGGTGCATATATCATGGGTGAAATGGAACATTCAACCGGTGATTGGGAAGTTGCAGACGGAATTGGCTTTGGTGTTAATTTCGGTATAGACTTCTAAAAAATTAATTTAGAATTGTGTGTTAATAAACCTGCCACTTGATATGTTCGGGTGGTGGGTTCTTTGTTTGTAAGTTTTTGTTCCTGTTTATTTGTTGATTTAACTGTGTTTAGAATATCTTGTATATAAATAACGAGAGGTGTTTTATGAATAAATTATTTTTATCGGGTGCGCTGGTTATAATGTCATGTGGGGCAAATGCAGCGAATGTTATCAATGGTAATCCGATGTACAGCCCATTGCAGGGACGTTTTTATAATATTTTAACACCACTGGAAGTTAATTCTGAATTTGACCGCTTTGTTATGGCAGATGAATTTGGATATGGAATTACGGATAAATTGGTCGTAATGGCCCAGACATCTGGTTCGTATGATTCGTCTGATAATCCCCAATTTGGTAAATGGTCGTGGAATCATTTGCAGGTGGGTTTGGATTGGACTGTATTTGATGTCGGGGAATATCAGTCGGAAATTTATGGTCGTGCAATGCAGGTGTATGACACGCGTCAGCATTTGGAAACAATTGCGTATAATTGGACATTGGGGACCCAGGTCGGGCGTGTGACAGAAAATTGGACAGTTGCGGGATTGGTGGAAATTGATTATTTGAATGATGATATAGATTATGAAAATAGTGATGCATGGGCGATGACTGTTGGAATCCAGGGACAATACATTGTTAATGACAAATGGAACTGGGTTGGCGGATTGATGTTTGATTTTGATTTATATGACAAATATTATGACGGTGAACAGTTGCGTCTAAAAATTGGTGCAAATTATAATATGGACGCAACAAAATATATTGGATTCTATGTTGCCAAAGATTTATTACACAGTTTTAAGCATGTTCCAGCGACTATTGGAATTCAATTTGGCATAGACTTCTAAAAAATAAAATCTAATGGCATATCTAAAGCGTGTTGGCAATGGCTCATGTAACGTTATGTACACTACGCCATTGCCAACCCGTTTATCTATACTATTATCTTTTATTTTTTTATGCTAATCACTAGCTGTGAGCATGTGGCGTCTAAAAAATCGTAAAATTAATTCTTTATAGGTTTTATTTAATCTGCTATAATAGTAACGAATTCGCAGGGATGCGGGTTCGGGGCCTTCAAAAGCCTTTGTATCAAGCCGGTGCGAAAGCATCGTAATCTGATGTATTTCGGTGCTTTTTGTGCCGTTTTATTGCTGCCCCCCTGTTTTGTCGGGGTGCTGTTGGTTATATATTGAAGACCAATGGGATCATTGCTTGATATGATTTTTGAACACCCCGACCGTCTGCATATGACGGTCTTTTCTTTGTTTCTTTGTGTCCAAAGGGGGTAAAAAATGAAATTTTTTATTGGTTTATTAGTGTTTTTCTTGTGGCGGTATGATGTGTGGGCTGTTTCAGAAGTTGACCAGGATAAAATATTTAAGGAATGTTTTAGAATAGCTGTTAATGCGCAACAACGCTATATTGAGCGTATTAAATGGTTTGATGAAAATTCTGTGGATTGGGATTCTTTGAGTGAAGCAAAAAAATCAGAATATCGTATGCGTAATGTTTGTTTAGGGGATTTTGATGCGGTTGTTTTGAATTGTGAAAACTATCGATGTCTCCAAGATTTAAAGCAACCGGGATTTTGGCATGTGTTTTTTTTATCTCCTGGGTTGACGGCTGAAAGTGTTTGTAGCTATATGGATACGCTTGATTGTTATACTGATGATATTTCTGTTTTGCAAAAAGCGTTATCTGAACTTGGCGGAACGAGTTATTCTTTGTTTGGTTTAGATATGGGTTCTATTATAGCTGATATCAGGTCCGGTAAGAATCTAACTTTAGCAAAAATTGAAACTAATAATGAGATTTGTTGGTTGGCAGATGGAAATGGGGATACTGTATGGCATGTGTTAGCCGAAGTAAAAGAAAACAGTATGTCCGTAGTTGCTAATGTATGTCTCAGTTTCTTAAATGAACAGGAGAAAGAGTATTTATATAACGCTGCTTTTTTTAAAGTAAATGACCAGGGTAAGACAGCTGTTTCAATTGCATTGAATGAGAGAAGTGTTGAGCGTTTTTCTGTATTTGGCTGGTATTTTAAGCAAGAAGGGATTGATTGTGCGGCTTTATTAGAGCGAGCAGCTGCAGATGCAGGGGTTGATAAAAATGAATTGTCGGTGCTGTGTCCGGCAAAATAGATAACATTGAAATGTTTTTGTGCATTCTATATGAAATTTGTTTGTTTTTTCTGTTTGTACAGATAAAAAAATTGTCATTTTGGCATTTTTGTTATTTTCCTAAAAATACGGGCGTTTCAAGCGAAAAAGTCATGATTTTTTCCCAGATTTTCCTTGACAATGTGGGGGGTGGAGGTTATAGTATATTCGCTTTCTGTGTAGACTATGAAAGCAATAAACACATGAAACCGCTTGCGTTTTCAGAATTATAATCCGGCGTTAAGTCGTTGAAATAACTCTGATAAAGCGGGTTTTGTGCAGACTAAAAACAGGTAGAAAAAAGAAAGAGAATTTTGAATGCCAACAGTAAACCAACTGATTCGGAAACCTCGTAAAAAGGTTGTTGTAAAAAGTACAGCACCTGACATGATGGAAAACCCACAAAAACGTGGTGTTTGCACACGTGTTTATACGACAACACCGAAAAAACCTAACTCGGCGCAGCGTAAGGTTGCCCGTGTAAAACTGGCAAACGGCCGCGAAGTAACTGCTTATATCCCTGGTGAAGGTCATAATTTGCAGGAACATAGCGTTGTTATGATTCGTGGCGGTCGTGTAAAGGACTTGCCTGGTGTTAAGTATCATATTATCCGCGGTGTCTTGGATACCAAGGGTGTTGATGCAAGAAAACAAGGTCGTTCTTTGTATGGTGCCAAAACAAAGAAATAATTAAGTTAACCACACATATGTAATGTATGTGAGTAATCTGTTGTATGACAGATGAAGCGATAAAAGGAAAAAATAAAATGTCAAGACGTAAAGCTGCAACAAAACGTGAAATCTTGCCAGATTCCAAATATCATAATCTGGTTGTTGCAAAATGTATTAATGTTGTGATGTGGGATGGTAAAAAAGAAGTTGCCGAAAACATCGTTTATGGTGCAATGGATAAATTGAAAAAGATTGCAAAAGACGGTGATGAATTGGCAGCTTTCTTGGAAGCGGTTGATGCATTGAAACCATCAGTAGAAGTAAAAGGCCGTCGTGTTGGCGGTGCAACATATCAGGTCCCAGTAGAAGTTAGACCTGCACGTCAGCAGACAATGGCATTACGTTGGTTGGTAATGTTTGCACGCAAACGTGGTGAACGTAGTATGGAAGAAAGAATGTTCGGTGAATTGCGTGATGCATTAAATGGCCAAGGTGGTGCATTTAAAAAGAAAATTGACACACATAAAATGGCAGAAGCGAACAAGGCGTTTGCTCACTTCCGCTGGTAATAAATACAAAAGCAAAGGAAAGACACTATGTCAGTCGGAAAAACCGCACCTTTACATATGTACCGCAATATTGGGATTATGGCCCACATTGACGCGGGTAAAACAACAACATCAGAACGTATTTTGTTCTATACCGGAAAGACCTATAAAATCGGTGAAGTGCACGATGGTGGTGCAACCATGGACTGGATGGAACAGGAACAAGAACGTGGTATTACAATTACGTCAGCTGCGACAACATGTTTCTGGCGCGATCATCGTATCAATCTGATTGATACACCGGGGCACGTTGACTTTACAATGGAAGTAGAACGTTCATTACGTGTATTGGACGGTGCTGTTGCAGTATTTGAATCTGTATCTGGTGTACAACCACAGACAGAAACAGTATGGCGTCAGGCTGATCGTTACGCAGTTCCACGTATTTGCTTTATTAATAAAATGGATCGTATTGGTGGAAATTTCTTCCGTTGTGTTGATATGATTCGTGAACGTTTGGGTGCAAATCCATTGGTTCTGAATTTCCCAATTGGTGCAGAATCTGATTTTCGTGGCGTTGTTGACGTCGTTGAAATGAAGGGAATTATTTGGGAAGACGATATGGGTAAAGATCCACATGTTGTTGATATCCCAGAAGAATTGAAAGCAAAAGCCGAAGAATTACACGAAAAACTGATTGAAGAAGTTGTAACTTTGGACGATGCAATTATGGAAGCATATATGGAAGGCAGTATTCCAGATACAGCAACAATCAAAAAATTGATCCGCAAGGGTACAATTGCACAAAACTTTAATCCAGTATTATGTGGTACTGCATTTAAGAACAAGGGTGTTCAGCCATTGTTGGATGCGATTGTTGACTATTTGCCAAGTCCATTGGATATTCCTGCGATTCAGGGTACAAAGATGGATGGCGAAACAGCTGACGAACGTAAACCAGATGCCAAAGAACCATTCAGTGCATTGGCGTTCAAGGTTGCAAATGACCCATTTGTTGGAAACTTGATGTTTATCCGTATTTATTCTGGTAAATTGGTTTCCGGATCTTATGTGTATAATTCTAATCGTGATAAACGTGAACGTGTTGGCCGTATGTTGTTGATGCATTCTAATAATCGTGAAGAAATCAAAGAAGCATCGGCTGGTGATATTATCACATTGGTTGGTATGAAAGAAACAATTACTGGTGATACATTGTGTGATGAATCCAATCCAATTTTGTTGGAATCAATCCATGTACCAGAGCCAGTTATGAGTATTGCTGTTGAACCAAAAACCAAGGCTGACATTGAAAAGATGTCTTTGGGTTTGCAAGCATTGGCAAAAGAAGACCCTTCATTCCGCGTATCTGTTGATGAAGAATCAGGTCAAACAATTTTGTCTGGTGTTGGTGAATTGCACTTGGAAATCTTGGTTGATCGCTTGCTGCGTGAATTCAAGGTTGACGTTAATGTTGGTGAACCACGTATTGCATATCGTGAAACATTCCGTAAACCAATTACCGAAGAATACACACACAAGAAACAGTCTGGTGGTTCGGGTCAGTACGCCCAGGTAAAAATTGAATTTGAACCTTTGGAACCAGGTCAAGGTTATGAATTTGAAAATAAGATTGTTGGTGGTGCGATTCCAAAAGAATACATCCCAGGTGTTGAAAAAGGTTTGAAGATAGCACAACAGACAGGTGTTTTGATTGGCTATCCAACAGTAGATTTCAAGGCTACATTAGTAGACGGTAAGTATCATGAAGTTGACTCTAATGTATTGTGCTTTGAAATTGCGGCACGCGCATGCTTCCGTGAGGCCATGAAAAAAGCGTCGCCAAAATTGCTGGAACCGATTATGAAACTTTCGGTTACAACACCGGAAGAATACGTCGGTGACATCATTGGGGACCTGAACAGTCGTCGTGGACAAATCAATGGTATTGAAACACAATTCGGTAACCAACAGATTTCTGCATTTGTTCCATTGGCAAACTTGTTCGGATACGTAAAAACATTGCGTTCTTTGTCACAAGGTCGTGCAAATCCATATATGGAACTGTCACACTATGACGAAGTCCCATCAAACGTTGCTGACGAAGTAATCAAAAAGCTGACGAAATAATAAAAACGAAATTAAAACTTAACAAACAAGCCTAAGGAGAAAACTAATGGCAAAAGAAAAGTATGTAAGAACCAAACCACACGTCAATATTGGTACAATTGGTCACGTTGACCATGGTAAAACAACATTGACAGCGGCAATTGTTCATTACTATGGCGTTGGTGCAGACGCTGCAAAAGGTGTTGATCAAATTGACAATGCACCAGAAGAAAAACA
>JAZNVR010000012.1:0-29053 GCA_045592905.1 Candidatus Enterousia sp.
AATTTTGTGAAGAAATTATCAGAACAGGAACAATCATCAAAAATATTTTTTCTGAAAAATTCTGCCATTACCAGTCTTAAGAAACTTTTCAAAAATTTGTGCTTTTTCCTCACTGTCAAAAGCAATATATCCACGCAAATCCCAAGGTTTAAATTTATTTGTATGAACAGAATTACCGTTATTATGTTCTTTTAAGCGTCTTTTTAAATCATTAGTGCAACCAACATAAAAATGTTCTGGAAAATTTATACTTTGTAGAATATACACATAAAACATCAGAAGTCCGCTTTCATTCACTACGTTCATTACAGCGTGACATCCGTTTCTCTAACTCTACACCTTCGTTTGCTTTCTGCGAAACCAATCTCGCTGTAGCGTAAGCGAAAGCGGATGGTGCCCTAAGCAAGAATCGGACTTGCGACTCGTCCTTACCAAGGACGTGTTTTACCACTAGACTATTAGGGCAATAAAACCGTTTCAATTATACGGCCCATATACTAAAAATCAAGGACAAAGTTTACCATTCAATTGGTGTTTTGCCATATTTTTGTAAATAGTTATTCGCAATACTAAAATGATGGTTGCCGAAAAATCCACGATATGCAGACAATGGTGATGGATGTGCACTTTTCAATATCAAGTTTTTTTCACTATTAACAATCGCTGCTTTTTTTTGTGCAAAAGAACCCCATAACATATACACAATATGTTCACGTGTATTTAATGCACGAATGACGCTATCTGTAAATTGCTCCCAACCACGACCACTGTGTGATGCAGCCAAATGTGCTTGAACTGTTAATGTTGAATTTAATAACAAAACCCCTTGGGTTGCCCAATATGTTAAATCACCATTTGTAACAGATGGTCGTCCCAAATCAGATTCAATCTCTTTGTATATATTTTGCAAACTTGGTGGATTTGGCGTTGGTGGTAAAACAGAAAAACACAATCCATGTGCTTGACCTGGTTCATGATATGGATCTTGGCCAATTATAACAACTTTCACATTATCCAATGGGCATAAATTAAATGCATTAAATATATTTTTTGGTTCTGGATATATTTGTTTACCAGATAAATATTCACCCCGCACCCAGTCAGTTAATCTAACAAAATAATCTTTGTTAAATTCTGTACACAGTGCATCTTTCCAAGATTGTTCAATTTTTACATTCATATTTGTATTAACCCTTGTTGGCATGCTTTCCATAAAACAACATCAATGTATCCACGTGGCAATTTAGTTTCATGAACAATATGATTAAACATATCATCGCATGCTTTTTTTATTTCTGGCGACAGTTTACCATTATCTATTGGCAGTTTTTTATTTGTAAACATACATCCCAAACGCTGAATCCAAATGTCGTATTTTACAACATCTTCGCCCAAATTTCGTGCCAAATGATTTGCCGTTATTTTCCCAATATGAGGCAACTTTTGCAAAAAGTTCAATTTATCATCCAATGTTTTCAATAAATAATACTGGCTGCACAGCGAATGGCGATTTTCCCATATTGCACAAATTGCACTTATCTTATTTTTATTGTTAAAGATTTTTATTAACGAATCAAAATCTGCAACATTTGCAAATAACGCATCTAATATTCTTTTATGAATTTTTTTTGCAGTTTGTTGTGAAAATCCACCTGCCAAAATTACATATGCACAATGTGATGCAAATTCATCTGGCAACAAAATTTTTTTATTTTGTAAACCGGCTAAAATCTCGTCAAAAGATTGATTATCAGAATCCAACCCCGAAACACGCAATTGTTTGTCTAAATCAAAAAACCATTGTGCTGAAAACATCGTTTAACTGCGTCCTTGCTCCTGTGCCATGGCCGCCATCATATCTTGTTGATTCATATCTTGTTTTAATTTATCAGATGCACTGTTAAATTTATTCTTGTCAATATCAGCCAACTCTCTTTTCAACTGTTGTATTTTCGCACGTTTATAACCAACCTGGTTATCAGATAAATTATTTGATAATTCCAACAATTCTTTTTCAAGTCTTTCAATTTCTGCAATTAAATTTGATTTTCTAGAAGACACAAACACCATGTTTAACATCCCTTATATAAATCAGGCACAGGTTTCCCTGTGCCAATTTATTACACATCCAGATTTGCATCCAACGCATTTTCAACAATGAAATCACGACGAGGTTCAACCACATCACCCATTAACATAGATACGACTTCATCTGCCTTGGCGGCATCATCAATTTTGACTTGAAACAACGAACGATGATTTGGATCCATTGTTGTTTCCCATAATTGCTCTGCATTCATTTCACCAAGACCCTTATATCGTTGAATCTTTAATCCTGTTTTTGCGTATTCAAATGCAGTATTTAACAATGTTAACGCACCCCAAATTTTCTGTGATTTTGATTTAACCCGCAGGGTTGTTGGCTTGCTGAATGTTTCCATTAATTCTGTACGACCATCCAATCTGTGCCAACTGCGTATTTCCATACCATTTATTTTTTCAACTGGCAACAAATATGTTTCTTTGACACTGCGTAATGTTCGTGTAATTTCAATTCCTGCATCTGTGCCTGATACTTTCCAACCACGTTCAAATTCTAATTCTTGTGCATCCAGCATAGATTGAACTGCATTAAACGTTTCTTGATTTGCATTTTCAAACGCACCATTCAATGCCAAAGCTTCTATAAAACGCAGTGGCATAACATGATTTAAAGGTTGCAAACAGTTACGCATATCCAACACCAGTCCCAACAATCTCTTCAAGTCTGCACCAGAAACCTGAACACCATTTGATGTTTCAATCATACCGTCTGTTGCCAACTGTTCCATCAAATAATCGTCCATTTCACGTTCGTTTTGTAAATATATTTGCTGTTTACCACGTGTAACACCATACAACGGTGGCTTTGCAACATAAATATAACCACGTTCAATTGCCTGTGGCATATGACGATAGAAGAAAGTCATCAACAATGTCTGAATATGCTGACCATCAACGTCCGCATCGGTCATGATAATAACTTTGTGATAACGCATTTTTTCAATATCAAATTCATCTTTACCGATACCTGCACCCATTGTTGTAATTAATGCACCAATCGTATCAGAACCCAACATTTTATCAAAACGCACACGTTCAACATTCAATATTTTTCCACGTAACGGCAATATCGCCTGGGTTTTACGGTCACGTCCTTGTTTTGCTGTACCACCCGCAGAATCCCCCTCAACAATAAACAATTCGCATTTTGATGGGTCACGTTCTGAACAACCGGCCAATTTACCAGGTAAACCACCTAATTCTGGTCCTGTTTTTTTGCGTGACAATTCACGTGCTTTGCGTGCTGCTTCACGAGCAGTAGCCGCTTCTATAATTTTATCAACAATTGTTTTTGCAATCGCTGGATTTTCATCCAAGAATTCATACAGCATTTCTGATACTGTACTTTCAACAATTGGACGAACCTCACTAGACACCAATTTATCTTTGGTCTGGGAACCAAACTTTGGGTCTGGGATTTTTACACTAATGATACTGGTTAAACCTTCACGAAAATCTTCCCCAGACAAGTTAATATCTTTCTTGGTTCCTTTTTCTGCGATATATTTATTAATCGCACGTGTTAAACCGGCACGAAATCCAGCCAAGTGCGTTCCGCCATCACGATTTGGAATATTATTTGTAAAGCATAATGACGTTTCTGTATATGCAGTTGTCCACTGCAAGACAATCTCAATATAAGAATCATCTTGCTGTTTTATCATTTGAATTGGTTCTTTATTCAGCAATTCTTTGGATTTATCTAAATACGTTGCAAAACCCTTCAGACCATCAACACTGTGGAATTCACGTTCTTTCTTTTCAGAACCACGCAAATCTTCCAGTATTATTTTTACATTTGCATTCAGGTACGACTGTTCACGTAACCATGTTTCCATTACATCAAAACTAAATTCTGTACCAGTAAACGTTTCTGACGATGGCAAAAACGTTACTTCTGTTCCATGTTCAATACCAGATTTGTTTTCTGAAATTTGCAAGTCGCATGTTGGAACACCATCTGCAAACGACATAAACGCTTCCTTGTCACCACGCCATACACGCACTTCCAGCCATTTAGACAACGCATTCACCACAGAAACACCAACACCATGCAAACCGCCCGAAACCTTATACGCACCATTACTTTCATTATCAAATTTACCACCGGCATGCAATTCGCACATAATCAATTCCAGTGCACTGCGACCTGTTTCATGATTGATATCAAATGGCATACCACGACCATTATCACGAATTGTTGCACTGCCATCTGCATTAAGTGATACATATACAGTATCTGCATAACCGGCCATCGCTTCGTCAATAGAATTATTAACAACTTCGTATATCATATGATGCAAACCTGCACCACCTTCGCCAACGTCGCCAATATACATTCCAGGGCGTTTTTTTACCGCCTCTAACCCTTTTAATACCTTAATGGAATCACCAGTATATTCATTATTTACAGACATTTAATTTTCCTTTCTTTTTTCTATGTAAAACATAGCAATTTCTGGTATAATTATCAAGTAAAAAGGGGCAAAAAATGAAATTTAAATTATTATATTTCGGTGATATTTTAATCAATCCTAAAAAACGTGCACAACATATTGCAGATATTCGTATGCAATTTCATCCACAGTTAAAAAAACTGGTTGAACACAGCCCTTGGAATAACTTGACACAGTATATGGTACCAAACCCAACCAAAAGTCCTATTACCACCAGACATATTGGCGGAATTGATTGGAATCCAATTATTACACCAAATCTTAAATTGATTGCAGAACTGGATATTCAAATGTTACATCCAGAAATCGTTGGTGTTCCACGCAGTGATATTGACAATCGTGTTAAAACAATTATGGATGGTCTGCGTTGTCCGCAAAACGAACATGAAATTGGTGCAAACACACCAAACAATATTGGACCTATTTATACATTACTAGACGATGATCATCTGATAACAAAATTGTCTGTTAATACCAGCCATTTACTTGATTCTGGTATTTTTGCAAATCATGCACTTTGTACACCTGATTCTATATTTATGATGATTGATGTTAATGTGCGTGTTGCCGAAGGAACATTGGAAAACCTACCATTTATGGTATAAAAAACCGCCCAATTGGGCGGTATTATTTTAGCGTTTATTACATTCGGTACATATTACACCTACAATCTTGCGGGCTGTTTGTAATGTAGCATTATGTGCATTGGCAACTTCTTCTTTTGTTAATTCTCTGTCCCGGGGCAAAGCAATTTCCGCAGATTGCAAAACATTTTTTTCATCCAAATAAGATGCCACAACCCAACCATTTATGATTGGTTGAGCAACCAGAAAACCCGGCCATCTATACACAATTTGGGTTGATAATTTACAACCTTTTTCACAGCCTGAACAAACCTCTGTCTTTGCATAATCGTCCAAAGAAAAATCACACGTTTCTGTTTTATGACTTTCTTCTGCAACATCAACAGCGCCCTTCTTGTTTCCATATACATCCGCAAAGAAATTTTTATCACATTTCATGCTTGCTTTTTTATATCATCAATATGCATCTCAATCGCTACCTTTTAATGCGCTTTATACAGCAGACACAGCTCAATAACACACTTTCGTGCGTTTTCTAAAACCTTGTCATGTATTTTTTCTAAATCTTTTTTATCACGAATTTTATCCCCTGGGATACCTACCTGTGGATAATAACGCTTGCCATCTGAGCCGACATATTCCACCACACCTATACCATTTAAAATATATGGCGTTGCGACAACAAATCCCGCCTTCCAGTTATCTATATACGAAGTTAGTACACAACCTGCATCACAACCTGTACATTTCTCTTGTTTGTTACTTTCCTTGGCAAAAGTATTAACCCGACCCATATTTACATTCACGTCCGCCAAGATTTCTGCCAGTATATCAGACATTATGCCACCTTTGTATTTTTCTACACAACTATCTGCTTTGTGTTTGATTTTGGATTTTTTGGGGCTGAATAACATCAAATCTATATCCACACAAACCAAACACATCCAAATACTGTGCCTTGTCCAGATTGACTTTTTCACCATCTACAAAAACTGCATAATCCTGTGATGCGAATTGCAATTTTGGGTTATTGGTTTCAGCACCACGCACAACAACCTTTGGCATATCCAGCCCCCCAAAAGAATATTCATAAATCTTTACACCAGAAACATTTCCAATCTCGGTACGATTAATCCATATGTTTGCACTTGGAACAGTCAAGATTTTTTTCAACAAAGCATAATTCATGCTTGCATCCTTTTTTATATCTTTTTCAAGACCAATGATGCGTTTGTTCCACCGAACCCAAACGAATTACTGATTGCAACATCAACCTTGCGTTGTTTTGCAACATGCGGAACCAAATCAAAATTACCAACTGCATCTTCTGGATCATCTAAGTTGATTGTTGGTGGTACAATTCCATCACGAATTGCAAGAACACAAAATATTGCTTCAACAGCACCGGCCGCACCCAACAAATGTCCTGTTACAGATTTTGTTGATGACATTGATACAAGCACACCATCAAACAATGTTTTAACCGCCATCAATTCGCCAATATCGCCCAGACCTGTGGATGTTCCATGTGCATTGATATAATCAATATCATTTGGTGTTAAACCAGCATCTTTGATTGCAGCCTGCATTGCACGCAGACCACCTTCGCCACCTTCGGCAGGTGCTGTGATATGATATGCATCACCAGACAAACCATACCCTGCAACTTCGGCATAAATTTTTGCACCACGTTTTATTGCGTGTTCATATTCTTCCAGAACCAAGACACCTGCACCTTCGGACATAATAAATCCATCACGATTTTTATCCCATGGACGTGACGCTTTTTCTGGTTCATCATTACGTGTACTTAACGCACGCATTGCAGAAAATCCTGCCAAACCAATACGACCAACAGCCGCTTCTGCACCACCACAAATCATAACATCTGCATCACCATGCTGAATTAAACGCACGCCTTCACCAATTGAATGTGCCCCTGTTGCACACGCTGTAACAGTAGAAATATTTGGTCCCTTGAACCCATATTTAATTGATACATTGCCTGCAGTCATATTTATTATACCCTTTGGAATAAAGAATGGACTGACCCTGCGTGGACCGCCAGTATGCAATTCAATACAATTTTCATAAATAGTATTCAATCCACCAATTCCACTGCCAATAGAAACCCCAAAGCGTTCTTTATTTCCGTCAAATGTATCCAATCCTGCATCTTTGATTGCTTCATCTGCAGCAACAATTCCATACATAATTGATCTGTCCAGTTTTCGTTGTTCACGTGGTTCAATTACCATATCTGGATTAAACATACCATCTTCTGTACCAAACTGTGGCACACCAGCAATTTGCGATGCCAAATCAGCAACATCAAAAGAATCAATTTTTTTAATTCCTGATTTTCCTGCGATAACATTTTTCCACGCATATTCAACACCTGTACCAACAGGTGATACAACACCCATACCTGTAACAACAACTCTTCTCATGTTATATATTCCTTGTATAAAAATTAATGGACAAGTTTATATTAAACACTTTTTACAAAAATTACAGCAAAAAAAAGCCGCCAGACTATCTGGCGGCTTTTTTAACGATACACAAATTAATTTTTCTTGTGTTCGTCAATATATTTAACAGCATCACCAACTGTTTCCAATTTTGCGGCTGCATCATCTGGAATTGTGATATCAAATTCTTTTTCAACTTCCATAACGAACTCAACAACGTCCAAAGAATCAGCACCCAAATCATTAACGAATGCAGCAGATTCTGTAACCTTTTCTTCTGGAACACCCAGTTTTTCAGCTACGATTTTTTTTACTTGTTCAAAAGTTGTCATATTTTTTCCTTTATTTTTGTTAAACTTTTTGGTCCATACCATGACCGTCATTATGTTTAAGGCTATCATTTTCATATAATACTGTCAAGTAATTATAACAAATAATAACAAACACACCAATAAACAACCTTAATCATCATATGCAAAAATATCATCTAATAATGCGTTCATATTCGCACGCAAATCTTCTTTATCAGACGCCCAAACAACCTGACGCATCAAGAACTTATGCACATCATCCATTGTTAAATTTGGTATACCTGCATCATGTGCAACACGTCGCCATGATGTACGTGGGTCAATTAAATGCATTCCGCCATGACTTGGGAAAACCCATTGTCCATTTTGTGGCAAATCTTGCAACAATAAAATAGCCCTGTCTGACAACGGACGAGATAACCATGTATCATGGTTAAAATCTAAATCTTCCCATGCCATAGAAAAAATCTTGGAACGTGGTGCAAAACCATAAATCAACATATAAAACGCACCACGTAATATAATATTTTCTTGTTTATCAATTACTTTTATTAATCTTCTTAATCCCGCCTTGTTCAGTGGACGTACACGACGATTTTGTTGTATTTTTTTTAATCCATTTGCAGGATTGGTTTTCAAGTAACCAATTTCAATTGCATAATTAAAAATACTTTGTAACAACTCTTGCATACGTAATGCAATTGCTGCCCCAGATATTTTTTCAATAACATCTGTTAACATACACGTTGTTATATCTGAAATATTTTTATCAAACAATTCTATTAAATGACGATTTACCGCACGCACTAATTTTACACAAGAATCTTCATTACGACGTATCTTATTTTTGATATACAAATCCAAACAATCTTTGAAATTTATTTTTTTTCTGCGTATGACAGTTTTTTTATTTGCATTTTCTAGAACAACCGACACAGCATTACGTGCATCTTCAATATCAACATCAGGATATTTACCAATAATAATTCTTTTATCTTTTCCATGAACACGTTTACGCACAAAGAATGTTTTTACACCACGACTTGTGATATACATTCGTAATTTTGGTTCTGCTGTATCTTGTACAACATCAAACCCAGAATGCGGTGTTGGCAAACTGTCCAATATATATGAATTGAAATAAAATTGGTGTGCCATGAATGGCCCCCTTGTGTTGTTTTATTTTACATTCTCAGAAAATTTATTTTTCCAAAAATGCTTATGTTTATTTATTAAAGAATTCATATTCTGACGTGCGTCATAATATTTTTTATTTTTTTCATATGCCGGACAATTACAGCAACTACATAAATTTTCATTACCAATCGGTACAAAATTTATACAACGACTGTTATGAAAATGTAATATAGTATAATCAAAACCAGGACCATCAAGAACCTTGGCACGTCCCAACATAATACGTTCTTTCAAACAAGCGTTATATTCTTGATAATCTTCTTCTTCTAAAAAAGTACGCAACAATGCATCTTCTCTATCAGAAACAAGAATTTTTGCTGCATTTAATTCCTGTTTAATTTTTTTGTATTCAGCCCAATCTTGTTTTTTTTGCATTAATGGGGTTTTTATTAAATAAATAAACCAGTTCATTATTTAACCTTTTATTAAGATACTTTCAATGCATTAATAAATGCAGACTGTGGAATTTCAACATTACCAAAAGAACGCATACGTTTTTTACCTTCTTTTTGTTTTTCCAACAGTTTACGTTTACGTGTTATATCCCCCCCATAGCACTTTGCTGTAACATCTTTACGATATGCAGCAATTGTTTCTCTTGCTATAATTTTTCCACCAATTGCGGCCTGCAATGGTATTTTGAATTGATGACGTGGAATCAAGTCTTTCAATTTTTCAACAATTTGACGGCCACGCTTTTCTGCAAAAGACCGATGACACATAAAAGATAATGGTTCAACATTTTCTTCGTTAACCAATATATTTACCTTAACCAAATCAGATGCTTGGTAACCATAAACAACATAATCAAACGATGCATATCCAGACGATATAGATTTAACCCTGTCATAAAAATCAAATACTATTTCTGCCAATGGCAATTGATACACCAACACCGCACGATTACCAACATAAGAAACATTTTCTTGAACACCACGTCTTTCTGCACACAAAGACATGATTCCACCCATATACTTATCCGGCATCATAATTGTTGCACGCACCCATGGTTCTTCAATTGTCGCTATTTTTGTAGCCTCTGGCATATCAGCAGGATTTTCTAAGTCAATTACTTCACCATTACGCAGGTGAATTTTATACAGCACACTTGGTACAGTGTTTATCAAATTCAGATTAAACTCACGCGACAAACGTTCACTGATAATTTCCATATGCAACAAACCCAAGAAACCACAGCGTAACCCAAAACCCAAAGCCGACGATTTTTCCACAGTAAACATAAAAGATGCATCATTTAATGCTAATTTTTCTGCACTTTCACGAAATGCTGGGTAATCATCTGCCTCTACCGGAAAGAAAGAAGAAAATACAACTGGCACAGACGGTTTAAATCCGGACAACATTTGTGCATCTTCTGTTTTAGCATCAATAATCGTGTCCCCTACCTTGCAATCATGAATTGTTTTCATTCCTGTAATAATAAACCCAATTTCACCTGTATACAATTTATCAACATTAACCATCTTTGGTGTAAAATACCCAATTTTATCCACCACATATTCAGCCCCAGTTGCCATAAATCTAATTTTCTGTCCACGTGTTAATACACCATCAACAACACGCACCAAAATCACAACACCCAAATAAGAATCATACCAAGAATCAACCAACAATGCACGTGTTGCAGCATTTTCATCACCATGTGGTGATGGTAATTTATTAACAATTTCTTCTAATAATTCTGAAACACCGTCGCCTGTTTTACCGGACACAGCCAATGCATTATTTGCATCCAGACCAATAACATCCGCAATTTGTTCACGTGTTGCTGCAACATCACTGGATGGCAAATCTATTTTATTTAACACAGGCAACATTTCCAAGTCATTATCCAATGCCAAATACGCATTTGCCAATGTTTGTGCCTGCACACCTTGGGT
This sequence comes from Candidatus Enterousia sp., assembly GCA_045592905.1. Lineage (GTDB taxonomy): Bacteria > Pseudomonadota > Alphaproteobacteria > Rs-D84 > Rs-D84 > Enterousia. The sequence goes on from JAZNVR010000012.1 coordinate 11,024, forward strand.
TGCATCAACCAATACCAATGCCCCCTCACATGCGGCCAAAGAACGTGATACTTCATAAGAAAAATCCACATGTCCCGGTGTATCCATCAAATTCAACTGATATGTTTCGCCATTTTTTGCAGTATAATTCAAACGCACAGTTTGTGCCTTGATTGTAATACCACGTTCACGTTCAATATCCATTGAATCCAGAACCTGAGCCTTCATTTCACGTGATTGCAAACCGCCTGTAAATTCAATCAACCTGTCAGACAGTGTTGATTTACCATGATCAATATGTGCAACGATAGAAAAATTACGTATATTGGATTGTTTCATACAAAAACACCTATGTTTACATGGCATATCCTAGTATAGTATTGCCGCATTTTCAAGGTGATTTTTTATAAAATTTTTTACATATAAAAATTACATCCAACACATTGATACAATAAATGATTTTACTTATCCAAATTATTTAATAAATCATCAATTCTGCTGGCACGTTCCAGTGTATCATCATAAACGAATCTGATATCTGGAACATATTTTTGATTCATTCGTCCAGCCAAATCAAATCGTACACTGCGTGTTATTTCATCCAGTTTTTTCTGAACACCTTTTACATCTTGATTTCGTGTATAGTAAAACAGACGAACAAACTGCAACCCGCCATGCGAATCAGCACCAACCAATGACACCCCTGAAATCAATGTATCATCAGACCAATTATCACGCAAAATTTCTGCAACTAATGTTTGAACCTTGCTGGCAATACGTTCAGCACGATTTGAATTAAATTGTTTTTTTGGCATTTTATATATAAATCCTTGTTTGTTATTAATGATTGTAAAATATTAAATATTAAATTACAATCAAGTAAAATTTTATCAAAGGATGGGGAAAAATGAAATTTTCAGAATTCATCTTGAAAAAATCTGAATCACGTGGTTATTCATGGTTGGTGTTTTTTTTAACTGTTTGTGAATCTATATTTTTATTTATTCCACCCGAAGTATTTATGACACCACCAATAATTGCTAATAAAAAGCGTGCCTTACCGATAACTATTGCTGCTGCACTTGGTTCGTTTATTGGTGGAGCAATCGCATACATGATTGGTATGTGGTTATACGATTCTGTTGGTGTATGGTTAATTGAAACATTTTCTAATCCTGAATTAATAGAAAGCACAATCAAGCCAATGTTTTCTAAATATGGAATATTTATAATTGTATTAACTGCTGTAACACCGATACCATATAAATTACTGGCAATATGGCTGGGGTTTATTGGATATCCAATATTTCTATTTTTGGCAATATCTGCAATATTCAGAACTGGCCGTTTTGCAATAATTGCAACACTGTTATATTTATTCCAAGAACAAGCAAATGCGATTGTAAAAAAATATTTCTGGCCACTTACAATTGGTGCAATTATTGCTGCGATACTTGGGATAAGCCTGATTAGTTTATTTTAATTATCACAACCAAACTAAACAAAATAAATTATAATGATTTAGATGCGGAACGGTCCCGATAGCGTAGTGTACAGACGTTACATAAGGTTTCGGGTTTGTATGTAGATGAATTATCTGCAAATAAATAAAATAAATTATAATGATTTAGATACAAGTAGTGCCGACAGTGTAATGTACATAACGCTACATGAACTGTCGGCACCGCTTGTAGATGAATTATTATAATTTATTTTTATGGACACTCATATACATTGGCAACTAATACAAACGCACGTTCTGGTCCAAAAATAACCCATTCGTTTGGTTTTGTGCGTTGTGATGTTATCCAATATGCATTTCCAGGGCGAGCCTGATCAACAATACGATTTTCTAAATAACGACGTGCATCTGCAACATCATAAACAGAAACTTCTGATTCTATTTTATATAAAAAAGTACAGTTAACCGGTTCCGAATCCAGTTGTATTAAATTTTCACTGCCATTTTCATTTTTAATTAAACCACCGCATGATACCAGTGAAAATAAAATGATAAATAAACCAAATATTTTTTTCATATAACCCCCTTTTTTAATATCAATCTTAATCAACTATATCATAATATTTTGTATCACTAAATAATTTTTTTAGTATCAAATTATTTAATGCATGACTGCCTTTATATGATTCTAATTTTCCACATATCACACCAGAACTAGTAAACATATCACCAACAGCATCAATTATTTTATGACGAACAAATTCATCAGGCCATATTAATTCATTTAATGTACCATCACCTGTATCATTTAATGCGATAACATTACCTTCATTTGCACCACGTCCCATGCCACGTTTTTTCAGATATTCCCATTCCGAATACTTTCCAAACGTTCTGGCACGTGCAATATTTTTTATAAAATCATCTATTGATTTTTTTGTACCGTTATAAGAATAAGAATAAGTTTGTTTTCCAATAATTTTTTCTGGATAAACCAATGTTGCAGTTATATCTAATGATTTACCATCATTTGGCGATAATTTTACAAAACCATCTGTTTTACGACCTGTCAACTTATTCATTATCCACAATTTCAAACGGACAAATTTTGGTAACTGTTTCAAGACATCTTTGGCATATACAATAATATCTTGTTTAACAATAATATGTTTTAATTTTCCACCTGTTACACCAACGGATTGGAACATTTCTATAAATTGTGCGGCACTTCCATCTAATATAGGTGTTTCTTTACCATCAATTTCTATGATTGCACTATCAACACCCACCATAAACAACGCTGCCATCAAATGTTCAATTGTTTGGACATGTGCAGCATTTGTTTTACCGATTGTCGTATTTCGCATTTTTGTTTCACCGACATTATCATATGTTGCAGGAATTAAATCTGATTCTGGCAAATCAACACGTTTCATAAAAATACCATTTGTATCAGACGGTTTTACAACCACATTCACAGGCAATCCAGAATGAATTCCGACCCCAGAAATCTTAACTTGATTTTTTAAAGTTGTCATATTCTATTTTCTCCTTTAACCAATCATAAAATCTGTTTTCAATAACAGTATCCAGACGTGCAAATTTTATTTTATCACGAATTTCAATTGGTAATCTGACCCAGTCTTTTTCTGTTGTTATTAATTTTGCATTCTTTTTTTCAGACAACAAGAATAATTTTTCTAAATCTGCGTGTGTATATTGATAATGATCTGGGAAAGCACGCTTTGCGACAACATTTTTCAGCGAATCAAAGAATTTATTTGGATATCCAATGCCTGCAAACGCAACTAATTTTTCATCTTCATCATACGGGGACACTGTCTGATTTTTTGCATAAAACACTGGTATATCATCTGGCAACTTAAACCTCTTTTTTGGTTTTGCGTTTTTTATAACAATAATCGCATCCATATTTTTCAATACTTTTTTAGGCTGACGCAATGGTCCTGCGGGCAACAAGAATCCATTACCAAACCCCAAACCTTCATCAAAAACAACCAAAGAAATATCTTTTTTTATTGTTGGGTTTTGCAAACCATCATCCATGATTATTGGTGTTTTTTCATCTTGGTTATTCAGCATTTTTATATTAGTTTTTCTATTTCCCACATGAACGGTTAATCCAGCCCGTGACAACATGGTTGCTTCATCCCCGATACCACCTGTATTTTTATTTTTTTTATATCCACGCATAACAATTGGTGCATCAAAAAAGTTTGCGATTGCCCGCACGATTGGTGTTTTTCCAACCCCCCCAGCAAAGATATTACCGACACAAATTATTGTTCTGTTTGAAGTAAAAATTTTCTTTTTACGAAAAACATATACAACACGTCCAACCAGGTAATAAATCCAAGACACCGGCACCAACATCCATGCAACTAGATTTTTTGATAAAAACCACCATGGTGTTTTCATTTATTTATTCCTTTGTTTATTTGCTTTTTTTGCAGCCAATTCATCTCGTTTTTTTTGTTTAAATTCTTCGGCTGTTAAATCTTGTTCTGGCGGAATGATATCAAATTCACGATCCAGTTCACGCATTTGTTCAACCATAAAACTTTCCAGATTTTTTCTAATTTTTTCAAATTCTTCTGGTGTTGCCTTTCTTGGGACAAAAACAGGATTTCCGATATTACATGCTATCTTGGAAAAAGGCAATGCGACCAAATATCTGTCCCAACGATCTTGCAGCCACGCACGTGATGTTGAATAACAAACTGGAATAATTGGTGCCCCAGACATTTTTGCAAAATACAATGCACCATCTTGGACACGCAAAGACGGCCCACCAGGTCCATCTGGCGACATACAAATTGCCCAATCACCCTTTTGCAAAACACGCAGACCTTCACGCAGAACAGACACACCCCCCTTGTGACTTGAACCATAAATCGCACGCAGCCCAAACAAGCGTTGTATTTTTGCCATCATACGACCATCTTTATGATTACTTGCAACGGCATACGCCTGCATTCCGCCCAAACAGTTTATTGGACTTAACATCATACTGCGACCATGCCAAAACACAAAGATAGCCGGTTTTTTACGATATTTATAAAACGTTTCAATATTTGTTATACGCTTAATAGATGTAAAATACACAAACCACATTGGAATTGACATTAATATTGCGATAATCCACTGAAACAACCCCAATCCCAACACAGGTTCCCAAAAACCCTTCCATATTTTTCTAAAAGTCTTGTTTTGAAACATAATCACCCTTTTTCAAAATGCTTTTCAGATTCTAGCAATAAAAAAAACATATTTCAACCATACCATAGGATTTTTATCGTTTACAAAATAAACATTGAAAAAAACAAACAAACGAACTACAATGCGTAAGTTGTATTATATATGGAAAAATAATATGAATAAAAAAATTAGTGTAGTTGTACCTGTCTTTAATACAGAACCCGAATATATTCAGGTTGCCTTGGAATCTTTATTTAATCAAACGTTATCAGATATTGAAATTATTGTTGTAAATGATGGTTCTTCTGCACCTAATACTATTGCATATTTAAAAGAACTAGAATCAGACAAACGTTTAAAAATTTTACATCAAGAAAATCGCGGTTTAAGTGAAGCGCGTAATACTGCAATTGATATTGCAACTGGTGATTATATTGGTTTTTTAGACTCAGACGATTGGATTGATAATAATTTTTACGAAACACTTTATAACGCATGCACAGAAAATCATGCTGATATAGCATGTGGTGTATTAAAAGTTGTAGAAAACAAAACAAAATACAATTTAGATAAACATCAAACATTTACAACAAACAATTTATTAGACATATTAAAAAATATAACTAACGGTTCTGTTTGTTCAAAATTAATCAAACGTAAATTATTTAATAATATTCGTTTTCCTTCAGGTCTTTATTACGAAGACAATTTAACTTTGCTTAATTTATTAATGGCTGCAAAATCTGTCAGTTTTAACAATACGGTATTTTATTATTATCGATCAAACCCAAACAGCATTGTTCACGATAATAAAAAACACGAAAAACGCGTTCGTGACAGTTTAATTATTTTAAGCAAAATAAAAAATATTGCTAAACAACATAATAAAACTTATCAACATGCTATAGAAAATACGTTTCTTCGTATTTTATTTATGCTATATGAATACGAAAACAATATAGAATATAAAACACAAATAAATAAATTATTTTCAAGAAAATATTTACAATCTTTTTTTCCAATTAAACAAAAGAAAACATTTTTCGGAAAAATTATAAATAAAATAAAACGTTTTATTTTTCGTGTTCAAGATGGTCGTATAAAAATTTTCAAAATAACTGTATATAAAATCAAGGGTTAAATTATGTCAAAATCACCACGTGTATCGGTATTAACACCAATTTATAACACCAATATTGGGCATTTATGTGAATGTATAGAATCAATTTTGAATCAGACATTTACTGATTTTGAGTTTATTATATTGAATGATAGTCCAAATAATAAACAATTGAAAAAAATCATCCAAACATATGATGATGATCGTATCAAATATTACGAAAACAAAAAAAACATTGGTATTTCTGCATCACGCAATCGCCTGTTGGAACTGGCCCAAGGCGAATATATTGCAATTTTTGACCATGATGATATATCTGTACCAGACCGTCTGGCACGTCAAGTTGAATTCTTGGACACACACCCAAATATTGGTGTTGTATCTGGATGGCTAGAATATTTTGGTGACAGAAATTGTATACATAGAACCCCAGAATACGATATACAAATAAAACTTGCATTAACTGAAAATTGTTATATTGCACATACTGCTGCAATGATAAAAAAATCTGTTTTAGATGAACATAATATAAAATATGAAGAACAGTATTCTCCTGCAGAAGACTATCGTTTATGGACAAAATTGATAGATTTTACAAATTTTTATAATATACAACTTGTACTTGTAAAATACAGACAACACACAACAAGAACGTCAATTTTACAACAAGATAAAATGCATAATGCATGGTTGGCGGTAAAAAGCGATGTTTGTAATAAATATCCCGGATATTATGCTGTATATCAGGCGTTACAGAAACAACCAAACGTTCCAACTGTCTTGCGGATATCACAAAATTGGCGATATCGTTTGTTTGGGATAATTCCGTTGTTAAAACGTAAAAATAAATGGGTTTTATTGTTTGATTTTTTACCAATTATAAAAATAAGAGATTAAAAATCGGGGGCATCCCCCGATTTTTAAATCATTTTACATAATCTTATTTCATCAGCATTTTCAAATATAAAATAACAGCCCTTTGGTATAATTGCTGGAATATCAAAAAATATTTGTCCAGTTGTAATAATAAATATTTCAGCAATACGTATCGCGTTTGACATATCTGATTTTTTTGAAATCTTTAATACTGCTTTTTCACCAGAACCTTTTCCTATTTGTGCAACATAATCACAATCCGCATAATAAACAATATTATTTTGTGCTGTTGTTCTATTAAAATAATCAGGTCTTTTTATATAACTTGATAAATCTGGTATTTCATCTTGTTTGGCCAGTACTGTTCCACCAACTGTTTGTCCATCATGAACACGCAGTGTATTATTTGTTGTATCCATTGTAACTTCACCGATTGCACCGGTAAATTCAGCATGTTCCGCAGCGGACCCTCTGCGGATTTTAATTTGTCTAGACATAAAAAACCTCTTTGAAAGAAAATTAAACATAAAAAAACGGCCCATAAATCTGGGTCGTCATACTGGGAATTATATCATAAAAAGCCTAAAAAATCAAGTAAATTGACAAATATTCACATTTTAAGTTGACTATTCAAATAAAAGATATATAATAACCATGCTTTATCGCGGGGTAGAGCAGCCCGGTAGCTCGTCAGGCTCATAACCTGAAGGTCAGTGGTTCAAATCCACTCCCCGCAACCAGAATTTACAAAACCGTCCATAAGGGCGGTTTTTTATTAGATTTCTAATATCTGCAGAAAGTTCGAAAGTTGGTATTAAAAAAGTGGCGAAAATTCGCTACTTTTGAACTCATTAGTGCTTTTTACACAATTTTGTGCACTTTTTATCACAACTTTTATTTGTCGTATTATCAGTAATAGTATTTGTTGTTGTGCGTTCTGTATATTCTACAGATTCTTCAATTTCATTTATTGTTTCTGTATCACTGGTTTTAAATGAAAATTCTTCTTTTGAAATCATAAATTGTGGTGTATCAGACTCAACATTATCAAAACAACCACACAAAAATAATTCAGCAGTGGATGTCTTTATTATTTTTCCGTTTTGTTCAGTAGTAGTAACGGTTCTTTCGTTTGGTAAACATTTGCCAACAATTGTATTATTATCACATGCACATAAACACAATAAAACGGGTAAAACATATAATCTTTTCATTATTTATCCTTTTTATGAATACTAAGATTATATTCTAATATATTATTTCTTTCAATATCATTATTTCAAATCCACCAACCATAATTTATCTTTTAAATAATCAATCTCTCGTCCAATTTCTAACAATTAGACTTAAAATCCATTATTTACACTAACAAATTCTAATTATGGTTGTTTTTTAATGTTTTTTCTGCTAACAAACCATATCTTTAAACTTAAACCACCCAAACAACAAGACTTATTTTTTACAATAAAAACCTCAGAAAACTAAGGTTTTTTATCAAATTTGAACTATTTTTTAACTTAAAAATAAACTTATTTTTTATAAATTAAGTTTTAAGTTCTATTTTTTTAAGCTCCATATAACACTTCTGCTTCTTGAACTGCTTTCAACCAGCCCTTTTAAAGCCATTCTATATAACAAATTACTAATCTTTTTCTTTTTCTGTTTATCTGTAAGAATATTAGATAATTTAGAACATAAATATGTATCTAACTCTTGTTTGCTTGTTGGTTTAACTTTTAAATAATCCATTATCAAACGTTCATAATACCGATTATCTAAACCTTTCTTATCCAAATATTCTCCTACGGCTCCTGTTTTTTCTGCAACCATAGCAGAAATATATACATTTGGATAACGGCCTTCTATATAACCCAATTTTCTTAATCTTTTTGCGGCTTCTGGTTCTATAGTTTTTTTCTTTTGAACATTATCTAACAAAATAATATCGTTTAAAGATAATCCTATATTCTTTGCTAATATCTTGGCATAATTTATATCCATTACCTTTCCAAAAATTTCCACCTTAACGCTATCATTTGATAAATCATAAGTAGGCAAAGGAAATAATTTTTTTCTTTGGATGCTAAACATTCTTTGTATGCCACTACCTATTGTATCTATCATATTAAGGTTGACCATAGCATTCGCCAAGAATTTGTTTCTATAATACTTAGGTGGTGTATCTGTATCAATAACAGCCTCAATAGTTTCTGGTATAAAACTGCCTTCATTAGCAAAAACCAAACTATCAGGTTTTTCAACAACCGTTATTTTTGATAATTTTGAATAATCTTGATGTGCTATACAGTTATTTAATGCCTCTCTTATAATATAAGGGTCATACTTATCAACTTCTTCTGGAAACAAAGAATCTGGTGTTTTTATATATCTATATTTTAAATTTCTAATTTTATTAAATACATCATCCACAGTTATTATAAACGGCGGATAAAAATGACTATAATCTAAAATCTCACCCTTAGCATCTTTCAATACCCAACTTATTTCAGCTATTTTAGGTAATAACAAATCTTTAGATTCTTGTTTACCTAATAAAATCAAAGCTGCATTTGTTATTTTTCCATCATTTAACAACCTGGCTTTTCCTAAAAAAGTCTTTTTATCCCAAGTGTTAATTTCTTCAATTGAAAGATTTGTATGTTTTTTCCAAAAATTTTCTTTCGCCTTTAATATAGCATCATCGTCTATATCATCAAAAGATGCATTTTTCGCTATTTGTCCAGTCCAATCTACTTGTCCCTCACTAAATATTTTCTTTTGCTGTTCTTGAGACATAACAACCAACTGTTGACCAACCCTCATCAAAGGAACATCATAAAAAGTATAAAACTGACCGACAGGTCTACCAGGTACACGTATAATAACTATTCTTTTATTATCAAAAAATTTTTCTTCCATATCTATTTTTTGACCAGTTCTTTTATAGATTTCTTCTTTGATTGAACCAAACGAATTTTTTGGAAAATTTGTACCTACAATATTTCTTTTATCGTCAACACCTAAAACAAGACAACCACCACCCTCATTTCCCAAAGCAACACTATAACCATAAATACACTTTTTATCGCCAGGTTTTCCCAACACATCAAAATTATTTTTTGCTTCCTTAAATTCAGTATGTTCGTCTTCACAACCAAGATTGTTTAAAAAGTTTTCAAATTTTTCCATTTTTAACCTATTTCTTAACAGTTTCATATTAAATCAAATTATTAAAAAAATCAAGAAATTGGTTGTTTTCAACATATTGCCCATAGGGACATAAAGTTATCATCATCAATGCAAATTTGGAAGTTCAAGTTTATCTTTTAGATTCTTTATTTCTTCACCGATAGCTATTAAATCTTGGTAGTAATCGGTTCGAGAACCGCACACCGAGCACAACCAGTTAAATAAAGAAATACACCCAAGGTGGTGTGTTTTTTATTTTAATGTGTTTCTTGATAAGAAAAATACACCCTTGTAGTGTATTTTTTTATTTTGTATAATAACTGTATGAAAAAAATATTACTTACATTTTTATTATTAATAACAACATCTGCTGGTGCTGGTATTTATACAAATAATAATTTCAAACCTTATATTGGGGCTAATTTTGGTCTTAATATTGCAGAATATAACTATAAAACTGATTTGGAAGATATTTATTATTCTGTATCAGGTAATATTGGTGCAAAAATTGGACGAAATTTTGGTGCAGAATTATATTTTTCTCAATCTGCAACTAATAATCTTGAATATATTGATGATTTTTCGGCTGTAAATCATGAATTTTATTATCAATCATTTGGTTTTAATATATTTGCTTATTATGGTATTTCAAAAGAATTTGATTTTTTTACAACATTTGGTGTTGCAAATTACAAGACTTATTATAAAAACGAACAAATTGGTGAATATACACAAACAGATGAATTAACAGAAAACGATGTTACAACAAAATTTGGCATCGGTTTAATTTATACTTTCCCAATGGATAAAGTATCCGCATTAATACAATATCAATACAGTCCTGTTAATAATTGGTTAATTGGTACATTATCTGAATTTTCAATTGGTATTCGTTATACATTTTAAATAAAAGCCGGTAAAAACCGGCTTTTATTTAATTATTATTTAACTGATTTATACATTTTATTAGACTATCTTTCCAATGTTTTATATTAATACCAAACACTGATTTTATTTTATCTTTGTCCAGTACACTATAAAAAGGTCTGGCCGCAGGTGTTGGATATTGTTCTGTTTTTATTGGATTTACAATACAATCTAAATTTGAAAGTTTCATAATTTCAGTTGCAAAATCATACCAAGAACAAACACCTTCGTTCGTAAAATGATATATACCTGAATTTTCAACTGTCATTTGTGGAATTATTTTTACAATTGTATCTGCTAAATCAGCCGCAAATGTTGGTGTTCCAATTTGATCTGCAACAACATTTAATTCTGATTTTTCACCACCTAATCTTCGCATTGTTTTTACAAAATTATTTCCATTTGCAGAATATAACCATGCTGTTCGGATAATTACAGCAATATTTGCATTTTCAAGAACTGCTAATTCCCCAGCCCGTTTTGTTTTACCATACACAGATACAGGATTTGTTTTATCATCTGTTTTATATGGCGTATGATTTGTTCCATCAAATACATAATCTGTTGAAATATGTATTATTTTTGCACCTGTTTTTGCCAGATTTCTTGGCCCATCAATATTTATTTTTGTAGCCAATTCAACATCTGATTCAGCCTTGTCAACCGCAGTATATGCAGCACAATTAATAATAACATCTATATTATTATTCTTTACAAAATCTTGAACAGCATTTTCATCTGTTATATCCAGAACATCAACATCTGCACAAATTGCATCTGGTAATAATTTTGATAATTCTGTTCCCAGTTGTCCTTTACATCCCGTTATCAGGTACATCTTTTAATCCTTTGGCTATATTATCTTTGGCAGAAGTTTTTATTTTATCAGATGGTATTTTCCAATCAATACCAATATCAGGATCATCAAATCTTATACCAAATTCTGCATGTGGTGCATATAAATTATCACATTTATATGCAAAAACCGCTGTATCAGATAATACTGAAAAACCATGTAAAAAACCACGTGGAATAAATAATTGTCTTTTATTTTCATCTGATAATTCAACAGCAACATATTTACCAAACGTTGGTGAATTTTTTCTGATATCAACTGCCACATCCAAGACACGTCCATGTAAAACACGTACTAATTTTGCCTGGGCAAATTCACCTAATTGACAATGCAGACCACGAACAACACCATACGATGATTTTGATTGATTATCTTGAACAAATTTATTTGATATTCCATTTTTTATAAATTCTGCTTCATTATAACTCTCAAAAAAATAACCACGTTCATCTTCAAAAACACGTGGTTCAACAATAACAACCCCATCTATTTCTGTTTTTATAAAATTCATTTTTTTATTCCTTTGTTTATTTTACAAAACTATATTAATAAAAACATTTTTTCAATTCATCAGAATTATTTTTTTTATCAATATTTTTATTTCTAATTTCTTCTGCTGCTTTTATTTTTTGTTTAATTAATATTAAATCTGGGTGATTTTGTAATTCGTTATTCATTAATAAGATTGCATCATTAATATCTTGTTTTGTCTTAACAAATACAGGCATTATTGAATCTGCTGCATTAAATATAGATTGTTTTAATTCAGAATTAAAATCATTAATTACATCAAGATATGTTTTTATATGTTTTTCTTCATGTTTTAGAATAGTATTATATTCACATGTATTTGGTGTATGACGAATATCAATATTTACACGAAAATTATTATATCCAAAGATACTATCTACTGCTTTTAATGTAACACAAAAACCATTATTAACATCTTTTACATCTGTAATAATATCATATTTATCAATCATAGTGGCAATAACATTACCATGCCATAAATCCATTGGTGTATTAGGTTGTACAATTTCTTTATTATAATCTGGTGTATTAATACTAATTTTTGGTGATAATTTATAAGCCAAACAATCATCTGCCAAAACTGGTGTAAAAAACATAAAAACACAAAAATATAAAATATATTTTATTAGCACTTTTTAATCCAAAGAACCTTGTTTTTTAAGATATTCATCAACAAAGTTATTTCCATACATTTTATATAATTCTTCGGCTAATAACACAGATGAACGCCCAGATTCAAATAATCTTAACAAATTCCCCAATCCACCTAGTTCTGTATTTAATATAACAGATTCCCCAGTTACAGGTCTTGATAATAACAATGCACGTTTCAAATTAGGATATGCTTTACCTTGAATAAATGCCATTTCCAACGGATTTAGATTCCAATGTGCATAATCATTTACATCTGCTGCAGGATTACGGAAGAATAATACTGTTTGTGCTTGACCACGAACAACATCACCAATTCCTAATTTATCTAGAACATTTGCACGCTGGAATGCGGCCATGTATGCCTGACGATTTTTTCTACCCTCTTGCAGACCTGCGATAAAATTATCACGAAACATTTTATTTTCCAGCATAGGGGCTGTTTCGTCAATCATAATCAAAGATGGATTTCCACCAGATACAGTTATATTATTAATTCTGTGCAAGATATAAGAAATAACCGCAGGTGCCAAAACTTCATCTTGAAGAATCTCAGTAAAATCAAATGTTGTTAATCTTGATTGTAAATCTAACGTATCAGATATTTCATTAAATATATCCCCATATTGTAATGGATCAACCCATTTTTTCAATGCTGGCCGCATTTTACCAGACGAAGAAAAACAACTTTCCCATAAATTTTTCAATAATCTATCTTTATCTGATAAATAATCAAAATTAACAGATACAGCACGTGCAATTTCATCTGTTGACATCGCATCATTTTGCCCAGATATAATAGTAAACCACCGACGTAAAAAAGCTCTATTTGCAACAGTATCTGGCATTTTTAATGGATTTAAATGTGTTAAAAATGATTGTTCAACTTTATTACTTGATGAATTTTTTTCTTTTCCTTGCATTGTGATATATTTACCACCAACAGCCAACGTAAATATTTCTGCACCTTTATTTCTATCAAAGAAAAATGCTTTTAATTTTGGATGTCTTAAACTTTGTGCAATCAAGAATGAGAATAATGTTGTTTTACCACCACCTGTTGGACCAATTGTAAGTGTATGTGCCACAGCAGCCGGTTTATCAGAAACATGAAATTGAAATTGATATGGTGTTCCTTGGGCAGTTGGAAAAACAACCAACGGTCCATTTCCCCAATCTGAATTTTCTATACCACGTGGTTGTGTTGACATTGGAATTGTAATTGCAGCCGCTCTTGATAATAATTTGAAACTACGTGGAAAAACATTAAAACCTGGTATTTGTGTAAACCAAGAAACTTTTGATGCAAACGTTTCAACAATCGGAGATACACCAAAAGACGCAGAAATCTTCTTAAATTCTGATATAGATTTTTCTAAATCTTGTTTTGTGGCACCAAATAAAACAAACAAAGGATAATAATTAACTAAACTTTGATTTCCAGAGATATTTTCATCCATAGCATATTGTGCTGCAGAAATTTGTTCCTCTGTTGATTTTTCTTTTTCTTTTGCGGTTGATAATCTTTGTCTAATTGTTGTTTCTACTTGTGTATTTCCCATTATATGGAAAGCATTCATACAAATCATTTCTGTTTGAATAGTAGAAATAGAATCAAAAAATTCTTCATCTAAATAATCAGGTGATGTCTTGAAAGAAATCATTGCTGCAAAAGACTGATTTCCACCACTTATATATCTAACAAAACCATCTTTTATAAATTCAACATCATCAACTGTTGTTACATTTGCAATATTATTATCAGCAAATTTTGGTTCTGGTTTTGATATAGGTGATAAAATCCTGCCAAAAAAACGTGCCATATTATCAGGTGTATTATTTTTCAATACTTGCGGTTTATATGCCGCTAATATAGATTCAATATAATTAGTATATTGATTTAATTTTTCACGTGCATCAGACCCTGATACAGACAAAACAATATAATAATTATTTAAAAATATTTTTAAACCTTGTCCTTGCCATTTATTATATATTTTTTGCAATGTTTTTTGATTAAATTCATAATTTGTACTTTCATCTGCTGCATCACGAATCATATAAAAACGTAAAACAACATTTGAATCACGAATTTGATTAAATAATTGTGCACGTAAATCTAAAAATTTTTCCTTTGTTTTTTCTTCCTGCATACTTGTCTGAACACCAGAAACACGAAAAACACGTATTAAACTGCCATCTGTCAAAGACATAGTATTATCATTATAAACTGTCTGAAAAGGCAGATAATCAGAATATTTTGCATAACCAAATTTTGGAAATATTTTACGTGATAATGTTGGTATATATATCATTAAAAATATAAACAAAAAAATAACCAACATAACCATAACAGTTAATGTTATTGGAAAACCACTGCCAGCAAAATAATTAAAAAATTCAGAAAAATTCATCATGCTGCCAACTTCCTAGGTATTTTTTTTGTAAATAAATTCAATTTTGCCGAAACAATCTGACCCAACTGGGGATCTCGTTTTGAAAATACAGCAATAATAGAATGTACAACAATAACAGATATTAAAAAATATAACGGATTAACATCTTTACCATAAATAATCATTCTTGCTGCAAAAATTACAACGAAAGCAATAAACTGAACAGCAAAATTAATAACAGCCAGCGTATAAGGCACATAAAAAATATGTGCAGGATTAGCCAAAGCTTTCAAAACTTGCTGTTTCATTATCTCTCCCTCGGGTAATTGAATTATAACAATTTCAACAATTTTCAACAAGCAGAAAAATAAAAATATATAAATTGTTAAAAGTGTTAAAAAAACAATATTTATAAACTATTAATTATTTTATTAATTTTATTAACAAAAATTATAAAAAACGCAGAATTATTAGATTTTTTTGTTAAAAACATGTTAATTTTATGTTAAAAATCATTTTCAACATAATAAACATAGCCTACTAAAACTACTACTATTAATAATAATATTTGATTTTTAGAAAAATATGTTTATAATCGCCTTGTAAAAAGGATAACGACATGAAATTTTTAAGTTCATTAAAAGCTTGGAAAAAACGCGGTAATGTAAAACAAATCCGTCGTGGTAAACAAGTTATCTTGATTGACCCTGCAAATCCAAAATTCAAAGCAAAACAGGGCTTTAAGAAAAAATAAAAAATCCGCCATTTGGCGGTTTTTTTAATTATCGTTCAAGAAAGATTCTTTTATAACATCTTTTATTTCAAGTGTTCCCAAACCTGCAAGGCGTAAATATAATATTTGTTCATCTGTTGGATTATATATACTGGCACTATGATCTGCAACAGATGGTATTGCAGATATTTTTTGTGCTGGCATAAAATCTATTACAGCACCCTCTTCTATCATTGCTGAAAAAGATATATCAGATTCAGAATGTTCACAATCTTTATTTATTATTGCAATTCCAGAAAGTACAGATTTAGAATTTTTATATCCAAATATTTTATTTTTTACAAAAATACCGGTTTTTTCTAATAAATGTTCTGCTTTACATTGATATATTAATTCTGATTTATTTTCAATAAATATATTAGATGTAATTTTAGAATTTTTTCCGGCATTTTTAATAAAAATATCAAAAAAAGCCGGCTTTTTTATTTTTATTTTAACTGTTAAAAAAATATTTTGGTTTTCCACACCAACTTCAATATTTAACCGGTTTTTCCCGGCAATTTCACCAATATATATAATATGAATTGGTAAATCGTATTTTTTATTTATTGGTTTATCTTCCAAAGTTGATAAATCTGAACAATATACACCATCACGGTAAACAATTGTTTCCGCTGGAAAGGTTTTTATGTTGAATTCGTTCCACATGTATGACATATTATCTGCATTATAAAGGATTTTATTATGGGATTCAATTGTGGAATTGTAGGTCTGCCAAATGTTGGTAAATCTACATTATTTAATGCATTAACACAAAGTGCGGCTGCGGATGCACAAAATTATCCGTTTTGTACCATTGAACCAAATACAGGTCGTGTTGTTGTACCAGATAATACTTTACATGATTTAGCACGTGTTGCTGGTTCTCAAAAAATAATACCGACACAACTGGAAATAGTTGATATTGCAGGACTTGTCAAAGGTGCATCCAGTGGTGAAGGTTTAGGTAATAAATTCTTGGGTAATATTTTATCAACAGATGCAATTATTCATGTTGTTAGATGTTTTGAAAATGATGATATTGTTCATGTTAATGGTCGTATTGATCCATTAAGTGATATTGAAACAATTGAAACAGAATTAATGTTGGCGGACCTTGAAAGTATTGATAAACAGATAAAAAATCTGGAAAAGAAAGCACGTGGTTTAGATAAAGATGCAATTAAATTATTAGCAGATGCAAATGAGATAAAAAAGAATCTGGAAAATTCAATACCAGCCAGAAATAGTTATGTTGATACATCACCATTTAATTTATTAACATCAAAACCAGTAATTTATGTCTGTAATGTTGAAGAAGCATCGGCTGCGACTGGTAATAAATATTCAGATATGGTCAAAGAAAAATTTGGCAGTGTTGCAGATGTTCTGATTATATCATCCAAGATAGAAATGGAAATATCACAGATTGTTGATTTAGATGAAAGAAAAATGTTTTTAGATGATTTAGGATTATCAGAATCTGGTTTGGACCAGGTTATAAAAACAGGATATAAAACACTTGGATTACAAACATATTATACAATTGGGCCAAAAGAAGCACATGCATGGACAATTACAGTTGGAATGACTGCACCACAGGCTGCCGGTAAAATTCATACTGATTTTGAACGTGGTTTTATTCGTGCAGAGGTAATTTCACCATCTGATTTTATAACACTTGGTGGTGAGGTTGCTGTTAAAGAAGCCGGAAAAATGCGTCTTGTTGGTCGTGATTATATAATGCAAAATGGCGATATATGTCATTTCTTGTTTAATAATTAAAAAAAGCCGGTAAAAGCCGGCTTTTTTTATTACAAACTTATTAATTTTTCAAGTTTTTCTGTTGTTGTTTCTATTTCAGTATTAATTTTTTGTATTTCTTCACGTACATTTTCATCACCTGATAATAATTTATTTGTTAATTCTTTTTTTGTTAAATTAAGTTTATCTAAATATCGTTGTAATTTTAATGATATAATATATTTTTCAGCAGATATTTTATTTAGATTTAGTTCTGGTGCACTAGAATCAAAATCAATATTTAATGAT
>JAZNVR010000013.1:0-35107 GCA_045592905.1 Candidatus Enterousia sp.
CCAGAACACTCACGAAATGTTTGGCCAAACATATTCGCTGCAGGCGGCCCAGAAATCCCGGCAAACAGCCCTGCGGATATTTCTGTTAAACCGGTACATTGATAGAATGTTAGCGAAAACATATTCTTCGCAGGCGGGCCGGATATTCCTGCAAATAACCCTGCAGGAATCGGACCGGTTAATCCAGAACACTCACGAAATGTTTGGCCAAACATATTCGCTGCAGGTTGTCCAGAAATCCCCGCAAAAAGATTTTCAGGGATATTACCTGTCAGACCGCTACAACCAGAAAAAGTTTGCATAAACATATCATCCACTGGCGGCCCCACAATGCCAGCGAATAAATTTTCTGGTATTGAACCAGTCAGACCACTGCAGCCCTGAAATGTTCGTGCAAATATACGGTTCGCAGGCGGGCCAGATATTCCTGCAAACAAATTCTCTGGGATTTCACCTGTCAGACCGCTACAACCAGAAAAAGTGTCAAAAAAACCCCAGAATGATGGTTCGCCAGAAATATTTGAAAATAAATTTTCTGGTATGCTACCTGTCAAACCATCGCAATTCATAAACGAAGCATAAAATATACGTGCACTCATTCCTGAAATATCAGCAAACAAACTGGCTGGAATTTCACCTGTTACAGCAGTATTTGCAAATAATGATGTAAACATTAATATCGTCGGTTCTCCATACACACCCTTGAATAAATCTGGTGGAATTGCGCCCGTCAAGTTGGTGCAACCTGAAAACAATTCATTAAAATTGCTTTGTAATTGTTTGGTTGTTCCTGTTTTTAATGTTGGAAATATTGCACCCAGACTGCCTTCGATTTTTGCAAGATTTAAATTATTTTTAAAACTTATTGTATACTGTGCCCAACCAGTACTATACCCCGTTGCATATCCACCTAATTTTATCACATATTCGCCAGCAGTGTCGTATTCATGGCTGTATGTCGTGGTTGCGGTATTCGTCTTGCGATATGATTCACGTTTCCCATCACCCCAGTCAATGTGAAACACACCTGATGCACTGATACTGAAACTAAAACTGGTCGTGTCACCGGTCGTAGTCGCAAAGAATTTATAATCACGAACATGATCACGTACCATTTCCAATGCGGCAACTGTATCTGTTGCAACAGTGGTTGCATATTCGCCATTGCCATAGTCTGTTATCTGTTCCCCATTTAATATGCTGTTCGCTGCATCAATCGTCGTTAATAAATACTTCATGTTGGCGGCAACATGCGGATTGGTCAGTTCACTGTTATATGGAACTGTTATGCCATATTCTTGTTCAATTAATTTATGAATGTATTCTACATTTACAATCTGGGCAGATTGTGCCGTTGCACAAAGCAACACACAAAATATACTAAATAACAACCGTTTCATTTTATTCCACCGCTGGTAAAGGTGGGGTTGGGACAGTCATTGTGCCAGATACATTATATGTGCCTGCCATCGTTTGATTTGCAGTCGCAGACGTATCAACACGTGTTGCAACCGCCCCATTTACATAATTAGTCGTCGGTATCTCCGCCAAGGTGGTTGTCGGAAATAGTAAGCATAAAAGTAATACCGTCTTGTGCATATGTATAACCCCATAGTTACAAAAAAACCACTGAAATCATTCAAGTGGTTGGAGGTTAGAAACTATTACAAGGTATAGCGGGCTTATTCGGTATATTCACCGCCCTCCAACCCATGGTTGGAGTCATTTATCATCACATAACGTGACGCCTTGTAATCGGGTTTCTACGCCCCAACACCATATAAAATGATGTTAAATATATTTTATATCATTTCATAAATATTTGCAAATAAAAACCGCATAATGCGGTTCTTACTAAAATCTGTATGACCCAGATAATTTAATATTATGTAATTGCAAATTGGCATTATATTGATAACGATAATCCAAACCAAACTGCATTCCGTTTGCAGACAGCATTTCAATACCGCCACCAATATTTGCCCACAATGGATCTATGTCAATGGCGTATTCACTGAAATTAGATGCAGCACCATATTTATATTGAACACTGTCCGGAACACCCAAAACATCATATTCAACACCAACAGATGCATATGGCCGTATCTGGAACCATGCAGATGGATAAATTCTTTTTTGTGCAACCACAGAATACCCAGGATTAAATACCAAGTATCCATCCTGCTTTGTTTCCATATAATCAGAACCAGATACCTGTTCATCAATATTCATACCAAAATTATAACCAATACGTGCATATATATTGCCCACAATATACTGATTCAATATATCATGCATTAACCCCCATTCAGACATCAAACTGAATGCCATACCAGAACCGTCAATTGTATCAACAAAATCTTGATTACGTTGAATATCAAACAAATGAGCATCCAAAACCGCATTCCCATAAATACGATACTTTTCACCCAATGTTTTCATCAAATAACCACCAAACCCAATATTTGTATCAGAAACACTTGTTTCAATATTTCCCCAATCAGCAACCATACCATAACTTAAATTTACCTGCTGGCTTAAATCAGATGCAGTATGAGAAACATGACCCATTAATCCAACATTCAATGTATTTGATTCTTGCCAATCAAAACCACCAGATATACTAAAACGATTTCCGCCAGCATGGTTTTTATCCAATGTATTTTGATAGAACATTCCAAAATCAACATCAGTCCACGCTTTCTTTAATCTACGATTACGATTCCATATAAATTCATCAAACATACGATCTTCAAATGAACGGAAATATGTATGTTCATTCAAAATCATTGTACCAACAGCCTGTTCTGCTTCATAATTTGCAAACAAACGACTAAAATTAGTCAATCCTACACCATCACGATCCATTACATAACCTTCCATACGATTATATAATTCTGTTGCAACATCGGAAAATACAGTGTTTTCAAATATTGATGGGATAACTTCTATTGGTGATTCATTATAAAACTTGCTGTTAATTAATTGCCCTGCGACCAAATTATCCATCGCACCGGCACCATAATATTCACTTAACAGATAATTTTCTTCACGTGATACAATTGGTTGAACTGCAAAAATACGAACAGGCCCACCAAAACGATTATCAAACACAATATATAAACTGTCCGAAACACCATCTTGCCCCAGCATATCACGTACAGAAATATATGCCGGCAACCCATCTGCCAAATCATTAAAGTATGGCACACATTTTGTCATATCAGCATTACAGAACTTTACATTTACATTACGTATTTTTGTTGAAATATCATACACACCATCTTCTGCACGCAATAATAAAATTGCAGTACCATTATCAATCATATCAAAGACATTTATACCGATTTGTGCATCTTCCAGAACACCAGAATCAGGGGTACCTAAATTATCAATATTTATATCTGACATAAATTTACCACCAACACTAATCAACGGGGATGCATTTTCAGGATCTATTATTTGTCCAAATGTATCATCATCTTGCATGCTAACCGATGCCCAATAATTAAGGCTGGTCATACCTGGTTTCAATACAGTTGCCATCAAAGAACTGTTATCATCAAATACATAATCACCTGCAACAGACATACTGCCCAAACCAACAAAATCAACGTTTCCAGAAATTCCACCAACCCCATTTTGACCAACAGATATATTCATCCAGTCAATAACAGGATTAGCCGAAAATACTAAATCTGATGCGACAATGCCGTTTGTGCCAATGGTAATATCGCTGGAATTAATTGTCATTTTGCCACTTTGATTTATACCAGCAACATTTATACTGCTTGCATTTATTGTATAGTTATCAGAATCAACATTAAACATCACGTTATCAGTGCCCTGATACAAAACATCCGCAACAACAAAATCAGAACCAGTTGTCAATCCAGCCCCAGACAACACAACATTCCCATCAGATACATTCACCGAATTTGTTTTAATAAAATTATTACCAGAACTTAAATACATATTTCCATGGGTATTATTAATCGCACCAGCAACCTCTATCCCATTTCTGGCAATAACATTAAGTGTCCCTTCATTATTAATACCGCCCACATTAAGTTTATTAACACCCAAAATCGCCTGTGCTCCATTTGTAACATTAACCGCACCGGAAACAAGCATATTATTAACAATCGTATAATTAGTGCTGCCCATCCCAACATTAAAATCACCACCAGATATATTCAATGAATTAACAGTCATCGCAGGTGTATTAATGATATTCAAGCCATCACCAACAATACCCTGGTTAACACTGCCTGTAACCTTAACATCATCCACATTCATACTGGTTGGTGCATATACAGTAACAGCACCCGATTCAATTGTAATATCCTGTGTACTTAATACAGATGCAAAAACATCTATTGTTCCAGACTTATTAGTAATATTCCCTGTTACATTTAAGGCACCTGTGGCAATTCCAGAATCTGTACCAGAAATATGTAACACACCACTATTTATAATACTATCAACACTGGTACCAGTATCAGCAGACAACAACATATTTGCACCTGTGTTATTAGTAATATCATCCATTTGAATTGAATCTGCCGCAATGCTGACAAAACCACTATTCGTAGATAGACCAGAAACAGCCATATTTGTTTTAGCCTTTGCTTCAACAGAACCAGAATTTGCCAAACCAGCAGATATCTCTATCCCACCAGCAGAATCCAGATATAAAATATTGTCCGCATTGGTTGCAACAGAATCTAATAAAATATTGCTATCCGCTTTTTTTGTCGTCAACGTAAATGTATCAACATTAATCAAAGACATGCCCAAGGTATCGGTTGCAGTCACATCCGAATCAAAACGTAAACTACCGGATATATCAATATCACCACCCTCAGCGGTAATGCCGTCACCATACGCACGAATTAATCCTGTATTTTGTAATGCATTAACTGTCATATTTTCAGAATAAATTCCCAAAACGCCATTAATGTTTGCATTACCCGTAATAATCACTTTTGAATCATCAGAACTACCTATATCACCAAAAACCAATTGAGAATTCTGAATTACATTAACATTTCCTACAACAGCGTCTGTGCCAACATTTATGCTGTCAGAAACAAACTTTATAGAACGCCCAGGTAAACTAACATTAATACCTTGAACAATATCAATATCTGCTGCACTTATTGTAAATGCAGGTGCACGCATCAACATATTGCCGTCCAGGTACAGATTGCCGCCAACAGCAACATTATAAACACTGTTCTGAAAATCTAACTCTCCACCAGTAATATTAACATTACCATCAACACTGACCTGACCTGCCAACGCATCAACAAAAACTGTACCGCCATTAACCTGTAATGAACCAATTTGCAATGCATTTCCATCTGTATCAGAACCATCTATAACAGTTTGACCTGCGTTATTATATAAAGTTCCTTGCACATCTATACTTTTTGCATACAACAGTGTTTTTCCACCATTATTTGTAATATTATTAACAACAACCTTGCCTTCTTCGTTCGTCAAAGAACCGACATCCAATTCCAAACCTGAATTCAGAATATCATCCAGTTCTACATTTGTAGACCTTAATACAGTTAAACCTTGGTTAGACACAACACCATTTACAATCAACTTTTCTGATGCGACGATTCCTGTATTTGCATTTGCGAACGTTTCCAATGTTGTATTTGTTGTACCATCCGTTCCCAAAACAACATTTTTAGCAGAAATTGTCAACGACACATCCGGGGTTTGTTGCGTTAAATCAACAATTCCTTTGTTCAGAACATAACCCGCACCAAACGTACCATTAGTCGCCGTCAGTAACATTTGTGCATTGTTTGTCTGATTTGTAACATTCCCCAGCGTCAAATCACCACCAGTAACATTTAATGTCATATTATTTAATGAATTCAACAAATCATTATTTGATCCCAGATTTAATTGTCCTGTTGTGAAATTAAATACTGTTTCCGGATTCATACCTGACAAATTCCAACCATTCGCAAACCATGAATTTCCTGTAACAACAGCCTCAACCATACCGTTATTAACAAAACTGCCATTTACCTTGAAATTCTTTAGATTCTGTAACAATACCGCAGAATTTATACCATTATTAAAACTGCCCCCTACAGTTACATCAGCATTTGCAAGCGTTATACCAGTACCATAATTATTAACATTACCATCAATTGCAATTGTATTCACAGCATCTAATTTCACATTTGCCGCACCAGACACAGTTTCAACAAAATCAGACACATGTATATTACCATTCGCAGAAACAGATGTATTGGTTGCGGTATTATTCACACTTAACGATGTAATATTTACATCATTGTTTACATTGATATTCAACACACCAGCAGTTTCAATTGCACCAACAGACAAATTATTAACATTTTCTGTATTTAATCTCCCACCGCCATTCACTGTACTGGTACCATTAATATATACATCATCTAAATTAACAAAATTCAACACAGCATTTTGTGCAACACTGACCGTTGCAACATTTCCACCTGTTCCGACAGTCATACCAACACCAACAGGATTCACCGCCCCTTCTACAGAAAAGTTCCAACCGTCATACACAATTAACTGTGTTCCAACACTGACATCTTCATATGTTTTAATAGAAAAATTCAGATTACTATCACGCCCCATGACATAGAACGCCCCAGATGGGCTTAAACCGCCATCTGAATCACTAACATTACCATAACCAATAAACATACCGCCATTCAAATTCAGTGCAGTTCCAGATGTGCTGCCAACATCATTTATTGTATTACCCGCATTAAATCGAATCGTCTTTTTATTTGATATTGCATCTTGCCAATCCGCATTTCCAGCAGTTGTAAACACACCATTTGCAGAAACATCACCAGAATCAAAGGTTACGACATTATCATCCGCAGCAAAAACAGCGGCTGGGAATACACAGCACAACAAAGAAATTATCTTTTTCAGCATTTTTCTATTTTAATCCAATCCTAAATGTGTTTATATTATGACATATTTCGTTATTTCAAGGCAAGACGAAATTACAAAAAACGGTATTAAGGGAGAAAGATTAATGTATAAAATAGAAAAAATTCATGCACGCCAAATTATGGACAGTCGTGGCAACCCAACAGTTGAATGTGATGTAATATTATCAAACGGTGTAATTGGTCGTTCATCTGTTCCATCTGGTGCATCCACCGGTACTTTTGAGGCCCTAGAACTACGTGATGGTGGCAATACCTACATGGGCAAATCTGTATTAACAGCCGTTTCAAACGTAAATACTATAATCAGTCCTGCCCTGATTGGTATGGATGTAACACAACAAACAGAAATAGATGAAAAAATGTTATCATTAGATGGCACACCAAACAAAGAAAAACTGGGTGCAAATGCCATTTTATCTGTATCAATGGCTGTATCACATGCTGCGGCATGTGCACAAAACATTCCATTATATAAGTATTTAGCAAACACATACGGCAACCCAAATCCATGTGTTTTGCCACGTCCAATGATGAATATCATAAATGGCGGTGCCCATGCAGACAATGGTCTGGATGCCCAAGAATTTATGATTATTCCAAATGGTGCAAAATCTGAAACAGATGCAATTAAAATGGGGTCCGAAGTTTTTCATAATCTGAAAAATATTCTGAAAAAAAATGGACATTCAACCAACGTTGGTGACGAAGGTGGTTTTGCTCCGAACTTTACATGCTGTCGCATGGCATTAGACACAATTATCCAAGCCATAGAATCTGCAGGATACATTCCTGGTGATCAGGTTTCTATTGGTCTGGACGTTGCATCATCTGAATTCTATCATGATGGCGTGTATCATTTTGAGGGTCAAAAATTATCATCTGATGAAATGATTGCATTTTATCAACAGTTAATTTCACAATACCCAATTATTTCAATTGAAGATGCCCTGGCCGAAGAAGATTGGACTGGATGGAAAAAATTAACAGAACAAATTGGGGATAAATGTCAACTTGTTGGCGATGATTTATTTGTAACAAACCCAACCCGTTTGGAACGTGGCATATCAAATGGAATTGCAAACGCAATTTTGATAAAAGTCAATCAAATTGGCACATTAACAGAAACATTTCGTGCAATAAAGATGGCACAATCTGCAAATTATGGTGTAATTATATCACATCGCAGTGGCGAAACCGAAGACACAACAATCGCAGATTTATCTGTTGCAACCAATGCTGGGCAAATAAAAACAGGCTCAATGTCCAGAACTGATCGTATGGCGAAATATAACCAGTTAATCCGCATTGAAGAAGAACTGGACAACCATGCAAAATATGGTATACAATCCAAAACGGAAGGTTAAATATAGGGGGGGGGCAAAAGCCCCCTATTTTATAAAGAAATGATTGATATAACTGGAATTTTTGTTGTATTAAAATATGCTGCATGTGTGGTTATATTATTTGGGTTAATATTACTGCCGGCATGGTTGGCACGACAAAATGGCAAGGGTAAACCAGATATGCACGCAGTCCGTTTGGGCAGTTGGATTTTCGGTTGGTCAATTGTTGGTTGGATATGGGCATTATTTTGGGCGACCCGTAAATAAAATAAATATATTTTCTGCTTGCTCGCATTTTCATAAATTTGCTAACATCCATATATAAAGGATGAAGGGACTACGACTATTTTTTGCTGTACTGCTTGTACCGCTTGCTTTTCAAGCGGCATTTGCTGACGACGAAATTGACACATCACGTGCTGCAACACGTCGTGGTACGACGATGACAGTTTCAACGAATCGTCAAAAAACAAATACAGATACAAAACAGACACCAACACAAACAACCGGTGTTTCACGAACAACAAATATATCCAAGAAAAATACTGGCAATGTTCGTGAACGCCAACCTGTATCCCAGCAATCATCAAGCCGTTCTGGCAATGTTGTATCTGATTCTTCACGCACAACATCAACATCCAAAACGACCAAGGGCATATCTGCACGCACTGCCCCATCTGTTTCTGTTCAAGGCCGAACACAATCTTCGCCATCACGTGTTACGAACCGTATGCAACAATCTGCAGCACCGACTGCAACATCACGTTATGGTGGCACATCAACAAACACATCACGTATTGGTCGTGCAACAACATCTAAAACAATACCTGCGAATCGTATTGGCGGTATAAATGCGGCACGTTCTGCGACCACGACTGCCACAATTGAATCTGTAACATCACGAAATTATACGGCATGCCGTAAAATATTTTACGAATGCATGGATGAATTCTGTGCGAACAAGGACAGTATCTTAAAACGTTGTGCATGTTCATCACGCATTAACGACTTTGATAAGACCAAGCAACAATTATCCAAGGTTGAAGATAAACTGATGGATTTCAGCCAACGTTTACTGACGGTCAACATGGAAAAAGAAGATGCATTGGCACTGAACCAGGCCACCGAAGGGGAAACAGCGTACGCCCAAGAAGATAGAAGTAAATCCAAAAAAATGTTGGATGATATTGCAAAAAAATTAAACGCCAGTTTTAACGACAACCAATTTGATCAAAACTTGAATGCAATTTCACTATCATTGAATGTGGATGCCGCATTTGACAGTGTTGATTCATTGATGGGTGCTTCAACAACCAGCAAAACAGGTACAGATTTATACAATGCTGCGTTGCCAGTATGTCGTGAAATGGCACTAGAAGTATGCAGTCAAGACGACCTGGCGATTGCTGAAAGTGGTTATCAAATGTCAATTGCCCAGGATTGCAACACTGTTGCCAAATCGTATGAAGCACAAAATGACCAAGCACGTGCAAAAATACTTGAAAGTGGTGCATTACTGGACATGTCCCGATTGGACGTTCATCAAAAACGCAATGCGGACGATATATTAACATGTAAAAAGAAAATGCTAGATATGCTGACCGATCGTACTGTTTGTGGTTCAGACATGTCAAAATGTTTGGATATTTCTGGCCAGTATATTGATCCAACAACAGGGGAAGCATTTTTATCCAATAATCTGGCAAATTTAACAAAGTTAATTTCACGCCCAGAACCAGACAAAACATGGGTAAAGACCCCTGGCAATGACAAATTTGTTTCATTCTTAAATTCCAAGAAAGTATATCTGGAACCCGCAATGGAGGGCTGTCAAGATATATCCACATATGTATGGGATGCGTTCGTAGAAGATGCACTGGCACAAATAAAACTGGCCCAGGACGCAAAACTGGAAGAAATCCGTAAATCTTGTACAACACTGACCACACAATGTTTAGACAGTGCCACGAAAACAATAACAGATTTTGATGCACGTGCATTATCTGTTTTTGGGGTCAAGGCAGATGTAACAATCAACGCCATGTGTTCTGACATACGTGAAACATGTACCGCATTAATAGACGCAACACAAAGCAGCACAGACAATCAATGGGCAACAGGTATGACAGAAATTGCAACAACCAAGACATATGAAACTATTTTATCCACATGTCGTGAGGTTGGCAAAAACTGTATCATACAAACATGTTCTGCGATTTCTGGTAATTTTGGATTATGCGAAAACATAGATACATCAATTAACCGTAAATCTGTTATATCACGTCGTGCATGCTGGAAAGAAGTCAGCAATTGCATACGTGATGCAGGCGAGGAAAACATTAAACAAATTATGGCACAATATAATCGTGTTCCATCAAACGGTGACAGCTACGAATCTACAGGTGACACATACGATGCATTATACGGCTTTGGCAGAGATGACGTAAGTGTAATAAGCACAGATGAAAACACCACTACACCACCATATAAAAGTATATATGATTGGTGTTTCCATGATTTTAAAGATCAAAATCCAACGGAACTGGAATGGCAGATATGCCGTCTGACCGAACAAATTTGGGGAAATTGCGAAGACGAACCATCTGAAGCACTAAAAACTTCAGAAAGCACAAACAGAATTATTATTAATCAAGATAAAAACAATGCAGAAACATTATTATCATGGTTTGCACGCAACACCAATACAGCAACAAAAAACGACAGTTGTCGTGATACAACATGTGGTTTTGGTACAAAATATTATAATGGTGAATGCAGGAATTTATCTGAATTTACAGCCGACGGTGCATATTGCCCCGATAATACTAACAAACGCTTCACCGTAACAACGGGTGTACAAAACTGCTGTCCAGACCAACAATTCATTTTAAAATATACAGGCAACAACAATGAAGGTTCATACAACAAAGAGGTATGTTGTATGAATAATACAACAACGGTTACATCATATGCAGCTACTTTTGCATCTGCTGACACATCTGCAACAGAACCGCACACACAAAACAGCGATAATAAAATTTGTGCAACGCAAGAAACAACCGATAATGCAATTGCAATATTAAATAATGGCACCGAAACATTATATTGTGTTGGTGGTAAATTTGAGTTTAATATGTGTAGTGGTTATTTCATGTGGATAAATAACACAACCTATCAGTACAGATATCCTAACTCTAACGCATTATCAATTACTAATTATTATTACGTTTCAGACGGTACGCAAATAAATACATTGGATGAAGAAGAATATGAACCAAGCTATGGGCATTCTGTTGACATTACATCAAATTCAACAAGCACCCAACAAGATAACCCAGAAAACCCGTAATAAAAAAACCGCATATGCGGTTTTTTTATGCGACTTTTTTTACATCCGACATTATTTCAATTGGCGGAATCTTGCCACAAACAACATCTGAATTAATTACAATTTCAGCCAAATCTTCTTTATCTGGTGCATCAAACATTGGCTGCATTAAAACACGTTCCAATATACTGCGTAATCCACGTGCACCAGTTTTACGTGCCACCGCCATTTTGGCAATTTCACGCAAACCGTCATCTGTTATGGTTAATTTAACATTATCCATCGCCAACATTGCAGTAAACTGTTTGACAACTGCGTTCTTGGGTTCCGTCAAGATTTTAACCAACGCATCTTCGTCCAATTCTTGCAGTGTTGTAATCACAGGCAATCTGCCAATTAATTCTGGGATAATACCGAACTTTACCAAATCTTCTGGTTCCACATCTTGCAAGAAATTCTTGGTTTCACGTTCTTGTTTTGATTCAACATGTGCACCGAAACCAATACCACGACGTTCACATGTACGATTTCCAATAATTTTACTTAACCCATCAAATGCACCACCACAGATAAATAAAATCTTGCTGGTATCCAATTGTACCGTTGCTTCACCTGGGTGCTTACGCCCTGCACCACCGGCTGGGACATTTGCAACAGTACCTTCTATTAATTTCAATAATGCCTGCTGCACACCTTCGCCGGAAACATCACGTGTCAGGGATGGATTTTCAGATTTACGCGAAATCTTGTCAATTTCATCAATATATATAATACCACGACTGGCACGTTCAACATCAAAATCTGCATTTTGTAATAAACGTGTCAAAACACTTTCCACGTCATCACCAACATATCCAGCCTCAGTCAAAGTTGTCGCATCTGCAATTGCAAACGGAACATCCAAAATTCGTGCCAACGTTTGTGCAAACAATGTTTTTCCAGTACCTGTTGATCCAATTAATAAAACATTAGATTTTTGTATTTCAACATTAGATGTAACTGTAACATTATTACGTTTGAAATGGTTATAAACCGCCACAGCCAGGGTACGCTTTGCCGCATCTTGACCAATAATATATTCATTCAAGAACGCATAAATTTGTGATGGGGTTGGTAATTTTGCAGCATCTTTACTGATTTCACGACGATTATCATCTGCCATAATATCATTACACAAATTAATACATTCATCACAAATACACACATTACGCCCACTGACCAATTTTTTCACTTCATATACAGCCTTGCCACAAAAACTGCAAAACTGATTATTTTCCGTATTTGGTGTTTTATTATCACTCATATTCATGCACCTTGATTTTACGTAAATTATTTGCGTTCCAAGATTCCGTCAATCAACCCAAACTTCTTGGCTTCATCTGGATTCATCCAGTTATCACGTTCCATCGCATCAAACAACTCTTTTTCCTTACGACCTGTAAATTCAGACATTTGTTTGATTAACGTTTGCTTTGTACGCTGCATTTTTT
This sequence comes from Candidatus Enterousia sp., assembly GCA_045592905.1. Lineage (GTDB taxonomy): Bacteria > Pseudomonadota > Alphaproteobacteria > Rs-D84 > Rs-D84 > Enterousia. The sequence goes on from JAZNVR010000013.1 coordinate 13,145, forward strand.
TCACACGAATTTCAACATCTGTAACCTGTCCTTGGAATCCGCCCAATGGCTGATGAATCATAATACTGGTATTTGGTAATGCAAAACGTTTACCTTTTTCCCCAGCCGCCAACAATACCGACCCCATTGACGCAACCAATCCCATACCAATTGTTGAAACAGGTGCCTTGATATACTGCATAGTGTCCATAATTGCCCAACCTGCGGAAACATCGCCCCCAGGACTGTTGATATACATAGAAATTTCTGCATTTGGATTTTCAGATTCCAAAAACAATAACTGTGCAACGATACTGTTTGCCATTGCCGGTTCAATGTCCCCGCCAACAACAATAATACGATCCCGCAACAAACGTGAATAAATATCAAACGAACGTTCACCACGTGGTGATTCTTCAATAACCATTGGTATTAATGCCATAATAAAAAACCCCTTATTTTACGTAAAATTATATCATAAAATTCACAGTTTCGCAAATTTAACATAAATATAGGCAAATGCCAGAAAAAAACAAGACCTGCGACAAACATTTGGTATTTATATAAAAAGTTTGTATAATAGATGTTATGAAACTGGAATCAAGTGGTATTTTAATCAGTTTAAGCCCATTTAATGAACGTGATGCAGTCGCACGTATTTTTACGTATAATCATGGAATTTTGGTTGGAATGATGCGTGGTGCAAATGTCGCAAAACAAAACAAACCACTGGTTGGGCAGTACGGACACGTAACATGGAATGCACGTCTTGATTCACAGTTGGGCGTATTTCATTGGGAATGCGAAAAAAATCTGATTGCATCCGCAATGCAAAATCCGACAACATTATCATATATAAATGCGGCATTTTCATTGATACAAACACTGTTACCTGAACGTGCAGAATATCCAGAACTATACAATGCCACAATAACACTGATGCAACATATATTAAATAATGATACAGATGCATATCTTCGGTGGGAAATTATGTTATTACGTGAATTGGGTTACGCATTAAATCTGACACAATGTTCTGGGTGTGGCAAATGCGAATCGCTGGAATATTTATCACCACGCACAGGACGTGCTGTTTGCACCCAATGTGCGGCACCATATATAAACAAATTATATAAACTGCCTGTTAATTTGGATACAACCCTACGCTTTCTGGACAGTATATGTGCCCAACAAGGCACCCAAATACCCCTGATGCGAAAAATATTAAAATAACACATATTTATTCCTTGCCATTTTCTCAAATTTTGCTATTGTTGTCATGTTCAACAGAAAAGGAGAAACTCATGACTTGGACAATTTTGGTACTAATATTAGGTATCGCATTGTACGTGTTCAATGGCAAACTGGTAAAACAGGATGCAAAGAAACCGACTGCAATGTCCGTATATATGAAGAAAGCAATCAATGTTGTTGCTTTGTTATTGGTCGCTGGCTGCGTTTGCCGCTTGTTCGTTCCATATTATCTGACTGATGTAAACCCTGCAATCATTCAAGAAATGGTTGAATCTATGCAGGAACAACAAAATGCAGAAAAAAATAAAATGATTCGCAAATATGTACGCAATCATGCAGATGAAATGATTGCTGACGCACCAGTATTGGGTAATGAATCTGCAGAAAATACTATTTATGTATGGACTGCTGCATCATGTGGATACTGCCGTCGTGTACATGGTGAATTAGAACGCGTATTATCAGAACGTGATGATGTTCGTGTTGTTATCAAAAACTTTTCTATCCATGGCGTAATGTCTGATGCACCTGCACGTGCAATGATTGCTGCAAAATTACAGGGCAACGACAAGGCTGCAAAATTGGTAGATATGATTATGACTCGTGAATATCGTCCACAGGAAAAAATTGAAGACCAATCTAAATTGGCTGCTGCAATTGAAAAGAACATCATGGCATATGCAGAAGAAGCAGGATTGGACACAAAACAATTAAAGCAAGACATGCAAGGCGAAGTTGTTGCACGTGAATTGTCAAACGTTCGTGATTTAGCACAAACATTTGAAATCACAGGAACACCATTCTTGATTATCAATGAACAAGCGTTCCCAGGTGCAATCCCAGCAAGTCAAATTACTGCTGCATTGGATGAATAAACATATCAGTTCAGAAAATAAATCCCCCAATTTGGGGGATTTTTATTTTATCAAACCAAACGAAGTTATATAATTAAATGATATTCCCATAATTAAATTGCTGCCATAAATATCGGTGCCACGTGCACGTGCACGACGATATTGAACATATGGCCCCATTGTTAAATCGCCCCATAAATTAGTATCTAAACGAACAATCGCACTTAAATCACGTTCTAAATCTGTTGGAACAAATTCAGAATAACTTAAATATTCACGATAATAACCATTGGTTGATAATTTTACACCTTCACGAACTGTGTATTCCAAACGCCAACCCAATTCTGCGGCCAACTTGCTGGTCTGATGTCCTGCATATGTAAAATCGTATTCATACACGCCCGTTAAATACAAACTTTTTATAATTTCATTATCAAACAACGAAATACCTGCATTTGTACGTAAAATATTCTGACGTGGCGTATCACCAGTTGTTTTGAATTCTGTATCATATGCCCCACGTACCGTCGGACCAAATTTTAATCCAGTAAATTCCCAACATGCATAAGACAAATCTGTAGACAACACAATATCATCTGCATTTTCGCTGACAGTTGCAACATCGTCATATGGCTTCAGTTTTGTTTCACCATATTCCATAAACAAAGCATTAATCCACTGCAAACGATTTTTATTATATTCTAATGCGGTATCAAAAATACCCTTCATAAAATCCTGACTGTCTGCCCTTAATGCAGAAACAGGCGAATCCTGATATTCCGCAGCATGTTTAACGTCCGTTTTAGACCATTCTATACCAATACGACGAACATTCAAATCCAGTTTTGCACCATCTGATGCCAATGCACCAAACGGCAATAATGCACAAACAGTTATAAAAGATATTTTTTTCATTGTTCTTTAATCCTATTTCCAAATATGCAATTCACCATTTTTATCTGTATATTTCCAACCAGATTCACGCACTGCGATTGTAAACACACCACGTACAGATTGTGGTATTTCCATACGAATTATGTTCCCTGTGATATTTTTTGTATTCAATGAAATATTTTTTTCATTTGCAATTCTGTTAACATCAGTCCAATCATTCAAACGATTTGACAGATTAACAACAACAACCGACATATCTTGATTTTGTTTATCTGGCAACCAATTCTGCACATTATTCTGATTCAACCAATCACGTATTGCATCCGAATCTAATACCATTGTAATATTTGCAGAATACGTTGTATCAGATGTCTGTTCACCATCAATACTGGATGACACAATCAGCCCCGTCAAAGCATCAGATTTTGTAGACTTTAACAAGTCTGACAAAGCATTAACATCTACATATTGCCGCAACGAATCGCTTATAATTTGTCGTCTTGCATCATCAAAAGCGATATTTTTCGCATTTAATGCAGTATCACTTGTAACGTTTACAGGTGCGGTTGCTTTTAATTCAGATGCACCAGCCACCGCTACAACAAATACAGCAAATACAAACACGACGAAACGTTTTAACATTTTACCCGCACCTCAACGATTTAGAATCGTGCATTTATACCGATACGAACGCCCATAGATTTATAGAAAGAATCTATTTCACCACTGGTATTGCATACCCATCCAGGACATTCTGTTTCAATTTCTTTAATATCTTGTGCAATTGCATTATCGGCCAACATTTCTTCTTCGGTTTCATAATTACCTAATTCAAATATTTCATTATACAAATCTGTATAATATTCACCATTTAGATATGTTGTCGCATCCGCACCAGACACAGTATAGTAATCATATGTCAGCCCAATGGACAACGAAACAGAATTTGATAACGCAGTGGTCCAATTTGCCCCCAATCCGATATGGAATGCTGACCCCAAGCCCGCTGTATCTTCAACTGATTTTGGATGTTGCCAATCAAAACGATACGGCTGATCGCCAGATGCTGTATATGACGGCAATCCTAATTCAACAAATGCGTTCACACTGTTGTTTTGATTAATATCATACAACATATCCAACGATAAATACGGTCCAGACCATACAACATCATACTTATGACTGATGCCTGGCTGGGCATAATAATAATTACTACCGGTGCTAACCTCTGGATCTGTTACATTTGGAATTGGAATCATATCTTCAACATCAATTACCCCATTTCCATTTGTATCATCACGCAAGAACAACACGCCTTCTATTTTGCCATCTGTGCCTGTATAATACAAAACGAACACAGGATCACATTGTACTTCATTACTGCCTGGGACAGTTATACAGCCACCTTCCCCGTCAAAGATATCCATTGACAGTCCATAATTATCATGTGTTTCCAAACTGTATTTTAAATAACGCCACCCAACAGTTGGTGTAACTTTCAAATTTCCCCACTTAAAGAAATCTTTTAGCCCAATCCCAGCGTTAAAAGACATCATAGAACCATCTTTACTGGTACCGATAGATAACGCATTACCAATCTGACTTCCAACAAAGACATCGTTATCATCATAATATTCTGCAACCAAATAACCACCATTGGTAATATCATCGTCAACCATTGTAGATTCATTTGCCTGCATACCATATTTAAATCCAGCCGAAATCTGAACAGGTGTTTTTTCACCAAAAACATAACCCGCATTAACACCGAACACATTCCAATCAACACTGTCATAATGCAATATAGAATCCGATGTATTCATTTCAAATTGCCACATAGATGTCTGACGAGAAATATCTGCACCCAATGTAAACCCCTTACCACTTACATTAGAAGCGACACTACGTTCCTGTTTCTGTTGTTGTGATTGCACACCATTACGCTGATATGTTGTATTTGAATAACCTGCATTTGCATATTTATTACGTGTATAAGATGACATTCCCTGTTGTGAATACGCCCCCATATTATTCCGTTGTGCATACGACGGCTGGCTATATCTGGTTTGTGGCGATTGATAACCACCAGTATAATACGTACCAGCGGCATTTGCCAGCACAGGCAACATTGCAAACAACGAGCAATTTAACAATAAACAAGATAGTTTTTTCATACTATATCCCCCTCAAGTCAGATTAATACTATTAAACATTTTATCATAAAAAAGGTTGAAAAACAAATACCAACTTGTAAAAATATAAAAGATTTCTTTCATGCGACCATGGCGGAATTGGTAGACGCTCAGCACTAAGGATGCTGTAGGGAAACCTGTGGGGGTTCAAGTCCCCCTGGTCGCACCATATTTTCAAGATATTACAACAAATGTAAATTTGATATAACGCTTGATATTTGTTTATATTGTTCTGAATCAAATTGCCCTAATACCCAATCCGAAGGGTCTATTTTCAAATCCAAATCACGTGGATGTCCAACACCGATTCTAATACGTCTGTAATCCCGCCCAACATTTGCATCAATGGATTTTATACCATTATGACCTGCACTGCCCCCACCTATTTTCTCACGAACACTGCCAACAGCAATATCCATATCATCATGCACAACGATTAAATTTTCCAATGGAATCTTATAAAATGTCATTAATGCCAAGACTGCAACGCCACTGTTGTTCATAAAGGTTTGTGGTTTAGCAAGAATAACACGATGTCCATTAATATCAACACGTGCAGTCAACGCATTTTTTTCATTTTTCCACACAGCATCTGCCCCAGCCAGCACATCCAACGCCATAAAACCAACATTATGACGTGTCATTTTATATTCAGCCCCCGGGTTTCCCAACCCAACAATCAAAACAGGTTTATTTTCTTGCATATTTTATACCCTTTTCCTATTATAATATCACAGAAAGGAGAAAACATGAAAATAAAATCTTTTGGTTTTTTAACCGCTGCTGTTATTATGGCATCCGCAAGCAATGCAAACGCATCTATGTTGTTTGACATTTATGCAGGTGGCACATTCGGCATGGGTGGATACACACTATTGTCAGACCAAAACATATCTCATTCATCACAATCTTATGGTGCTATCTTGGGTATTGATATTCCATTGGCACGTCTGGAATTGGAATACAATTATATGGATTCAGACAACACAACATTAAATTTAGGTTTAATAAATGCCTATTTCAAGTTGCCAACCCCTGTAATTAAGCCATACATTGGTGCCGGTATCGGAACAACATTTGCAACCAGCAAATACGAACCAACTGCATCAACCAGCATTGAAATCCAAGACACAATTGCATACCAAGGTATGTTGGGGGTAACATTTGATATTCCTGTGATACCATTCAATATTGACCTGGAAGGACGTGTATTATACGCATCTGATTTGTTCAAGGTTGCCACCAACGAATACGATTTATTACAATACGAAGGACGTATAAAAATACGCTATGTATTCTAAAAAACGTATGTTATAAAGGGGGGGACATACAAGTCCCCCCGTTTTGAATAAAATCATATATTGGGAAATACAAATGCTGACATTAATTGACGGAAATTCTTTATTATTTCGTGCATATTATGGGGTGCACAGCCGACTGACAAAATCAGATGGGACACCTACTGGGGCAGTATATGGATTTATCAATATGATTTTACCAATACTGTCGTCTGCCAAACCAGATGACTGTATTGTTTGTATATTTGATGCATCACGCATAACATTTCGTCAAGACATATATCCGCAATACAAACAGAACCGTTCTGAAACACCAACAGATTTAATCACACAACGCGAAACCATAAAACATGGTTTAACACAGATGGGTGTCCCTGTATTATGTATCCCTGGCGTAGAAGCAGACGATGTAATCGCCACATTGGCGAAAAATAATTGTGCCCCAAACACAGATTCTACACGCATTATCACCAGCGACAAAGATTTAATGCAATTGGTTTCAGATTGTGTATTTTTATACGACACAATGAAACAAGTTGAAATTCGTGAACCCCAGGTTATAGAAAAATTTGGCGTACCACCAAAACTGGTTACAGACGTACAATCATTGATGGGCGATTCATCTGATAACGTACCTGGCGTTCCCGGTATTGGTCCTAAAAAAGCATCAGAACTAATTAATCAATTTGGCAATCTAGACAACTTGTACAGTGACTTGGCCGGGGTAAAAAACGACAGAATCCGTAATTTACTATCTGAAAATCGGGAAATGGCGTACATATCAAAAAAATTAGTTACATTAAAAGACGATGTTGATTTATCTGACCTGACGTTAACACCATTTATATTCAATAAATCCGCTGCGTTAAATTTTGTAAAAACAGAAATAGAAAGTAATGCCCTGTTCACAAAAATAGAAAAATTATTTGCAAACGCCCCCGAACACAATGTTATAAAATCATTTAATTTCACAGGAAACGCATGTAACTTGGATTCGGCAACACCAACCGAAACAACGACAACAAACACACAAATACAGTTCAAATACAACGCTATACACACCGTATCTGAACTGCAATCTTTTCTAGAAACTGTTGATAACGTTTTGGCAATTGACACCGAAACAACAGGTCTAAATTCTATAACCAGTCGCCTGGTCGGCATATCACTTGCATCATCAAGAAATAATGGTGTCTATATTCCGATACGTCATAAATCTGGCGAGTCTGATTTATTCGGCACAGATTCACTTTGTCCAAATCAAATCAGCATCACAGATGTATATCAAACATTGTGGCCTTTTTTAACAAACAACAAGATAACAAAAGTGGGCCATAACTTGAAATACGATTTACACATTATGGCAAACGAGGGTTGGGATATAAGCCAGATTATACCATTTGATGATACAATGTTGCTGTCATACATATTATATGGCACAATACATGGTTATGGTTTGGATGAATTAGCACTAAAATATTTAGGACACGAAACAATCAAATTCAGCAGTCTTTTCCCACTAAAAACAAAAAATGAAGACATGCATTTTGATAATTTACCAATTGATATTTGCACAAAATATGCCACAGAAGACGCATGTATATCTTATGCATTGTATGAATTAATGCGTCCTAAATTAAATAAAAATCCCGACTTATGTAAACTGTATGAAACATGTGATTTACCATTAATGCCTGTACTGTTACAAATGGAACGAATTGGTGTTATGGCAGACAAAAAACGATTAAATCAATTATCTGCTGTATTTCATAAACAATTACAAAACCTTGAATCAGAAATATGGCAAGATGCAGGTCATGAATTTAATATTGCCAGTCCAAAACAACTGGGGGTTGTTTTATTTGATGAACTGGGATTACCTGCGAACAAAAAACGATCTACGGATGCAGACACACTAAACGATTTAATTGAAACACACCCGATAATAAATAAAATATTATCTTGGCGTTCTATTGCAAAATTAGCAGGCACATACGCAGATGCATTGCCGCATCAAATTGCAACAGATAATCGTATACATACCACATACTTACAAACCAGCACAAACACAGGTCGTCTGTCCAGTCGTGATCCAAACCTGCAAAACATCCCAATAAAAACGGAATTGGGCGAAGAAATCAGGAAATGTTTTATTGCATCACCTGGAAATGTATTAATATCTGTTGATTATTCACAAATACAACTGCGATTATTGGCAGATATTGCAAATATAAAAACCTTTAAAGATACATTTAATAACGGTTCAGACATTCATATTCAAACCGCACGTAAAATTTTTAATCTGTCCCCAGAACAATCTGTATCCAAAGAAATGCGTCGTGCTGCAAAAACCGTAAATTTCTCTATTATATATGGAATTTCTTCGTTTGGACTGTCATCGCAACTGGGTATCAGCCGAACAGATGCACAAAACTTGATAAATTCTTATATGGCAGGTCTTCCCGAAGTAAAGGAATATATTGAACGGACCAAACAATTTGCACTGGAAAACGAATGTGTATATACCCCATGGGGCCGTCGCATTGCATTACCAGAAATAAAAAATCCTCGCATGCGTTCATATGCTATGCGTGCTGCAATAAATGCCCCAATTCAGGGGTTTGAAGCCGATTTGATGCGTCGTGCAATGGTTGTAATAAACAAAAAAATAATCCAACCAAACACCGATACTATTCGTATGATTATGCAGGTTCATGATGAAATGGTATTTGAATGTAATTTTGCCTTTGCCGAAATATTCGCAACGCAAATTAAATCAGAAATGGAAAACATTGTGAAATTATCGGTACCACTGATTGCTGAATATACGATTGGTACACAATGGGGAAAATAAATAATCCCTATTGACAAGAAATACATAATTTTACTAAGATTTTATAAAAGGCAGGGAATATTCACAATATGTTGAAACATTTTCATAAAATTCTTAATCGTATGACGCTTTTTACCGCCATGATTATTGTGGGTATTCTGTATTTTAGTGCCGAATTCATGCAAATTGCGACTGCAAACATTTGGTTAAATGGGGTCATTATTGGAACGACAATATTTGGTATTGGATTGTGCTTTGTACAAATGTTTCAATTATTACCTGAATACAGATGGTTACATGCATACATCAATAGAAAACACACCGTTACAAAACGTCCAAATGTATTATACCCTGTGGCTCAAATATTATCATCCCGATCAAAATATTTAACTGCATCAATGATGGATGATATTGCAGGTATGATAATTATGCGTTTTGAAGATTCACGCGAATCAATACGCTATATAACTAACACATTGATATTTCTGGGATTATTGGGTACATTTTGGGGTTTGATATTAACAGTTGGTGGTTTTGCAGAATTGATTGCATCGCTGAATTTTTCAGACGAATCGGTTCTGCAATCAATGCAACTTGGTATTGCTAAACCTTTATCCGGCATGACCACCGCATTTACTAGTTCTTTATTAGGTTTGGCTGGCAGTTTAATTGTTGGATTTTTAGCATTGCAAATCCAAATCGCACAAAACATGATTTTTAATACGTTACTGGATTTTATATCCAGCCATAAACACAAAGAATCTACAGAAACTATTGCTGCTGTATTACCAAAAATAAACTTGGTAACACATGAATTAACAAAAAGCATACAAACACTGGAACAAACTTTATCCGAAGGATAAAACAAAAAAAAGAGAGAGAAAAAAATGATGAATATTCGCTATCGCAGTCAGACAAATGCATGGCCTGGATTTGTGGACTTGTTTTCCAACTTGGTCATTATCTTGATATTCCTGCTAATCATGTTTGTCTTTTTGTGGACAACGACCAGTGTCTTTAACAAAACAACTGGCACACGTGCTGTTGCAGAATTAAAACAAGTAAATGCAGAACAAGCGGCAACCATTGAACAAATGGAATCGTATAAACGTGAAGCGAATCGCTTGTTATTAATGGCACGTGACGAATTACAAAATGCAGACGGCAACACCACAGATTTAATAACTGCATATGAAACAAAGATTACAGATATGCAGGCCCAAATCACACAACTAACCGCTGAACTGGAACAAATATCCAACGATTTGGAACAAACAACAAACGAACTGGCCCAAGCCACTGTCAGCAAGGAAAAAGCCACTGAATTAGAAAATGAACGTAAATTGCTGCACGATCAGATGGCAGCACAAACGTCTGAACTGGCATCACAACTTGAAAAATTACAGGCCGCACTGGATTTAGCCGAAGAAAAATCTAGGGCCCAAGAAATTGAATATATAGAAATGTCAAATCGCTTGAACAAAGCATTGGCAGACAAAGTTGCCGAATTACAAGACGTTTCCAAATATCAGTCTGAATTTTACAAGGCTGTTAAATTAGCCATGGGCGATCGCACCACCATAACAACCGAAGGTGATCGTTTTATTGTAAACAGCGATATATTATTCCCAAGCGGCTCTTATCAACTGTCTGCTGCGGGCAAAAAGCAACTTCGCTTAATTGCAAACATCATAAAAGATATGGAAGCAAAAATTCCAACGGATATTGATTGGATTATCAGAATTGATGGACATACAGACAAAAAACAAGTCATATCTGGCACACGTGGATACAGAAACAACACACAATTATCACTACTACGTGCAACTGCTGTTGCCAGCGAATTGGAACGAAATGGTGTATCAAAACGTCGTTTAATTCCAACTGGTTTTGGCGAAATGTATCCGATTGATTTAGGTAATGATGCAGACAGTTTGCAACGCAACCGTCGTATAGAATTACAATTAACCAACAGATAAAAAATCCCCAAACGGGGATTTTTTTATAACTTTTCTATATATTCCACATCTATTTCTGTTTTGAATATTCCCCTGTCAACATCACCATACAATTTGACAGTATCGGTTGGTGTAACAGTTTGCCCACGCCAATCATCATCATCTATTTCAACAATTATCGTACCAGTACCATCTTCAAATAAATATTTTTCATCACCGGTACGTTGTAAAATTTTTCCACTTATTATCACAGGGACATCATCACGCATCTCATTTACTTGAACAACAGTAACAACTGTTTCTTTACCATTAACAAATCCACCCTTGGTATTTTTATGACTTACAACTTTTTCCGGCACAGGCTTTAAATTTTCATTTTCTTCAAAATTTGCAAATGCACCGCCAACACACATCAATATACCACACATTGTTATACAGACTTTTTTCATATGTTTCCCCTTTTTGTTTTATTGTTTGTATGCCCATTATATCACAACACAGATACATTTTGTCCAGGAACATTATCACCACTTGACAAACAAACCATTTGTACTATATTTATAATGTGTGAGGGCATCACTCACCGCAAACGGAGAAAACATGGCTAAGACAAAGACATTTTTATCGGCATTTATCAGTTGTGTAATGTTTATTGCACCTGCGTTGTCAGATGGTGCAAACTGTGCCAACGAAATGTATCGTCTGTATAATCCTGACGAATGTACATCGGACAGAAAATTGTCTTTTGCAACCAGTGCTGGCATCGCAGGTGGTACACTTGCATTAATTGGTGGTGCATTTGCATTATTCGCATCTGGATCTGACACATCTGCTGCACCTGTTGTTCAAACAACTACGACAACTCGTTTCTCTGATAACGAAGTCGGGAACGACGTTGACACCAGCCGTTTAGCAACCATTACAAATCAAAATTCGTATGCCCGTAACACAAATCAATACAATGACATTCGTTTAGCGTATTCATTGGCACGTGGATTCACAGGTAAAAAATCTACAATTGCTGTTTTTGATTCTGGTATGGATTCGTATCATGGCAAAAACGTTGCGTACATTGCATCAGATCAAGTCGCCCCAGACGCAAACGTTGTTTCATACGAAGTTGCAGACAAATACGGTAATTTCAAATCATTCTATGAAATTGGCGACATAATCGCCAGTGCCACAGATGCAAACGTTTATAATTTTAGTTGGTCATCAATACAATCATATGCAAACGAAGTTCATTCCCGTTCACAAATAGAAAACATGACTGACAAACACTTTGTTGACAGTTTATCAAATGCAGCAACACAAAATGATGCAATATTCGTATGGGCCGCTGGCAATGAATATAACTATCAATCCAGTTCTTTATCCGCCATGCCACGTGTTATTCCTGAATTGAATGGCCATTTTGTAAATGTTGTCGCATGGGACAGTACAACAGGTGCACTAGCGGATTTCAGCAACGCATGTGGTGTAACAATGAACTATTGCATAACAGCCCCTGGGACAGATCTGAAATCACAATCTGCCAGCAAACTTAATGGAACCAGTTTTGCTGCACCTATTGTTTCTGCAGCAATCACAGTTATTCGTGAAGCATTTCCATACATGAAATCATCTGAAATCACAGATTTATTATTTACGACTGCACGTGATTTGGGCGACACTGGTGTTGATGCAATATATGGACATGGAATGCTTGATATGGAACGTGCGACACGACCAGTTGGTGCAACAACAATTCCATTGTCAAATAATACAAATATCGCCATGCAACCAACACGTATCAGCAGCACAATTGGTAACAAATTAAAGTCTGAAAATATTAAATTCTCGTTTTTGGACAGTTTTGGACGTGCATTTGAAGCAAACATGAACGATAACATCAGCATAACGAATCGTGGAATTGGATTTGAACGTCTGCGTAACAATTATTTAAACAATGTACAAATTGGTAATTTTGAAATTGGTTTCAAAGAAACAGATATGCTAATGGCAAATGGTTTTCTGCAAACTGAATCCAAAGACATTTTAAGTTTTATTGGATACAAAAACGAATTTAATTTTGGAAAATTGAACCTGTTTTATAAAACAACATTTGGAACAATGAATCCTAAATCATCGCCAGAATCTATGATTTCAGGTTTCTCTAATTTATATACTGCTTCTGCAAATATTGGGATAAAATATGATAATTTAACGATATCTATTGGCACACCAGACACAATTATTGGCGGCAATATGTACCTGAATACATTATCAAGACGAAATGCTAATGGCACTTTATCTTTTGCAAATCACAACATAGAACTTGCATCACGACCATCTATAGAATATGTTGTGTCCTATAAATTTATGACAATGGGATTTGTTGACAATCCATATAACACAGATGAAATTTATATTTTATCCAAGGCAAAAATTCAATTCTAAAAAAATCTTGCTTTTTTGCTATATAATTGCTCAAATAAATCATAGGAATAAAAAATAAACAAAGGAAGCGATTATGGCAGGCAGCATAAATAAAGTAATATTGGTTGGAAACATCGGTCAAGAACCACAGGTTCGTACAATGGGCAGCGGACAGAAAGTCGTCAGTTTTTCATTGGCAACATCTGAACGTTGGCGTGATCGTGCAACAGGTGAACAAAAAGAACAAACTGAATGGCATCGTGTTGTAATATTTAACTCTAACTTGGTAGAAGTTGCAGAACGCATGTTACAAAAAGGAACAAAATTATATTTAGAAGGTTCATTACGTACACGCAAATGGCAAAATCAATCTGGTGCAGACGTATTCACAACAGAAGTTGTATTGAACCAATATGCCGGTCAAATGGTTATATTATCTGGTGCAAAAACAATGGACGGTGGCGAATATAATACATCTGCACCGACACAACAACCACGTGAAGAAATATCTGTTTCTGAAATTGGTGATGACATTCCATTCTAAAAAGAACCGCCAAATGGCGGTTTTTTTATTTTAACAGTTGAATATTTAACTGTTTTTAACTAAATTTCATATATGAAAAAAGAATTGCTAGATTTTCTAAATACAGACCTGCAATTTATCAAAGGGGTCGGGCCAGTATTAGCCAATCGTCTTGACGAATTATTGGGTGGACGACGTGTGCTGGATTTTTTACTGCATCATCCATCGTATGTTCGTGCACGTGATATCACAGAAAATATTACAAATGCTGTACGTGGCACAACAGTTACAATACCATTACAAATCAAGGCGTATAAGCATGGTGGAAATTTTGGTCGTGGCCGCAAGCGCCCGACACAAATTATCTGTAATGACAAAACAGGTAATACAGTTGTTATACAATTTTTCAATTCCAATTATCTGGATTATTGGCTAAAAAAACTACCGATTGGTGATTGGCGTATAATTTCTGGGAAACTAGAAACTAGCGGAACACGTCCAACAATAAACCACCCTGATTTTATTGAAGAAATTGCAAATGCATCTAAAATTCCATCCGCTCAGGCGATATACCCATCTGGCGAAGGTATAACACAAAAAACATTCGCAAACATACGTGACCAAATATGTACCATTTTACCAGACAAAATTCGTAATGAACCAGATGACAGACTGCATGAATTTTTTGATGCACTGCACCATGTTCATTATCCGCAATCCGACAATGATTTGATGCCAAATGCGACATATATGTCAAAACTGGCGTATTGCGAATTATTTGCCCATCAATCCGCAATCGCAATCAGTCGTAAAAACCGAACTGATACCAGAAATCATCGTACACCACGCATCAAAAAATATGATTTAATAAAAAAATTCTTTGATGGATTACCATATCAATTAACAGGTGCCCAACAACGCACATGTGATGAAATATTTGCAGATATGGATAAACATATTCCAATGATGCGTTTGGTCCAAGGGGACGTTGGCAGCGGAAAAACAATTGTTGCACTGGCATCAGCAATAAAGATGGCAGAATCGGGCGGACAAACAGCATTATTGGCACCAACTGATACATTGGCACAACAACATTACACAAAATTAAAACCGATGTGCGATAAAATTGGCATTGTTTGTGAATGCTTAACAGGACGCGACAAAGGGGTTGCCAGACGTGAAAAATTAATCTCTTTAAAATCTGGACGCACTAAATTAATAATTGGGACACACGCATTGTTTTCAACCGATGTTGAATACAAAGATTTAGGATTAGTTATAATTGATGAACAGCACAGGTTTGGTGTTGCACAACGTGAATCACTGCGTGCCAAAGGCAATAATCCTGATTTATTGGCGTTATCAGCAACCCCAATTCCCCGAACATTATCTATGACAATATATGGCGACATGGATATATCTGTTATAAACGAAAAACCTGCTGGTCGCAAACCGATAAAAACATCTAAGATATCTATTGGCCGCATAAGCGATTTAATTGAACGTCTAAAAACCCAAATTGCAAATGGTGCAAAAGTTTTTTGGGTATGCCCACTGGTTGAAGAATCAGACCAAGATGACACAATCACCGCTGCTGAATACAGGCATAAAATGTTATGCGAGCATTTTCCTGATGCAGGACTGGTTCATGGTCAAATGGATAAAAAGCAACGTGATGTGGTTATGTCTAAATTTGCAGACGATAATTCTGGCATGAATATACTAGTGGCCACCACTGTTATAGAAGTTGGGATTGATGTTCCTCGTGCATCTATTATTGTTCTTGAAAACGCAGAACGCTTTGGGTTGGCGGCACTACATCAATTACGTGGTCGTGTTGGTCGTGGTAATACACAATCGTACTGTCTATTAATATTTGGTAAAAACATCAGCGAAGACGGACTAAAACGTCTTGACATTTTATGCGAAACAGACGATGGATTTGTCATTGCAGAACAAGATTTAATGATGCGTGGCGTTGGCGAACTGTTGGGCACCAGACAAAGCGGTTGGTTACATTATCATTTTGTAAACTATCGTGAACACAGGGATTTATTCAAATTAGCCGCACGTGCAGCACGTGATAATGATACAGACAACTGGACACAAGATTTAATGTTTATATTTAATCGTGGGGTTACACTTGGTGCGTAAAATATTACTATTTTTATCATTTATATTTATTTTAACGCCAGCATATTCTGCGTCACTTATTAATGATACAGAAACAGAACAGTTGCTGTCTGAATTGATTCAACCGCTGGCAACTGCTGCACAAATTCCAAATGGACGTCTAAAAATCCACATTGTTAACAAAGACGACTTTAACGCATTTGTATCTGGTGGCGAAGATGTTTATATTTACACAGGATTATTAAAACAAATCAAGAATCCAAATGCATTACAGGCTGTTATTGCACACGAAATGGGACATATGTTGGGCGGTCATATGACACAAATGTCTGACAGAATGGACGCAGAAATAAAACGAACGATGCTAATTCAAGCACTTGGCATTGGTTTAATGGTTGCTGGTGGCAATCCCACGCTGGGTGCTGGCGTATTGGCTGGTTCTTCTGGTATTGCTGAACAATCAATGTTGGCATTCACACGTGATGAAGAACGAATCGCAGACAATATGGGCGTTGATTTAATGATACGTGCAAACCAAGACCCAAATGGATTTATCACAGTATTTGAACAAATGCAGGACATTACTGGTGTTATGGAATCTAAAATCAATCCGAATCGTATCAATCATCCATTAACCACAGAAAGATTAAACAATGTAAAAAATCAAATTTCACAATCTGGGGTTCACAGTTCTTCTAGCAACACATATAACGACAGGTATGAACTTGTTCGTGCAAAATTAATCGGCTATCTTGATACGCCAAAAAATGTTTTAGAAACATATCCATATTCAGACAAATCAGATTCTGCGATATATGCACGTGCAATTACAAACATGCGTAACGGTAACCTGGACACTGCAAAAACAGGCACACAAACATTAATAAGCAGACACCCCAACAACCCATATTTTTATGAATTATTGGGCGATATAGAATACCAATATGGACATTACGACGACAGTATAAAGACGTACGAACACGCACTAAAAATGGCTGGGAACGCCCCACAAATACAAACTGCATTGGCCCTGGTACTGACAGAACGGAAAAAACCTGATGATATTCAGCGTGCAATTGAATTATGTAAATCATCAATATTGCAATCACCTGCCCCATTAACATATTGGGTTTTGGCACGTGCATATGGCGACACAGATATTGGCCGTAATGCCTGGGCCATGGCAGAATACTATCACATGTTGGGGAAAACCGAAGAAGCAAAAAAATATGCCATCAAAGCCCGCAAAAAATTGAAAAAGACTGATTCGGAATATATAAAATCTGGTGATTTAATAAAATAAACAATCCCCCAAACGGGGGACTTTTTATATTACTAAAATTTATTCAGCATCTGCAACTGGTGCTTCTTCGGCAACAGTTTCTTCTGCGACAGGTGCTTCTTCAGCAACCTCTTCTACAGTTTCTTCTGTTTTCTTTGAACCGAATGTCAAAACTTTACCTGCAACCAATGCTTCAATTTCGTCTTGTGTTTGTGCAACATAGACTTTTACAGGAACGATAACATCTGGATGCAATGCAATTTTTGTATCAAATGCACCAACAGATTTGATTGGTGCACCCAACAAAACCTGTGCTGATTCAACAGAAACATTTGCAATTTCCTTCAACATACGTGCAATATCACGTGTTGATACAGAACCATACAATTGACCTGTATCACCAGCCTGACGAATCATGTATAATTTTGCATTTTTAACTGCATCTACATTTTCTTCGGCTGATTTTTTTGCTGCTTCTTGACGTGCTGTCAATTCTGCTTTCTTTGCTTCAAACAACGCAACATTTTCACGTGTGAAACGCATTGCTTTGCCATTTGGCAACAAATAGTTACGTGCAAAACCAGTTTTTACTTCAACAGTATCACCGATATTGCCTAATTTTGTAATTTTTTCTGTTAAAATAACTTTCATAATCTGTCCTTATTGTTTTTATAAGTTAGGGATAAATCCCAAATTCAACTTTATAAAATTAAATTTTTCGGACGACGGTATGTATTTGATGACCCACAGCATATAAATACCACAGACAACCTGCAAATACACCCCGCATCCACAGAACTTAATTTTAACCCACGTTATTGCGAACAAATGGCAACAATCCCAAAATACGTGCACACTTGATAGCCTTTGACAACTTGCGTTGATCTTTCTGGGAAACGCCACTAATACGACTTGGCACAATTTTACCACGTTCTGTGATATAGTGTGACAAAGTTTTAATATCTTTATAATCAATAACCTTACCCTTTAATGGGTTAGATTTTTTACGATAAATTGCTGCACGAACTGCCATTATTCTGCCTCCTCTGTGTTCTTTTTCATCATAATAGAAGGTGTTGTAGATAATTGTTCAACACGAACATTCAAGAAACGAATAACGTCTTCATCAATACGTGAACGACGTTCCAATTCTTTAATCTGAGAACCAGGCAATTCAATATTCAACATAACGTAATGAGCCTTGCGGTTTTTACGAATGATGTATGCCAAGTTTTTTAAACCCCAGAATTCTGTAGATTTAACATCGCCACCCAATTCTTTGATGATTTCTGTAAATTTAGCCGCTTTTTCTTTTACCTGCGGTTCAGTTAAGTCCTGGCGAAAAACCAAGACACTTTCGTAATAAGCCATTTTATTTCCTTTGGTTTATACAGCTGACAACACCATGTCATCAGCAGGAACGAACCTAATTATGACAATATTTTCTAAAAAATCAAGTGTTTTTATACAGATATATATCACCTAAATCGCATTATATATAAATATGAATTTTATGCTTGCACGAATCGGTTAAATATTACTAGTATGCCATATCAGCAAACACCACACAGGGGGAAAAAGTGATAATCGGGATTGGAATAGATTTGGTTGAATGTAACCGTTTCTTGGATTGGTCTGCATTCAAAAAACAACGTATTTTCACCAAGAAAGAATTGGAATACGCAGATAACGACAATGCAAATTCAGAAAAGCATTTGGCGAATTTCTGGGCCGCACGTGAAGCATTTCTAAAGGCGATTGGTACTGGCTTTGGCGACGAAATTGCATTTTCGGATGTATCTGTTGTGCACAACGACAATGGTCGTCCAGAATTATTAATTTCTGGTGGTGCCAAAGCGGCATTAAAAGAATTAGCCGGCACAGACACAAACATACACCTGTCTATCACAGATCAAAGTGATTATTGTGCTGCGATGGTTGTGATTGAAACAAAATAAAAATCCCCAAAATTGGGGATTTTTTTTATTCATCTTTGAACAATCTGGCGGGATCAACAGCACTATTTCCACGTCGTACTTCCAGATACATTTCTGGTTTGTCCGGATTCATACGTCCCACAGGTTCACCGGCCAAAACTTCTTGTTCCAACGCCACATCTATTTCACCTAAATTTGTCATAACTGTATTATATCCATTTTTATGCGACATTATAACAACACGACCGAAACCACGAAAACTGTCTGCAAATTTAACCACGCCATCTGCTGGGGCCAACACTAATGCATTACCACGTGTACGAACACGCCAACCATCAGATTTTAATCCCAATGCTGTTTTTTCACCAAAGCGAACAACAACACGTCCCCGCACAGGCAAATTCAATTTTCGTTTTGAGAATCTGGAATCAGCGGACATTTCAGAACTGCCCACACCGGCAGACAATTCAGAAATACTTTTTGCACGTGCAGACAAATCACGTAATTTTTTCTGTAATGCAGACTGCTGACTTTTCAACTTTTCATTTTGTGCACTGCGTGTTTTCAATAATTTATCTAATTCTTTTTTTTCACGACCATATCGTTTTGCAGTTCTGTCCAGTTTTTCTTTTTCGGTTGCACGTTCCGAACGCACTTTTTCTAATTCTTTGATTTGTTTTTCTGATGATTTTATTTGTTCATCCAAATTATCTGCGACCCCAGACAGCACAGCAGACATCAGCACATAATCACGCATATTTTCTGTATCAAAACTGGGGTGTAATGCCACGAACAAAATACTGGCTGCAGAATCAGAAACCAACGTTTGATTTTTCTGCATATCATCTGTCAGTTTTTCTAATTTTACATCTAATTCTGCAATTTTTTTTGCCATTTGGGCCCGCTTATCTTCCAAAGAGCTAACTTTATCTGCGGCCCGCACCAATTCTTTTTTTGTTTTGGAAATTTCTTTATCAGATGTTTTAACCTGTTGTTCCAGTTTTTTATTTTGTTGTTCTGTCTGTTTAATTTGTGCATTTATTTTGGACAGTTCACTGGCCCCGAACCCAGGTCCAGCAAACGCAAATAACAAAGAGAAAATTATAAAAATTCGCTTCATTATTTTCTTATCACTTTCAAGCAAGTCTTTTTATCTTTTTGCACCATAAAATATGCCGTAATTTTTCCAGCATTTAACACATCCATATTTGATACCTGATTAATAAAACTACGTGCTTCCAACTCATGTAACAGTTCATTTTGCATAATTTAATCCTTTATCAGGCAAATGATAACACGTATTTTCACAACTTGCAAGAAATGGGGATTTTTTATTTCCAATTACTTGGAATATCAGCATAATCGGTCAAACCCGACGCATCACGATACATACGTGTTTCAATTTCTGGCCAAATTTCATAAAGGTATTTACCGTTTATCTTTGCAGATTCACCTGTCAGTTTTTTGCAACCACGAAACGTGTAAAAAAAGAAACCACTGCCTTGTGGCTCGCCAGATATATCGCCAAATAAATTTTCTGGAATTGAACCAGATAAATTTGAACAGCCATTAAATGTTTGGCGAAAAAAATAACTTGCAGGGCTGCCATACAGTTTTCCGAACATTCCTGCTGGGATTGGGCCCTCTAAATATTTGCAATTTAGAAATGTTGCATTAAACAAATTCACTGTTGATGTTCCGTTCAATTCAGCAAATAAATCCGATGGAATTTTACCAGTAATTGCGGTGTTCGCAAATATCGATTCGAACATATTATTTTTTGGTTGACCATAAATATTTTTAAATAGGTCATATGGTATTGTGCCAGACAAGTTTGAACAACCAGAAAACAAACGCATGAACTGTGGCTGATTTAATGTACTATCTGCATTTTTTATTGTGGGAAATATTGCACCCAGACTGCCGTCTATTTTTGCAAGGTTTATATTTTGATAAAATGAAATACTGGAACCAAACCATCCTGATGCAGTATACCCCGTTGCATATCCACCTAATTTTATCACATATTCGCCAGCAGTGTCGTATTCATGGCTGTATGTCGTGGTTGCGGTATTCGTCTTGCGATATGATTCACGTTTCCCATCACCCCAGTCAATATGAAACACACCTGATGCACTGATACTAAAACTAAAACTGGTCGTGTCACCGGTCGTCGTCGCAAAGAATTTATAATCACGAACATGATCACGTACCATTTCCAATGCGGCAACTGTATCTGTTGCAACAGTGGTTGCATATTCGCCATTACCATAGTCTGTTATCTGTTCCCCATTTAATATGCTGTTCGCTGCATCAATCGTCGTTAATAAATACTTCATGTTGGCGGCAACATGCGGATTGGTCAGTTCACTGTTATATGGAACTGTTATGCCATATTCTTGTTCAAT
>JAZNVR010000014.1:0-12973 GCA_045592905.1 Candidatus Enterousia sp.
AGGTATTTACAAATAATGCTGTTGCAGGTCAGGGACGTAAAAATCGTAACAACGATGAAGAAGACACACGTCCAAATAAATTTAACAACTCTAAAAAAGATTTCAAGAAAACGGGAAAAATCCATCTACATGACATTGTTATGGGCGATGGCGAAGACGAAGATGAAATCGGAATTCGTGGTGCAAATCGCCGCCGCAGCGAAGCATCACTAAAACGTTTCCGCGAAAAGGCGCGCGCAATGTTTACTGCCCCACAAAAGGTGGAACACGTTGTTACATTGGGCGACACAATAACCGTTAAAGATTTGGCGGCCGCCATGGCGGAAAAGGTTGGCAATGTTATCAAGAAATTGATGGAAATGGGTATGATGGTATCCGTGAATCAGTCTATTGATGCAGACACCGCAGAATTGATTGCTGGCGAATTTGGTGCAACAGTTAAACGTGTTGATGTAAAACCATATGCAAATATATTGGATTTAGAACCAAATCCAGAAAATATGACACCACGTGCCCCAGTGGTTACAGTTGTTGGACACGTTGATCATGGTAAAACATCGTTGTTGGATGCTTTTCGTAACGCAAATGTCGCTGCAGGTGAAGCAGGCGGTATTACACAACATGTGTCTTCGTATGAAGTAAAAACACAGTCTGGGGCGATGATAACTTTCTTGGATACACCGGGACATGAAACATTTACTGCAATGCGTGCACGTGGTGCCCAAATGGCGGATATTGTCGTTTTGGTTGTTGCTGCAAATGATTCTATTATGCCACAGACAATAGAAGCGATTAATCATATTCGTGCCGCAAATGTGCCGTTTATCGTTGCAATTAATAAAATTGATTTGCCAGAAGCAAATGCAATGCGTGTAAAAACAGATTTGTTGCAACAGGAAGTTCAGGTTGAAGAAATGGGCGGTGATGTTCAATGTGTTGAAATTTCTGCAACTAAAAAGATTGGCTTAGATAAACTGGAAGAAGCAATTTTGCTGCAAGCAGAAATGATGGAATTAAAAGCAGATGCACAAATGCCTGCTGTTGCATATGTTGTTGAAGCAAAACAAGAAAAAGGATTGGGGGCAGTTGCAACAGTGTTAATGCGTCAAGGAATATTGAAAATTGGTGATGTCTTTGTCGTTGGTGAAACATTTGGTCGTGTTCGTGGCTTAATAAATTCAAACGGTGAACGTATAAAATCTGTACGCCCTGGTCAGCCTGCTGTTGTGTTAGGACTGGATTCTGTTCCTTCTGCTGGTGATGAATTGCGTGTCATGGAAAGCGAGGCACAAACACGTGAAGTTGCAGCGTATCGTATACAAAAAGCCAAAGATAAGGCAAATGCTGTTAAACGTTCCAGCCTGGAAGAATTGTTCGCAAAACGTGATGATAACAAGAAATTGATTTTGCCAATCATACTGCGTGCAGATGTTCAGGGTTCTGTAGAAGCAATTTCTGATATGGTGAAAGATATCAATACGGACAAGGTTGGTGTTGAAATATTGTCCGCTGGTGTTGGCCAAATTACCGAAGGTGATATTCGTTTGGCAACTGCATCAGGGGCTGTAATTATTGCGTTTAATGTTCGTGCTGATTCTGTTGTTCGTGATATGGCACGTGGTAATGGTGTTGATATTCGTTATCATAGTGTTGTTTATCGTATTACAGATGAAATCAAAGAAATATTGTCTGGTAAACTGGCACCAGAAAAACGTGAAACCTTTATCGGTTATGCAGATGTTATTGCATTATTTACCGTTGGCAAAGGAATTCGTGTTGCAGGTTGCCGTATGACCGAAGGTACTGTAAAAAAAGATGCGTTTGTACGTTTGTTGCGTAACAATGTCGTTATCTATGATGGTAAGATTGGTCAATTACGTCGTGAAAAGAACGAAGTTAAAGAAGTTTCTGGTGGCGTTGAATTCGGTATGTCTTTTGATAAGTATAATGATTTGAAAGAAGGCGATCGTGTTGAATGTTACGAAGTTGAAGAAATTCGTGCAGAAATATAAAAATCCCCCAAATGGGGGATTTTTCTTGCTGTATTAATCTGTGATATAAATAAAAATCCCCTAAATGGGGGATTATACGAAGAAAGGAACCGGTATAATTAATGCACATTTATTCGCCAATTTGTAAATGTGGGCGACTTGTGCGTAATTTTTGTAAAGATTTCTCTTGCACGATACGAAATGCATCTGGATTCCATATCTGAAAACTGTTGCCACGTCCAACGAATATGGCCTTGTCGGTGATGTTGGCGTGTTTTAACAGGTCGTTTGGAATTACGATACGTCCTGTTACATCAAATGCCAATTGTCGTGCGTCTGCAAATAACATTGCAGATAAATCGTCTAAATCACTATCAAAAATACCCATTTTATCTGTAGCAGATGCGATTTGTTCCATGCGGGACATTGATAATCCTTCTATACAGTTGTTGGTAAAAGAACGATATAATACAACGCCTGCAAATTTTTCATTATTGACCGAAGCACGAAATTGGGCCGGTACAGAAATACGCCCTTTGGTATCCAAACGATTTTCATAAGATGAGAGAAACAATGACATTCTATGAATTTCCTATTTTTTTGGTGTGTTTCTGTGGTTTCTTTGTCGTGCTTCATGTGGAATGTAGCACTGTATTTTATGGTTGTCAATGACATTTTTATGTTTTTTTATGGTATTTTATGGTTTGGATAAGTAAAAATAAAAAAAGTAAAATAAAATGAAAATATTTTAATTTTATGCTTGACCTGCGATTCGTTTTTGTTCTAAGATGTTTGTATAGACAAGGGGAAAAGAATAAAAAAGCCCAGAAATCCGCAAAACTGGCGGTTTTTTGGGAAAAATAAATAAATAAAAATAATTTATCTAAATTTTTTGTAAATACCGATGTATTTACAAGAAGTTTACGGTAAAAACAATAAAGCCCGAAAGGAGGGGAACGCGCATGCAAAAAAATATTAAAGAAATTATGATCGCATTAAATCAAGTTTTGACAACAACAGTTTGGGTTAATGCAGATCGTCAAATTGTTTCATTGGCAGATGAATTAAAGATTGGTTTTAATAATTCACCACGCTCTATTGAAGATTTAGCACGTACATCATTGGTTGGTGCGTATGTATCATTACAAATTCGTACAGATAATTTTGAAGTGCCTGCGGAAACATTGGAAACCAAAGATTTGGCATTGCGTGTAAAAGAATTAGTTTTTGCAGAGGCAAAAAAAATCATGGATGCTGCAGATTCAACAGTTTCATCCACAGACGGTGTTGCAATGGCTGCGTAATCAGGATTGTGTCCTGAAATTCAGTTCAATGCGCGTTTTTGGATAATCAGTTTCCGGATAACCGGAAGGAAGGGAGCAACTGTCGCCAAGTAATTGGCGACAGTCTGTTTTTTTATTTTATTTTTTATTCGGCCAATGTGCCAACAGACATTGTTATTCGTCTGATTCCACTGCTGATAGATTTTTCTTTGTTTATACGGGCTTTTATTATTTCGCCAGTGTGATGTATATGTGTTCCACCGCACAGTTCGCATGAAACATCACCAGCGGTAATCACTTTTACTGTGTCGCCATACTTTTCACCAAATAATGCCATTGCACCACGTTTTACAGCATCGTCCATTGACATTTCTTCGTGCAGTACGGGCATGTCCGCCTTAATCCATTCATTAATCAGGTTTTCAACTGCTTGTTTCTCTTCATTAGTCATTGCACGACCAAATGAAAAGTCAAAGCGAACAGAATCTGGACTGACTTTGGAACCACGCTGTTGAACGTCTTCGTTTAATACTGAACGTAATGCTGCCTGCAACAAGTGTGTCGCAGTATGTGCACGTGCAGTCTGTTGACGTACACTTGTGTTTATGATTGGTGATACAGTATCGCCCACAGATAATTTCTTGTTCAATATACCCTTGTGTATAACGATATTGTTTACACGTCCTGCTTCTGTAACGGTCATGACAGTTGTATTTCCTATTTTTAATTCACCACTGTCGCCTGTTTGGCCACCCTGGGTTCCATAGAAGTTTGTTTTGTCCAGTGCAACTTCTACTTCGTCACCACTGTCGGCAGATTCAACAAATTCGCCATTGCGTAATATTGATAATACTTTTGATGTCATATCAACAGGTGTGTATTTTGTTGCGTCGTTTGTGTCTGTTAATTCTGTTTGTGATTCCCAGAATATGCGTGTTCCCTTGGTGTTTGCACGACTGCGTTCTTTTTGTTCGGTCATTGCTTTTTCAAAACCGTTTACATCTACGTTAATATTTTTATCACGTAAAATCATCTGTGTTAAATCCAATGGAAATCCATATGTGTCAAATAATTTGAAAGCAATGTCGCCTGGCAGAATATTATTGTTTATTTTTGGTAATTCGCTTTCTAATAATTTCATACCGTTTTGCAACATGTCTGCAAAAGCATTTTCTTCGTTTTGGATTATTTCAATAACACGTTTTTGTTCACGTTCCAGTTCTGGATATGCGTTACCCATTTCTTGAACCAATGCAGGGTACAGTTTTGATAGCAATGCCCCACGATGTCCCAGTAATTGTCCATGACGCATTGCACGACGTAAAATTCTGCGAATTACATATCCACGATCTGTATTTGATGGAATTACACCATCTGCGATTGCAAAACCGACGGAACGCAAGTGGTCTGTTATAACCTTGAAACTAGAAATATTATCAGGCGTTTCTGATACACCTGTTAAATCGCTGACCGCATTTTTCAGATTAACAAACAAATCTGTGTCATAATTATCAGTTTTATTTTGTAATATAGATGCCCAGCGTTCCAGTCCAGCCCCTGTATCAACATTTCGTTTTGGCAGTGGTGTTAAATTTCCGTTTGCATCCCTGTCATATTGCATAAACACGTCGTTCCAGATTTCAACAAAACGTCCGCCATCTTCATCTGGGGTGCCTGGCAGGCCACCTGGTAAATCTTCACCTATGTCATAGTGCATTTCGGTACATGGACCGCATGGGCCAGTATCACCAGCAGACCACCAATTATCTTTATCACCCAGCAATATTGCATCTTTGCCTGCGACCTTTTTCCATATTTTTGTTGCTTCTTCGTCTGAATAGTGTGTTGTTACAATAATGCGATTTGGGTCCAGACCAATAACACGTGTTAATAAATCCCATGACATTGTTATTGCTTCTTCTTTGAAATAATCGCCAAAAGACCAGTTGCCTAACATTTCAAAAAATGTGTGATGACGGCCGTCAAAACCAACGTCTTCCAGGTCGTTGTGTTTGCCGCCTGCACGAATGCATTTCTGAACGTCAGCAACACGTGTTGCGAATGCAGGTTCTGTACCTTGTAGAATTCCTTTCCATGGAACCATTCCAGCGACAGTAAACAATACAGTTGGGTCGCTTGGTATCAATGATGCAGAAGGAACAATCTTGTGTCCTTTGGATTCAAAATAATTCAAAAATACTTTTCTTATATCATCATATGTCATGTTGTGTTTCCTTTGTTATCGGGTGTATTGTATAAATAATCCCACGCACTTTCAATCATATAATTAAAAGATTTTATGAATTATTTTTTTTATGATTATATTGTGATATAATATATCCGTACAGTACGGAGAATGTTTTATGAAACCAACAATGATGTTTGCGGTAATTGCATTAATTGCGATTGTGTTAATGGTTGCGTTTGATGTGTCTTTGGCACCAAACAGTGCCATAGAATTATCAGGCAATGTTGCAGCAAATGCACTGTATGTTTGTCCAATCAAGGATAATGTTTGGACATCTGTTGCCAATGGTGTTGGTCAATTTAAAAAGCCATTAATGATTGGGTTGGTATTTGCACTGATGATAATTACTGCGATGTGGTCATGGGCATTGTATCAAAATTTATTAAAAGATAAATTTGATCGTGGTGCATATAAAACGCCATGGGCTGCGACTAAGTTGTTGTTTTGGACGTTTGCAATAATGTTATTGTTGATAAAAACACCAGATTTTTACAGAACAGTTCATCTGGAAGGTGCCAGTGGTAATTGGGTTTTATGTGAAAATAATTCGCCTGGTGCCCAGGCTGTACATGCAGATAAAGTGCGTCCTTAATAATTATAAAATTTGTCAATATTGCAGTTTTTTGCGATTTTTTAATTATGTTCTTGACTTAAAGTGCAGAATTCTCTACGATTCGTACAAGCAGTACAGGCAATGTCCTTAGAATACTTGTGATACAGGATATGGGATGTATAAAAAGTTTGGATTCTAGCGACATTGCCTTGGGCACTGCGAACACCTTAAATATATGAAAGGAGAAACATATGAACAAACAACAATTGATTGAAGCAATCGCAAACGAAGTTAATGTTACAAAAGCAACAGCTGCTGGCTGCTTGGATGCATTTATCAACACAGTAACAAAAGTTTTGAAAAAGAAAGGCGAAGTACGCTTGGTTGGCTTTGGCACATTCACATCTGCAAAACGCAAAGCAACAACAGGCCGTAATCCACAAACAGGTGCTGCAATAAAAATCCCAGCATCCACACAGCCTAAATTCAAACCAGGCAAAGCATTGAAAGAAGCTTTGAACTAAATCGTTTGATTTGTGTTATAAAAACAAAATCCCCAAATTTGGGGATTTTGTTTTTCATAAAAAATACCCAGAATACTGGGTTTTATTTTTTTGTTGCAACACGTTCACGAAATTCTGTGCTGGGGCGAAAAGATGCCACACGTCGTGCAGATATTACTGCAGATGCACCTGTTTTTGGATTACGACCCATGCGTGCGTTCTTTTCTAAAATTTTGAAAGTACCAAGACCGGCAAATTTAACTTCTTCGCCATTTGTTAAAGATTCGCAGATTTCATCAAATACAACATCAACCATTTTATATGCGTCAGCAGATGTTAAGCCAAAGCGTTCACGTAACCTGTTTGCAAAATCATTTCTTGTTATTGTTGCCATTTTATTTCTTTCCCTTGTGTTATAAATCGTACGTTATTATACATTTGATAATTGAAACATGCAATATATAAATCAAATAAAAAAACGGGATATCAATCCCGTTATTTTTGTAGGTCGTTTATATATTCTTGTTTCAGATTTTGTAACTGCTGATTCAATAAATTTAATTTATCTAATGCTTTTTCATATCTGCGTTTTTTTATTAAAGCATGTTGCAGTTGTTGTGTGTATTTTAATGCAGTGTCTGTATTTTTTTCGTGTTTTATCTGTTTTAACAAACTGGAACATTCTGTGTTCATTGATTGTATTTTAACAGTAAATGATGCGTGCAAAGAATCATAGTCTGTCCATTGAATATCGTTTTCAGGCATTGTTTCCAATTGTAAAAACGCCACCTGGTCTCTTATTTTTTGTGATTCAGATGATATAGATGTTACTTTTTCTGTAGCATTTCTTGGGCGTCCACGTTTTCTTTGTGGCTGTATTTGTGTTGGTTTTGTATCAATTGGTTTTACAGCGTCAACAACATTTTTTGTATTTGATGTAATAGAATTTGTTGCTTTAGTTGTTGTATCTGGTGTTGTGGTATCTGTTATGTCTGTATTTTTTTTATCACGTTCCGCTGTTAAAATTTTTATTAACTCTGAAACAGAAACACTATCTTCTGTTGTGAATCCAGAAACATCCTTTTGGCGAATTGTTTTCTTATAGTCAATAGATTGCTTTTTTTTCGTGTTCTTCAAAATATTCTGTTGCAATCAATGTATCGTTGTTCATGCACCATGTAATACGTGCTCTGTCATCTAGTGTGCCAAAACCTTGGGACAGCCATTGTGCATTTTTGAATGTTATTGTTGAAGACGTTTTTAATACGCCGTCTTGGATATAACAGACCTGTTTGCCAGCTGTATCAACTGGACGAATGTTTATAACATCAATGGCGTATAAAAATTCTAGTTGTTTATCAATGTTATTTTTACAATGTTTTTCAATTTCTTTCCATACGCTGTTTTTGATAAATTTTTTAATAACGGTTTCTTGTACTTCTTTATTACCCACGAAAAATTTTGGGGTATCAGTATTTTTTATTGTTTTATTTGATTCCTTAGTGTCAACAACTGTATTTGTTTCTTTTTTGTTGTTTCGTTCATTTTGCCGTTGGATAAAATCCAAAATTTTTGGTAATTCATCTTTGTGCACACAATTTATGACTGTGTTATCTTCACGCATCATGTCGCATTTGTTTAATTTTAATTGCGATTTTGCAGATTTGGATTGACGTACAAGGCGTGCTATTTCTTCTGTGGTCAGTGATTGGAATCTGAAATCTTGCAGCACAAAATTGACAATTTCTTCTGCGGACATCCAATTGTCGTTCTTTTTTTTAACTGCTACCTGTACAGTTTTTTTCTGAATTTTTGGTGTAACGACTTTTTCTTTTATTGTTTCCATGTCTGCTAATATATTAGACAGTACACTTTTTCCGTCTGTTACAACAATATTTGGATATTTTTGTACAAAATTTTTGGCGATTGCAAGTGCATCATCTTTGTTATTTTTTATTGCGTTCAAAATAGCTGTTCTGACAGTAACGGTACGTACAGATGGTGGTAATTTATCTTGTAAAACACCTAAGTTTTGTATGGAATGCAGGCATTTTAATTCTGTTATTCCGCTTGGCAATACAGTATCTTGTGTTATTGTATATGACGAGCAATCAAAGCACCCCGATATTACAACGTTTGTAAAATCAGGTAATGGATTTTGTTTGCCTTTTTCAATAACGACGTCCTTGTCAACGATGAACAGTTTTTCTTCTGCGTTAAATTTCTCATATGGTAACGCAGTTAAATCAAGTGATGAAATGATTTCTGGTTCTGTCGTTTCATCGTTTATGTGATAAATACGTCCTGTGTATGTACTTAATTTAGCCATAAAAAACCTCTTACTCATGTAAATATAGGACATAAAGCAGATTTGTCAACAGATAATATAAATCTTATTGAACATTTAAATTATTTGTTTTAATATTGCCTCACTGTCCCCATAGTTCAACAGGATAGAACAAATTCCTCCTAAGAATTAGATGCAGGTTCAAGTCCTGCTGGGGATGCCAAAATTTATTTTGATTTTTGTTTATTCATCAGAAAAACACGATCTATATCAGACAATGTCGGCATTGGTCGTGCCGTAGAAACACTGACGTTAGAAAAGACATATTTATCCGTATGCGTAGTTGGCGCAAAATTTACCGAACATTCAGTACAGTGCCACATATAGTTCCAACAAATAACACCATCATCACACAAGTTTTTTGTTGCCAGCGTATCTAAAACACCTGACAAAAACATATTTGCCGATTTATTACTATTAATATCAACACTGTATTTAAATCCAAATATATTTGATAACAAGATTAGCGAATATTGCCGCTGTGTCTTAGAATGTAATTTATCAATATCACATCTGATAAAGTTAAATTTTTCAGGCATTAAGTTACTTAACTGTTTATATTTAGCCTTGTCTGTCATATAAGACGGCAACATATAATGTGGCAACATATATTCTTTGCTGTTGCCACAAGACCGAAACAAAACATTATTTACATCACGTGCATAATACACATTCAAAAATGTCTGCAACCCTTCGGAAAAGTCCTTGAATATTGGATTGATAATATTGCGATCAAAAAAATTACGTTTTTCAAAGAAAAAGCGTTTAAAATCTTTATAAGACAAGTTTTGTATCATCTTTGACTTTAATTCCAGAACATACTGTTGCAGGTAATTTATATCAAAAACATCCACATTTTTGGCACCACGTAACAAACATTCAAACGCATGATCGCCAGATGCACAAACACTTAACACATTTTTATTTTCAAATGGTGGGATTTTATCTAAATACCCAGATATATTTTCCGTTGTAAACAAGTATACAGGACAACTCCAATAAAAATTTGGATATCCAACCTTTAAATTTGATAACGCAAAATAAGTCTTGAACTTCTCTATCATTACAGAACATTACGTTAATACATTTTGTTTATTTGTCAACCAGTATTTTATACCTATAACTTTATATTTTACAAACAGAAAAAAAGATTTATAATTCCGCCAGTCAAAGGATATATTATGAAAAACAAGGCTGTTAAAATCGGAATTATTGCAACAATTGCACCACATATATTTTGTTGTGGAATACCAATGTTATTGGCTGTAATTGGTTTGTTGGCACCAGATGCGGCACATTTTCATATACTGCCACATTGGATGGAACCATGGTTGTTTGTATTTTCTGGGGTTATGTTATGTGTATCTTGGTATTTAATTTTGCGTGATTGTTCGTGTGATTGTGAATGTTGTGATGGCAAAACGTCGCACAAAGCACAACGTATTATATTGTCTGTTATAACAATTATGTTTATTATCAGTTTAATTTTACACTTTATATCGCATCATCATTAAGTACAGATAATAAAGATTATTTATATTGTTATTGTTACGATTATATATTTTCTCTTGCAAATCTATAATTTTACTGTAAAATTGGACTGATTTTGCAGGTGGGTGCAGAATCAGTCCGATTAACCCCACAAGACCTCGCTATATGAAACAAAGTTTTGGCGATGGCAAACTTTGATGAATATTTTCTTATGAAAGATTTATCCAAAGATTTATTTAATCCATTATCTGGCGAAGATTTTGTCCAGATGTTTGACGCAAACTATGGTTCCCAAGAAACATTACAAGGCTATGCAACCAAGGGTACAGTAAAAGATATCCGTGGTGATTTTGCAATGGTTGATGTTGGCTTGAAATCCGAAGGTCGCGTTCCATTAAAAGAATTCGGTGCATCTGTACCATCTGTTGGTGATATCATTGACATTTTTGTTGAACGTTATGAATCCCGCGAAGGTACTGCTGTTCTGTCTTATGCCAAGGCACGTGCTGAAAAAGCATGGAAAGACTTGGAAAAAACAGTTGCCGAAGGCGTTGATCCAGAAGGTACAATTATTGATGTTGTTCGTGGTGGATTTACTGTTGATATTAATGGTGTATTTGCATTTATGCCATCATCACAGGTTGATCATAAACCAATCCGCGATGCAAAATCTTTGATTGGCTTGAAAGATAAATTCCGTGTATTAAAGATGGATGCATTGCGTACAAATGCAATCGTTTCACGTCGTGCAATTCAATCTGATACAATCGCTGCTGCACAAAAAGAAGCAATGAAAAACATTGAATTAGGTGCAGTCGTAGAAGGTGTTGTTAAAAACATCACAGATTATGGCGTATTTATTGATTTGGGCGGTATTGATGGTTTGTTACACGTAACAGACTTGTCATGGAAACGTGTAAATCATCCACGTGAATTAGTACATGTTGGCGAAAAGATTAAAGTGAAAGTTATTCAGTTTGATCCAGAAACACATCGCATTTCATTGGGTGCAAAACAATTAGAAGAAGATCCATGGGAAACTGCATCACGTGCATTTAATGTTGGTGATACAGTAACAGGCAAGGTTTCTTCATTAACTGATTATGGTGCATTCATTGATTTGGGTAATAATATAGAAGGACTGGTTCATATGTCTGAATTGTCCTGGACAAACAAGAATATTCACCCAAGCAAAGTTTTGCAAAATGGCCAAGATGTAAATGTTGTCGTTTTGGGTATTGACCAAGATAAACGTCGTATTTCATTGGGTTATAAACAACTGCAACCAAATCCATGGAAACAGTTTGCAGAAACACACAATGTTGGCGATGTAATCACAGGTCCAATTAAAAACACAACTGAATTTGGTTTATTTGTTGCATTGACACCAGATTTGGACGGTATGGTTCATATTTCTGATTTGTCATGGAACAAATTGGACGAAGAAGAATTGAAAAAATTCGTTCGTGGCCAAGAAGTAACCGCAAAAATTTTGGATATCAATCCAGAAAAAGAACGTGTTACATTGGGAATTAAGCAATTGACTGAAAGTGCAGAAAACAATGCCGTATCTATCAAGAAAGGTGCTGTTGTATGCGGTACAGTTTCCGAAATCACACCTGACGAATTGATTTTGTCATTGGCTGGCGATGCACGCGGTATCATCCGTCGTACAGACCTGTCTCGTGAAAAATCAGAACAGGACACATCTAAATTTAACATTGGCGACAGCGTAGAAGCTTCTGTAGTTTCCGTTGAAGACAACACTGTTAAATTGTCAGTTCGTGCCTTGCAGGTAACTTTGGAAAAGCAGGCCGTCAAAGAATTCGCAAACGAAGCCGATTCCGGTTCCGTATTGGGCGACATCTTGGGCGCTGCAATCGAAAACAGCAAAAAATAATTTACAAACCTGTGAATTATTTCACCGCCACGACATCTTGTCTGGCGGTGTTTTTTGTGCTATAATTATGGGTATGAATAACAAAAACAAAATGATTATTATGATGGGCGGTCCCGGCACAGGCAAGGGCACTTTTTCCCGTATGTTGCGCGATTTATATCCCGAATACACACATATTGAAACCGGTGCAATTTTACGCGCCCAACCCGATGGTTCGCCAATCCGTCTGGCCATTGCAGGGGGAAATTTAATCCCCGATGAAATGATTTGCGACCTGGTTACAGACACATTGGCACAAACCCATGGCGACATTATTCTGGACGGTTTCCCACGCACATTGTTTCAGGCCCAATGGTTGGTGCAAAACTATGCATCCAAATACGATATTCACATTGTGTATTTAAATGTACGCGATGAAATAATGCAAAAACGCATTATAAAGCGCAAACGCGAAGGGTCAACCCGCCGCGATGACTCGGATATGTCAATCGTACAACACCGCATCGAAACATTCCACAACACAACAATGCCTGCAATTAAATGGCTGGCTGGGGCGGGGGACATAACCTTTTCTGACATAGATTCCAATGGTCCCGAAAACGAAAACTTTTCACATATCGTTGCCGCACTAAAATAAAAACCGCCATTTGGCGGTTT
>JAZNVR010000015.1:0-103394 GCA_045592905.1 Candidatus Enterousia sp.
CAAAGTTTGGATATTCCAAATTCAACTGTCTGCACATCCCTTCTTGAATTTTTGATGAGCTGCTTTTATTCACAATGTTTGCGTAGTTTATCAGGAACCCAATTCATACTGTTTGTTCCGTAAACCGCAGAATTTCAGGGGTTGAGTGTCTTTTATTCCGTTGCCTCAACTTGAAAGCCCGTATACTATGCGTCTAAACTTCCAAAAAGTCAAGCAGAATTTCCAAAATAATTTTATAAAAATTTCATAATTCTGAAAAAACCTTGAATTTTCGGGATTTTTTACATATAAAAATTATGTTTATAAAAATTATTCGTATATAAAAAATGATTCGTTTTTCCTTATTTTCAGATTCGGTTTTAACGATTCGTACTAAAAACGATATGCGAATCCGACCTTGACCATTGGATAAAACTTAAAGTCTGCTAACTTAGCATTCCCCTTACGTGTTGCTTCTGCAACATCCTTGTCCAGCGCAGGTATTGTTATTGGATTCCATATATCGGTATTTTTATCATATACATACAACTGTTCATGTGGAATTTCCAAGGACAAGTTAGCCGAGCGTGTCGTAAAAACGATACCTGCATCAAAGACAATTGAAAAACCACAAAATAACGCCACATCAAAACCAGTCCCTAAATACGGACCATGATAATTCCAATTTATATTTGCGTTTCCACCAAAATCATTTCCATTATAATAATAATGATCTCCTGCCAAATAAAAATAAAACCGTTGATCAGGGGCACGTTCTATTTCTCCAAAAATTTCGGCAGTTAAATCTGCCCCACCCCATGTATATCCACCAGTAATACGCCAATATCCTGAAAAAGGATAAAAATCCAGCAATAACGATGTGTGCCATGCATCTAGTTTGCCATTGTCTATTTTTACATCATCGCCAACATCAATACCATCACGCATAAACGAATCTATCGCAGAATCAATTGCTGATTTTAATGGATCGGAACTTGCAAAATCAATACGTGTACCAAAATGACGAAACAAATACGATTCAAACTTGTTATTATAATATCCAGCAAAAACATTTAATCCACTGGTTGCAGACACACCAACACCAACACTGATACCATCTGTCCAAAGCACGTCTGCATACACAACAGACGATAGCATGCAGATAAAAATCATCGGTATTGTTTTCATGATATAAAAAATACACAAAAACACCTGGCAAGACAATTAGCATATATTCCGTATAAAAAACCGCCACAATGGGCGGTTATCATAAGAAAACAATACTATAAATTAAAAACGATACATGAATCCAAGTTTAACCATAGGATAGAATTTCAAATCATCCAATTCAGATTGTGCATCTGCCACCGTTTCATTAATAATATTATTTACAGTATCTTCAAGCGGTGTACCCTGGACAGTTTCCCAAGAACCGTTTTCCATCATTTGCAAATTATCAAATGGAATATCCAAATTCAGTTGTGCAGACTTGTTTGTAAACACAACACCTGCATCCAAGTAAATCTTGAATCCAGCGAACAAACCAAAGTCAAAACCAGTACCCAAATATGGGCCACGATAATCCCAATCCAATTCTGCTGTGCCATGTACAGAATTGCCAACATACTTGAAATGAGTATCCATCAACTCAAATTCATATGAAGTATTATCTAACTCATCAATTTCGCCTGCAACATGTGCTGTTACATTTAAATTTCCAAAATAATAACCGCCTGTCAGACGCCATCCGCCCAGCAGCCAAGTATTTCCAAATGGATAAAAATCCAATAACGCAGCATAATGATGTCCGTCCATCTCAAAATTAGAAATTGCCAAATTGTCGCCAATTTCAATTTCATCATCAATAATATCATTGATTGTTTCGTTTAATTTTGTTTTAACTGGGGACATTGTTCCAAAATCAAAGCGAACACCGAAACGCTTTGCCCAAAAAGAATCAAAATTCTTGTTTGCATATCCAATAAAACCATTTACACCACTGGTTACAGATGCCCCAACACCAATTTGCAACCCATGAGGAAAGGATGTTTTCTTGTTTTTTACATCTGAGACTTCGTCTGTTGATACGTCTACTTCTTCGTTGCTTGAAGATTCAGCAGCAGTTTCTGTTATTTTGGCCACATCTGTCGCAGATTCAGCGGCAGTTTCTGTCGCAGTCGCTTCAACAATTGCAGGTGTTTCTGCAACAGCATCTGTTGCAACAGTAGTTTCAGTAGCAAAAGCAGGCAATGCAATCCCAGCCAATAATGCAAATACAGATATTTTTTTCATACTTTCCCTTTTTGTTTGGTTTATAACCTAAGTATAAATGCCTAAACAAAATAACACAATAAAAAAAGTATTGTTAAAAACCTGTTTCAAATACTGCTTTTTTATGATATAATACCAAGCATGAAAAACAAAATTTTTATTTTTTCGTTGCTGTTGTGCATGTATGGAATTAGCGCATCATATGCATCTGACTGCATTGGCCCAGATTGCGATATCGCCCCAATGGGTTTGGAAGATTTTGAACAAATAGAGGTTGTACAAGAACCAGTTTGGGACATGCCACCAATGCCAGAAATTCAACCCCAGGCAATTATTGTTCCAGAACAAAACATCAAACTGTATTCTGTAAAGCCAACTGTGCCAGATGACAGACCAAAATTGTGGGACGGCACAACCGGTGAATATAAACAGAAATTATCAGACAAAACCGTTGATTGGGAAAATGGTGTGCCAATTTGGGATGATTCAATTGCAAGTTATAAATACAAGGATTTTTCTGACTGGTTCTTGGAACCTGGCAAAGATGCA
The DNA here is from genome assembly GCA_045592905.1 of Candidatus Enterousia sp. Lineage (GTDB taxonomy): Bacteria > Pseudomonadota > Alphaproteobacteria > Rs-D84 > Rs-D84 > Enterousia. The sequence goes on from JAZNVR010000015.1 coordinate 2,800, forward strand.
ATAATAAAAGGCGTATACACATTTGACGTTGTTGAACCACAAGAATTATATCAGCAAAACATATCAGACGCTGCCAAAACACTGGAACGTGTTGAAGAATTATTGGCACCAAAAAAACCATCTGATAATTTATGGTCTTCGGTTTCATTAAAGCCAGAATATATTGCACAAGATATGACAACTGTTGTTGATGAAGCGTTTGGTAAAATTGATGACGGATGCCCATTTGAAACAGATGCAGAATGTGAAATTTGGCGAAAAAAACCTGTTGTTCGTGAAACTGTTTCACCACGCAGTCCAAAAATTCGTGATGCAAAATTGTACGACTTTATCGCAGCAGCAGCATGCAATGAAAATATCAATGCATCACACCCCGCTGCAAAACCATTACTAGACAGATACAAAATGCTGATTAGCAATGCCCGGGCATGCTGTACAGACGGAATGGTATATTCATTACGCCAGGCAGGTGCAGATAATGCATTAATATATAAATTCTTGTCTGATGATGCGAACTTTTATGGTTTTGGCAGTCGCTGTTTAATGATGACAGACCATGATTTAGATACACAGTACCCAAACACAGCAACCGCTGTTGTTGCTGCAGACGTCAGAAACGGATGTTTATGTCGTGGTCGTCAATGGTTCCAAGCAATGCTGGCACCATTTGAACAGGCGTATAATGCATTACCAGAATTTAAGAAAGCAGACTTTTATTATACATATACAGATGGTTTGAAACGTCAGGTTACAGTGTCTGTTAACAACGATGTTCAAAATGTATTGAAACAACTGGAACAATGTCCATAACAGAAAACCGGCAAATGCCGGTATTTTTATTCTTTTTCTATTATTATTTTTGATAAAACTGATGAATGACACGCAACTTGTTCTGCACACCCCTTGGCACAGGCATCACAGTTTTTTGCTGTTAGTTCGGGATAAAAATACCCCTGTACCCATTTGGATTCACCGGGATATGTTCGCTTGCACGCACAATTACCACCACGACCTGTATCGTATCCATTTGGCGGATTATCAGGATTAAACCCAACAAATTTACCACTTTCATCAAAAGTATTAGTGCACATACTTATACCTTCTATCTTTCCCCACGGAAACGACACGCCCCAAACATTATTCACAGCATCTTTTTTATACGGTGCACCGTGAACTGAATCCGTAAGCATATCTACTGTTGTTTCTTTGATGCATATTTGTAATTCTTGGGTTGGCGTAATATTGGTATTATTTTTTACGCATATCGTTAAATCATCTGCATAACAATTTGTAACAAACAAGAATACAAAAAATAATTTCTTCATATCATAAATCCTTTAATTTATTGAATGATATACACCGTCCAACAAACGAACGTTTATTGCTTCTGGTGATTGTCCTAAATCCATATTTATATAACACGTACCTTTTTCTAGGCTTATTGCAATTGCATGTTCTGTATTCTTATTTGCAAACAGATTATTGGATACATTAACAGACGTATGAATAAACGTTGCAAAATCACACAGTGGCGGTGTCAATATACATTTAGATTCACCAACAGCATCAGATGTAACACTAGAACAATCTGGCAACGTGGTTTTATCCAGGGAATAACGGGCACCATTACAGCCAGTTGGTGAATTGTTATCCGTATTACAAAAGTAAGTTTTAGGACTTGCAGCCATAATACTGTAACCGGTTGGACAAGAACCTGTTCTGGAAAAAATTATTTTTTTATATCCCAAATCTGGAAACACATTCCATAAACGATATCCCGACGGGCATTGCATATCTGCAAATAACACAGATGGCATAAACAACAAAAACAGAATACTTTGTTTCATTTTTTATCTCCCAAAATAAAACCACCTGTTTTTGGTGGTTGGGAGGTTGGAAACAACTACACGAATTGTGCCGTATATTAGTATATTTTACGACCCTCCCAACCAAGGTTGGGAGATTTTTCATCGTTAACCGATGCGTGCAACGGGTTTCCACACCCCATCTTTAGAACACCTAAAGACATGTGTATTATAACATTATTAGAATTAATACAAAACAAAAAAAATCCCCAAACTGGGGATTTTATTTTTTTAGAAACCTTTTGGTGTTTCCATTTTTACTTTTGATACTTTTTTATCAAGTGCCTTGACAACTTCGTTTGTAATATCTAGGTTTTCTGTATTTGCACCCGTACGTGCCATACGACCATCAATCACCAATGACAATTTCTTTTTATCAATAACACCTTCTATGATTGGATCCAAGTGTTTTGTTTGGATTTCATTCAATGCCTTTTGATAAGACACTTCTATACCCTGGGCACGTTCTGTCAAATCACGTTGCAGTTTTGTTACCTTGTTTTGATAATCAACAACACGACGTTGTAACGCTTCCTGAGATAGGACATCCTGTGATTTTTCAATTTCTGCTTTTTCTTTTTCTAAACTTTTTTGACGTGCAGTTAATTCATCACGTAATTTTGTTTCAAAATTTTCTTTCTGTTTACGCAGTTCTTTTAATACATTTGCCTCTGTCTGGATTGCATCCATACGAATTACTGCGATACGCAAACTGGCACCATTTGCAGCGTCCGTTGAAACTTCTTCAACAACATCTGCAACAGATGCGGTTTTACCAGAATTTAATGCACTGACTGCACATACGCCAGCCACAGCAACAGCGACAACGATTGCAGCGATAATACCTGTCTTTTTATAATTAATTACAGGTGAATTTTCAGAAGATTTTTTTACCATTTTCCATCCTTTTATGTTTTGTTATACGCCCACTATAACAACAAAAAATAAAAATGAAAAGGGAAAGTTATCGGACTGGACTAATTCTAATTTCAACACGACGATTTGTCAGACGACCAATATCATCTTGGGCCGCAATTGGACGTGCAGAACCACGACCAACAATAAACATACGGGCAGTATTTATACCATGCTGTGATAAATATACCGCAACACGCTGGGCCATATCAGATGAAAATGCAACAGCGGCATTCGTATCACGCATTGCATCTGTATAGCCAGCAATTTCAATAAATGTTGCATCATATTCTTTTAATATATTCGTAATTATTTTTAATGTATCTGCACCAGTTTGTGAAATATCTGCAACGTTTAATTCCATAATCGCATCACGCACCAATACAATGACAACGTCCGTACCAGCACGCTGAACAGACATGCCTGGTTTTCGCAACGCATCATACAATTTGTATTCCAACGATGCCATATATTGACGTGCCAACAAATTATCATTTGATATCTTGTCGCCATATTCTGATTGTGCGTCTGGTTTTACAACCGCAGACATTAATCTGCCCCCGGCACCCAAATATACAGGCCGCTTCGCCAATCGTGCTGTTTCTGTCATATCTGTAAAACTGGCACCATTAAGATAATGCGACCACGATTGTCTGTCTGGACTGCTGTATTGAACGCAACCAGAAATAAAAAGACATAGTAAAAATGATATTATTTTTATCATTTATTGAACGACAAACGAAACCTGGTTTGTATCTGTATCAAAACAGTTTGTTGTTATATCTGTCTCAAAACCATTTATTAATATTTTGGTCGCCCATGTCGGCTGTACCGTTGCAAAATAATTACATTCACCATTTGTTAAATCAACCAAATTAATAGAAAAATAAGTCCCATCAATACTAGATTGCACAGACCAATCTTTACCACCAATCGGTGATTTGTCAGAATTTATAGCACCAGCCTTAATCAAATAATCAACAGAAACACCCTGATACGAACCACGCATTTCCATTAATATTTTTGTGTTTTGTGCAATTTGTTTCAATTCTGCACTGGCAATGCTGCGAATTTGATTTTGACGCAACATATTATATACCCCCAAACCAGCAACCGTCATAACACCAGTAATTGCCATAACACCAACAATTTCTATTAACGAACGTCCAGATTCTGTTCTCATACTATTTCACTCCTACGATTTGTGCATCTTCAAACAAACTCATGGCGCTAGCAACCAATGGGTCAGATTCTAATTCTTCCTGCTTTTGTTCTGAAACAGTTTGTGTGTTAACGCTTTCTGATACACGTGTTAAAACCCATGTCTTGCCGGTTTTTTCTGACAACCAAACGGATAGTTTATGAACAAAATCCGCATCACCAACACGATCAAAGAATGTTATCTTGCCGTCTTCAAATTCAGATATTTCAATATTATCACTAAAATAAGAATATAATAATATTTCCCTGTGTGATTGTAATGCAGCACCCAATTCATCCGCAGACGATAACGTCAAATACGTTTGTTTTTTATCAGGTTCTGCAACCGATTGCGACATTCTGTTTTCTAGAATATTTTTTACAGAACGTGCATGATTATCAGATTCTTGTTGTTTTAATAAATCAGGAACAGATGGAATTTCTGCCACATGCATACACCTGATAATCAACATATCAAAACACTGCTTTTGATTGGTTGCAGCCTGCATTTCAGGAACGGACGCAACCATAACCTGCCATATTCTGGATAATGTATTCACACTGATACGTGCATTCAAATTGCAAATCTGTTCACGTTGATCTGCGGTATATGGTGAACTAACCGTATCACCGGCATGTAATGCTGGATGCATACGTGTTGCCCAATGTGTCCATTCCATCATATCAGTCAGCAACATTGATAAATCTGCACCGTTGTTATAAATAGAATCAACCTTGTCTAATGCGGCCGCAACATCACCAGATAATATAACCTTCATTAAATCAACGACAACACCACGATCTGCACGCTTTAACATATCAAGAACAGCGGCTTCGTCAACATTACCACCGGTTTGTGCAATCGCCTGGTCCAACAAAGACAAGCCGTCACGAACAGATCCGTCTGCAGCACGTGCCAACAAATCGTTTGCACCATCTGTTAGAACGACCTGCTCTTGCTGTGCAATCCATGCAAAATGTTTCTTTAACGTTTCAATTGGAACACGAACCAAATCAAATCGCTGACAACGGGATAATATTGTAACAGGAACCTTTCTTATTTCTGTCGTTGCCAATATAAAAATCACGTGTGCAGGTGGTTCTTCAAGTGTTTTCAACAACGCATTAAACGCAGATGTAGATAACATATGCACTTCGTCAATAATATATACTTTGTATCTGCCATTTGTAGGTCTGTATTGTGCAGCATCCAAAATATCACGCATATTATCAACACCTGTGTGCGACGCTGCGTCAATTTCCATAACGTCAATATGCTGACCAGATGCAATCGTACGACAATTTTCACACGTACCACATGGTGCAGATGTCGCCCTGTCCGAAGACAAACAATTTAATGCCTTGGCAAAAATACGTGCTGTACTAGTCTTACCAGTACCACGAATACCCGTAAAAATATATGCATGTGCAATACGTGATGTTTCAATCGCAGTGGTAAGTGTTTTTACCAATACATCCTGACCAATAAGAGATTTGAAATCTTGACTGCGGTACTTACGTGCTAAAACAGTATAATTATTATCCATCCTGTTGATATCCTTTTGGAAACAGCATAGCAAAAACCAACTAAATTTCAACAATTAAAACGCACCATATTCGGTGCGCTTTATTTTATTTCAAATTTGTAATAAAATCTGGGAAACCAACGTCTTCATCATCTGTACCTTCTGTATTTTCCGTACTTTCTGTAACAGATGTTTCAATATCTTGAACAGATTTATCCTTAGGATCACGGGCACCGTCTATCTTTTCTTGCTCTGCACTAACAATACGACCATAATGTTCGGCCGCTTGCAACAAGCGTTCACGTTCAATCTCATCCGAGATTTGACGAGCCTGATCAATGTATTGTTTTCTTTTTTGACGCCATTTATGGCAACGTTGAATCATCTGTCCAACTGATGATTGATTTTTTTTATTTTGCATATCTTTTCTTTTCTAAACAGGAAATAAACCTTTATGATAATACATCATAACATGATATATCATCAAACTTAACAAACAGGATGTTAAATCATCTTAAAACCAATTGCAATAATTTTTTTCTGTTGCTATGCTGATATCAAGTAGGAGGGAGCCAACTTGCACCAACAACGTGGGAATTTTTTATTGCAAGCATTACTGGCATTGGGATTGATATTTGCATTCGTGCCTTTCTTGGCACAACAATTATCAGAACAAAATATTGATACACGTATGTATGCCACGACCAAACAAATTGAAACTGCACAAACAGCGGCCAGAATTTTTATTCGTGAAAACATTAATAATATACCATACGATACAACAATTATTTCTGGGGATGATTTTGCAGACGTACTTGAATCATACGGATTGCCGCTGGGATTTGTGCCACATACTGCAATGGGACAAGACATATCTTTAATAATACACAAAGACCAATCTTTATTAACTGCATACCTGCAATTATCTGGCGGAAAACTAAATGGCATTCAACGTGCAGAACTAATTCGTCGTATTGGATTTTATGCTGCTGAAAATGGCGAAATGATTGATATTGGTATTGAATTACAAGATGCGTACTCTGATATTGTACGTCGCAATGAACCAGACATAGATAATAATGGTTTTTTATCTGATTTGAACATGAACAAGTTTTCTATTAATAACACAGGAAACATCAATGCGGTACGTGGCGAATTTGAAACATCTGAATACGACACATTGTCTGTATTTGGCGTAGAATCTGGACGCAAAGAAAAAAATAAGATATTAAATATTAACGCAGACAAAACTGTATTCCAAACAAAAACAGGGGAAGCAGCATTAACACTTAGCAGGGGAACATTGTATGCAGATAATGTATCCACAAAAACAATTTCTATGTTTGGTGACACCGGCCATTTTACAGCATTTGATGCCGCTGTTTATAATTTATCTATGACCGCAGGACGTACAGCGTTTACAGGCCCCAAAGACTGGGAAGTTCGTGGTTCTGTTATATCAAACAATATCAATTTTAGCGTTGATAGACTTGATATATATTCGCACTTGATGACAACACGTGGTCAAGACGTTTATGTTGACGAAGACACATTAACATACAGTTCGCATTCTGGTATTGAAACAAATAAAATATACACATCTAACATTACCATGCGGGATCAAATATCCAGTGCATTAAATTCCGGTATGACAGGGGCAGTAATATTAGACATTCGCCCTGCTGGAACATCTTTATTGCCAGATGTACTGGTTTCAGATATAAACAATGATGATTTCAGAATAATTGCCGACACAAAATCAGATGATGATACAGTAACTTCTTGCAAAGAAATTATTCTGGATTTAGAAGGTGTATATAATAAAGAATCCTTGGCACAATATTTAATTTGCCAATACGTATATTGGCAAAGATTAGAAAAACGAATTGACATAAAACAATGTTTGATGGCGGGACGTGATGATTGCATGTAAAACAAAAATTTTCACAAATCAAAACACAGGTGCCAGCATAACAGAAGTTTTGTTGGCAATGGCTATTATTGCCACTGCAGCCCCATTCGTATACAAACAAATCGCAAATACAAATCAAACATTACGTGATATTGCATTTGCCAAGGCAATCGTAAACACACGTGACAGCGTGTTGAATTTTATTCGTATTAATCAAGATAAATGGCCAGAATCTGTCCAAATAAAATTAGATCAAAATGATTTGGATTCAATGAAAGTAAATGCTGTTGCTGGGTTTATAGACAAATACCCAATTACAGACACATCTGTTACAGACGTATATCTGGCATTTAATATATCCAAATCTGATTTACAGGCAAATAAAATCGCAAAACATATTGGTTCTGATGCTGCTGTCGTTTCAACAGATGGAATTGCATATGGAAACACGTGGGCTGTGACCGCACCAGACTTTGTACCAGGTGATATAATATATCGTATAACCAGAAACATCTCTGGCGAAGATACGTCAAAATATCTGCATCGTGCAACATCTGGCGAAGATGATTTTAATACAATGTTTCGTGATTTGAATATGGACAAACATAATATTCATAATATCGCAACTATTGTGGCACAATCTGCAAAAATAAAAAATGTAAATACTACATTTGTAAATTCAGATAATATTTCTGCAAATAATGTTTATTTTTCTGCTGGGGCAAATATCAGCGGGGAAAATGTTTCTTTTGGAGATTTGCGTATTTCTGGTGATATATATGGTTTTAGAAATATATATGCAGATACACTAAACAATTCTGGATTCACAACAAATGGTCATATAATCGCAGACAGAGTTAATATATTAAACAGTATAAAAGTTGGTAATAATATTGTGTTAAAATCAGATTCTGCACGAACAATTTCTGGGTTTAATCATATTTCCACCAGCAATATTTCTGTTCCATTTATTTCCAGCGAAGAAATTATTTTTTATGATAATTTTGGTTTAACGATATCTGGTGAATTATTAATGTCTACATCAACACCATTCAGAATCGGCAACTGGTCTTTTCCATCAACACGACCACCACAATTTACAAAATTTGATATCAGTCGTGCATCCAAACCAAATATGCCAAACCATAATGACTTTGATGCTGTAACAAAAACAGGATGGCAAAATACAAAATGAATATAAAACGTATATTTTTTTCTAGTCTGAAACATTCCAGCGGAAATATGTTGATAGAATTACTGCTAACTGTTGCGTTGGCAGTGGTTATTATACCGTTTATTTTTGAGTATCATCAAGACGCTGTAAAACGTGCAGAAAACATCGTGATAACAGAACAAATGTCCATAATAAAAAGTGCATTAGAACGACATATCGCCACAAATCGTGAAGAATTATTAAAGACTGTTGGCAGAAATATCACACGTGTTAATCTGCAAGACTTATCTGAATACGGTGTTCCAGATACAATTATTGACCAAGGGCCAGACAAGTACCAAATCCGCATATTAAAAACAAATGATTCTGTTAATGGTGCAACACTTCAAGGAATAGTTGTTCGTGTTTCTGATGAAATTTCACCAATGCGAACACGTGAAATAGTGAAATTATCAGATGGTTCAATGGGATTTATTGATAACACACATGCATATGGCACGTTTGGAACATGGCATACAGACACCGTTGATTTAGGTGTAAATATAAAACATGGAATCGTTGAAACAACCAATGTAAATCGTAACAACGCACTTTATTTATGGCGAATTCCAACAAACAACCCAGACGATGCAAAAATGATGTCCGCACTAAATCTGGGGGGGCACGACATATTAAACACTCAAACATTAAATGCACAATTTGCTGATTTTACCGAAGATATTTCTTCGCCAGAAATTGCGACATCTAATCTAATTTTTCAGACCAGAACCGCAATTGATACGACATACACCAGTAAATCAGGAACTGTTTCTGGAATGATGTCTTCTGATTCTAAAAATATGGAAGTATCCGGAATATTTTCATTGGCAGATACTGCAAAATTATCATCATTAACCACTGAAAATTTATGGGTATCAAATCTTAATCTGTCCGGATTATCTGTTGATGCAGGCGATGATATTTCAACATTAAAAATAAACCAATCACTTGATATGACATCTGGACGTATAGAGGCAATGTTTGTTAGTGTTGGTTTTACTGGTTCTGTTACACCACGGCTAATTGTATATAATAAAATAGAAGATTCTGTTAATTCTGATTATTTTTGGGATGCAGAATCCAAAACCGCAAAATTCGCAGACGCATCATTTGTTGAACTAAATCGTATGGCAACATTGGCCCATATTTCAGAAGCAGACAATAAAACTTATTCTGGACAAATATTTGGTGCAGTTGCAGCAAATAAAAATGCAACAGTCGCTGATTTTATGAATGCAATCAAACAAATACAAAATAAAGTACAAGAAAAATATCAGAGTTTGCAATTACAATAATTTGTGATATATATATAACCATGAAAATAAAATGCGACATTTGTAAAACAGAATTTAATATTGATACAGTTCCAACGACACCTGTAAAGTGTCCAATATGTGGCTATGTTTGGCGGGTTGAACAACAATCAAATAAAAATTCTTGGTTGATGTTTTTTGCATCATTATGTGCATTGCTGTCTGCAATAATTTTTACTGTTGCTGTTATTACACAACATAAAATAAAACAAAATAAAACACCTGCGTTGGTTGCTGCTGTTGCAAGTGTTGAAACAACAACAGATGACAAGGGAAATAAATTATTGGTCGTAAATGGCAGTATTACAAATACAACAGAACAAATATATGGTGTTCCAGATTTGCTAATTGTTTCTACTGACGATAAAAACAATGTGTTGGCGGTACAAAAGTTTATGCCAAAAACTCCTTTGTTGGATACTGGTGCAACAATGAAATTTAGCCATGTATTAAATCCACAACCTGCAGGGGTAAAAAAAATATCTGCAAAACTGGCTGACTTTGAAACAACCAAGGAAGAAAACAAATGAAAAAGATACTGTTTTTATTGTTTAGTGTATTTTTTATAACTAATGTCGGTGCTGATGATTTATCACAACCACGCATCAGCATTTTTTCAACCAGCACAGATTGGCAGGCTGTAACAGGTTTAACTTTATCAGAATATCATGGAAAATTTATTCCTGATTCTAAATTAGTTGGACGTGGACTGGTACTGTATTATTTGGATGGATTTCCATGTTATGGTCTGGGCGAAGGCGTTCGTGCATGGATTGGTCCAAACGGACAAAATCACGAACATATACGCATCGCATGCGTTGCAAAGCCAACAGAAATAAAATTCGCATACCGCAATGCAACACGTGATGCAGACGAAGATGTTACAACAGGAATTTTAATATGTCCAACATCTGGAAATGGTCGTGATATAACTATTGACTTGTCAGAATGTACCGTCGGACCGGATTGGAAAGAATATAAATAGGCTTTATTATGACAAGCATGCGACAATTTACCGTATCAGATATCAGCGAACCAATACGATTGGATAAATTTTTATCCGCACAATTGCCTGAATTTTCACGCAGCGAAATCCAAAAATTTAATGTATCCCGTAATAATATATCTGGGGTAAAATTCTCTGAAAAGGTTCGTAATGGCGATACAATTATTATAGAAATCCCAGAAATGCCATCTGATATCGCAACGGATAATATTTCAACTGATTTTGATTTGGATATTCTGTTTGAAGACGACGATATTATTGTGATTAACAAACCTCGTGGTGTGGTAATGTATCCATCTGCCGGAAACAAAACAGGTACACTGGTACAAAATGTATTGGCACATACACATTTGTCACTGTTGGGCGGAAATGTTCGTCCTGGGGTTGTTCACAGACTGGATAAAGACACCAGTGGTGTCATGGTTTTTGCTAAATCAGATGCAGCATATCGTGGTTTAATAAAAACATTTTCCGAACACAAATTGACCAGAAAATATGTTACATTTGTGTGGGGGGTCCCAAATTGGGAAATTGCAGATATAACAGGCAATATCGCACGCTCGTCCAGAAATCGTCAAAAAATGACTATGGTAAAAACCGGTGGCAAACCATCACATACAGAAGCAAGCGTAATAAACGTATGGCCACGTGTGGGAATTTCTCAAATGCGTTGTACATTATTCACAGGTCGTACACATCAAATACGTGTACACATGTCTGCACATGGATTCCCTGTATTATGCGATCCTTTGTATGGTCGTGCATCATCAAAACTGGGTTCTGTAAAAAATCCTGAATTGTTAGATTTTCTTAAAACACACGATGGGCAAATGTTACACGCAGAAGTATTGGATTTCGCACATCCTGTTACGGGCGAACAAATGCATTTCAAATGTCGCATGCCAGACGATATGTCTGAATTAAAATATATTCTTGATGAAATTTAATGTTTGTTCCTGGCATTATTTAGGCGTAATTGACCACACGCAGAACCAATATCTGTACCACGTTCACGTCTGATTCGTGTATGAATACCGTTTTTTATCAATATATCCTGAAATCTGTGAACAGCATTACCAGACGGTGATGCAAAATCACGTTCATCAACCGCATTCCATGGAATTAAATTCACCATGCAATTTTTACCACTTAATAATTTAGATAACTGTTCTGCATATTCTGGCGTTGCATTATATAATACAGTTTCTTGGGTATCTTTATTATATTTACCCAATAAAATATATTCAATCATTAACTGACGATTATGCAAATCAGTAAAACGCCATGCGGCATCCATAACATCACTTATTTTGTATTTGTTATTAATAGGCATAATTTGAGTACGCAATTCATCTGTTGGTGCATGCAATGATATCGCTAAATTTATTGGACGACCCCATTGAATTAATTTTTCAATCCCCGGGACAATTCCGCACGTTGATACAGTTATACGACGCCACCCAATGCCCATTTGGGAATTAGCACGTTCTATAAAATCAATTACATTTTCTGTATTTTGTAATGGTTCGCCTGTTCCCATAATTACAATATGCGAAACATCATTATTATTTGCATCGCCATTTGGGCGTACAGATTTTTCAGATGTTTTATCACCACGCAATTCCCATTGTGCAACCAATATTTGTGCAAATATTTCATTTGCAGTTAAATTTCTTTTTAATCCTAGTAATGTGCTGGCACAAAACTTGCATCCCATTGCACATCCTGCCTGAGAACTGACACAAACACTGTTTCCATATGATGTACGCATCAATACGCACTCAATCTGTTCGCCATCGTTCAATTCTAATAAAAATTTTGTTGTTTCACCATCGGCAGATTCTAATTTACGAACAATTCTGACAGGTAATGTTTGTGCAACAGAATCTAAATCCGAACGTAATTTTTCCGGAATGTTTTTCATAGAAAAAAAATCAGGTGCACCACGATTTAACCAATCACGAATTTGCTTTGCACGAAAACGTGGTTGACCAAAATCTGTAATAAATTTTTCTAGTTGTGCATCTGTAAAATTAAATAAAACTTGTTTCATAATTTATATCTATCATCGTTGATAACAATTACTGCACGTCTGCGTAATTGTTTAAGTTGTTGATCTGCCAGAAACATTGCTTGTTTATACATTGCATTCTGTTTAATTATTTCATCCAGATTTTTATATTCAGATGTTTTTTTAGTGCTACAAACCAATAACACACTGTCATCTTTTATTGGCGACCATGTTAACAGAGGTAACGTAACAACACGTTCACGAATATCTGCAGACAATTCATATTGTAATGCAGAAAATTTCTGTGGTACACCACCCAAATTTTCTGCAATCTTGATTGCGTCATCACATGATTTTGGTTTTGTTAAATGTTTTGCAACATCATCTGGTATATCTGTCAGACGAACAATTGTCATTTCAACAGGCAAACCATGCGTTCTGGCCATATCATTTTTTTCAGACAACACATTTTCATCGCTGATATCAACAGTTGGTAATATAGTCCTGGCAACAACAATTTGCCATGCAATTTCAGCCTTAATCGCATTACGTGCCATTTCACGTTCAGATGCAGACATATCACCTAAATTCATCTTTTTCAATTCTTGGTCAACAACCTTGTCATCTGGTAATGCATTAAAATTTGCTGCATAAGTAATTTTAACATTATCATCAATAATATTTTGTAATGCAATACGACGATTATCAGTTGAGGTCTGTCCCTGACGTGCCATCAATTTTGTGCGTGCTGTAATATCTGTATCTGTAATTGGCGTGCTATTTACACTGGCAACAACCGATGCCCCAAATGCAGGCAAAACACAAAACATTGAAAAAAACATCATTACATGCTTTAACATATATTCCTTCCTTTGTAATAATTAATATTGTTGACCATCAATTGCCATACCAAATCTGAATTGAAATGTCGTTGTTCCAACATAGTCTTGTTTTACCGCATTATCACGACGATATTGTACAGACAAATAATAACAAGGATGATTATAAAAAACACCACCTGTATGACTGCGAAAATCTTCATATTCCAGGTTGTAAATCGCATTCCATTGTACAGACCATCTGTTTGATAATTTCAAGCCGACACCGACAATTGTTTCATTAATTGAATCAACATCCAAAATATCATCTGTAAGATTCTGTGACCAAATATGACCAACGTTCAAATAATTTCCGCTGCGACCAATACGTGCAGATGTTTCCATATGACGTAACGAAAAATCTTGATTATCCATTCTAAAACGTGTTGCCAAATTCAACCATTTAGAATTAGTATAACTGATACGGCCAACGTAATCAGATGCACCATTACTAAAACCACTGTTCAAATCAAACGATGTTTTATTTGTAAAATCATACGACTGTCCCAAGAATAATTCAACATTATGACCGCTTGTATCAAATGCATACCAACGAACACCATAATCAGAATATGTACCATTTTCCCATAAATCAAAACCTGAAAAACGATTGTCCGAAAATAACGTAGAATCGGTTAAAATACTGCCTGATGAATCATTATTCAAACTAAATTCATCATTATCAATATGACGCATAAATGTTATGCGGGCACGTGGCTCAATAACCTGGGTCCATTCAGAATCAGACTTGAACAACGGCAATCCCCATTCTAAATACGCACTGGGCAAAAAACGTCCCCTAATTCCAGAAAACAGAGCGTTATCTGCCATCACAGTATTATTAAAATTATATAAATCATATCTGGCAGATGCACTGGCAGTTATTCTGTTACCACCCCATAATGTCCATGGCGATATCATTCTGACATCACCGATTATACGTTGTGATGAACCATTATCACCAGAAATACCAAGTATATCCGTCTCAAAAGTCGCATATGTTTCACCAAACAATGGTGCTGTTTGGTGCATCGCACGAATATTTGGCAAAATATTTCCATCCGGAACAGAATAAACACCAGAATATTCACGCAATTCTTGGAATATATGTGCATCCGCAACAACATAACTGCTTTGTCCAAACAGTTCAAGTTTTGCACCAGAATCTAAATAAGGTTGAGCATCATAAAAGCCATATTTTTGCAAATATGTCTTGTCTGATGTACGTTCCAAAAATATCGTTGCACGTGCATTATCGCCCAATTCAATTATATCATCATTAAAAATATGCCAACGGTTTTCACCAGCCTTGTTACGTGTAAACGAACCACGTGTTCTAAATTCTGAATGCGATGCGTTTAAACGATGTTCAAGTTGAAACAGTGGATTTTCTTGGGTTAAATATGACAATGTAAATGTCATATCATGAAATTCAGACAACGATACATACAATGGGATATTTATCTGTGTTCCCATTTTGTTTGTAGAACCCATATCAGGCATCAATAAACCTGTTTTATATTTAACACCAGGGTCTGGCATTGCAACATACGGGAACCAAAATATAGGGAAATCGTATGCATAAAAAACTGGACTATAAAAACGTAATGTACGTGATTCCATATCATGAATTATCTTGTATGACCATATATCCCACGCATCACCATATGAATCACAATCAGAACAAGCCGTAAATATCGCACGATTTGCAATTGTTATATCGCCATCACGCTGAATATCTTTGGATTCAATATAAACATGTTGCCCCAACCATAATTGAATTTCTTTGCCTGATAAATCTGTACCCTGTCCAGAAACGTACGAATCAACCAACGTCATACGCTGTCCAGATTTATTTGTTATTTCTGTATTGCCATGGGTTTTTATTTCTTCGGTCTTGACATTGTATTCAATTTTATCTGCAACAATTGTTCGTGGCTCTTCCAGGTCAACAGATACCGCATACGATGCAGAAAAATAAAACATGCATATAAAAAACAATAATAATCTTATCATTTCTTTATTAATACCACCAAAATACCCAATAAATACAGCACAATACCAGATGCCAATAAAACAAAACCAGTAGCACTGCTAATCATATTCGTTAAAGACATATATAATGCCATTGTTCCAGCCATACCAGCAACCGCAATTGCGGGTGCAAAACTGGTGCGACGACGCAACAAAGATGAACGTAATAAGATTGTTGCACACAACGCAGCCAAAACTAAATTCATTATCGGCGACAAAAACCGGTTACATAATTCTGTCAAAATCATTTTATGTTGTTTCTTTGTTTCTGCATCAAACACAATACGCAACAAATCGTTCGTTGGAATACGACGAACACGAAATGAATTGCCGGCACTTTTTTCAACAACATTCAAATCCATATCAAACGTATCAAATGTACCTGTAACATTTTGATTACCAGACGATTGTAATGCACCATTATTCATTATTAATGACAAGCCACGTTCTGTTACAACCAACTTACCCTTTTCAGCAAATACAGTACTGGTATTATTTTCCTGACGCATATCAGATAACATAACCTGACTAAGATCATGGTCTGCAACCTTGTCAACATAAACAACCAATCCATCTGATATTTTGGTAAAAGCACTTTCTTGTAATTTCATGTGTGCCATACCATATTTCAGATTCCATTGCATATCATAGAACATAGATTGGCTGCGTGGAACAATCCATACGTTCAATAACAAATTTAATACCATCAATACACTTCCAACCTTTAATGCAGGCTTGGCAATTTGGAATGGCGACAATCCAGATGCAGCCATAACAGTAATTTCATTATCAGATATTAATTTATTATAAACAAAAACGACCGCTATAAAACAAACAAACGGAATAACAATAGATGCAATAAACGGTATCATTAATGCCGTCAACCCAATAAAACTGCCCAATTCAACGCCATATTGCAATAAAAATTTCATCATGGATATAATCTGCATCATCCATGCCAAACCAGTCAATATCAGCAACAACATAATAAAAATTGCCACTAATTGTCGTGAAAAATATCTATTCAGAATACTCATATCATTCCGAGTATAAAATATTACTTTTCAGTTTTCAAGGCATAGATATATTTATAACCAACTAAAATTATTTGGCTTTTCTAATAATTTCAATGATTGTTTTTGTGTTTTTCTTGGCACTGGCCCATAACGAAGACAGATCTTGTTGTATACCAGTCCCAAAATCAGCAGAAATCTTGCCACCAAAATCATTTGCATATGTTGTCGCCTTGCTGGCAAACCACCACGTTAACGCAGACACCAATGCAACAATCCAGAAATTCTGATTATTAACAGACGGTATTAACGTTTCATTATCAACGACAAATACCGTAGACAACATTGCGGCACAAAATGCAATAATAACAGATAACGCAATAAAATGAAGGGCGGCATTTGTATATCTTGATATTTGAGTATTCAGTGTTTCTGCACTGAATAATTTTAGAAACCCATTAAAAATATCACCTGCGATTCCTTTGTATGTGGTTTTTGCAGTCGTTTCTGCAACCGCTGTAAATGGCAACATTATTATTCCCAGGAACAAATCTGCAATGACACCAAACGCAATAAACGCAAATCTCCATGCCAAACAAAGAAATCCACCAATAAATATTACCCCAGATAAAAATACAAATAAACTTTTACCAATTCCATAATTTAGCCAATTCCAACCCATTTTTATTGCCGTATAACAAAAACCTGAAATACGTGTTGGAACACACATAATATTAGCAGCACTGGCAGAATCAATAATTGCATGATCTGACATATGAATCTTTGTATATTGATGTATCGCTTCGCATGTATCAGGCAAACTAACCCCTGTAACAAATGCAGTTGCGTCCAATATCAAATCCGAAAACATTGTTGCTAAAAACATTATTGGCGACACAATCAACATAAATGTCTGGGCGGGACCAATCGCTAATACAGCGACCCACATTCCAACAGCCAATCCTTTTTTTAGAATTTCTGTTACCTTTTCTTTTGCCTTGTTTTGCCCAGAAATTATTGTATAACCTTCAAAAAAAATCCAAAAACCGTATGCAATTACTATAAATATTATCGTAAAACGTACCAAAGACATATCTAAAATATGTGCAATATGCGAAAACGCATTTATAAATGACATTCCTATTTTTGCTGAAATCGGAACATAATCTGCAACCAATTGTTGGGTTGTATTGCCACGAAATTGATCTAAATCATATGTCAGTTTGTTCAGAAATAATTTACGGTTATTTTCTGTAGCCCACGAACCATAGTCACCAATATCCGCCATTCCAACTGCATCTGTTGCCATCAAGTTACTGGTTGCAGAAAATGCAGATGTGCATAAAAACACAGCCATAACAGCAATTATTATTTTTGATAAAAATTTACGTAACACATTCATTATTTTTTACCAATTGCACTTGTTATTTTTTCTGTTACATAGACAGGTAATCGCCATACCTGGGTACCCAAATCTTTAATCCAGGTACCATAATCAAACATTTCTGCCCCTTCCTTGCCCAACAAATTATCAATCTTTGGACTGATAGCATAATAATATAAAAAGAACAAGAATGCCATCATCAGCAAGAAATCCCAACCATTTGACATAAAGTCAAAAGCACCTGAATATATACGTTCCACTTCGGCACGTCGTGCAGTAAAACAATTCTTAAATTTTTCTTTATCCATTTCACCGTCAACCAGTGCAACCTGTTCACATGTTGAAAATACATTTATCACAGACAATGTTTGAGCATCCGGATTTTCTGGTTTTGCACCCATTAATGGTGGTAAAATCGCACTAAAGCCATCGTTTGGTGATGGGAAATACGAATCCGCAGCATAAGATACAGTTGTATAAATTATCAGAACTTTTAATGTAATTGCAACTATACGAACGGCACTGGACACCAACATATCAACAGCCTTGGAAACCAAACCTTTGGCAACAGACCATGTATCTTCAAATGCATACGCTGCCAAAAACAACGGTAAAAAGATTATTATAAATATCAACTTAAACACAACAGATAATATCTGAAAGAACAAATCAAAACCAATTATCAAAAACATTACCACTAATAACAAACCGGAAATCCACGTAAATGCACCACCACCCATATCCAACCATGCATAGTTCATCAACGCAAATCCACCCGCTGCACCAGCCAACATGACACTGTTTATATTTCCAATTACACACATAAATGGTTGTAAAATTGGATTTAATAAATCCTGGGGCCTATCAGATGTTTGTGTAAACGCATTACACTGTGCAGAATCATTTATTCCTGTGGCAGCCATTGATAATTCTGCCCCAACAAACATAACGGGTTTTATCGTTATTTCCGAAACTGTTTTTAATGACGCTGTTCCGCCCATCCCAATTGCACCAATTAGCGTACCAACAATCAGCAATCGCAACGCCTGTTTCCAAACCTTGTCAAACCATGGTTTAAATTCTAGTTTTTTAGCAGACGCATCTGCTTTGGTTGTTTCATTTGCTGCCTTGTAGATATGCTGTATGGCACTGATAAACAAAAACAAACCAAAACCAACAACAATTAACACCCATAAGCCATCCAGCATCGCTGTCCAAAAACGCTGAGTCGCATCCCCAAGGATTCCAAATAACTGTCCAATATACTTACACATAAAACAACCATTAGCAGATGCAATATCACCATTTTCAACACCAGCAGCCACCAAGAAATTATTTACACTGGTATACGTCAGCGATGCACCGCTAAGCGATGATGATAAATACCAAATCCCCACCCCCAGCACAATCAGCCACATCAGGATTTTTACGCCCAGCAAAATCAATTTCGCTTTCAG
This sequence comes from Candidatus Enterousia sp., assembly GCA_045592905.1. Taxonomy (GTDB): domain Bacteria; phylum Pseudomonadota; class Alphaproteobacteria; order Rs-D84; family Rs-D84; genus Enterousia. The sequence goes on from JAZNVR010000015.1 coordinate 22,527, forward strand.
CATTATTTATCATCCTTTTTCTTGCCAAGAATTGTTTTTCCTGTATTTACAACAATATCAAAAGCATCTTTGCTTAATGTCATTATATCAGATGCAAATTGTTCGCTGTATTTATTATTCTCTTCAACAGAAAAGACAGATAATACCATTTTAGTAATTTGTGGTATTTGTTCAAATACAAAATTCAGAATATATGTTAATGCGACACAACTAATAAACGTCATCGCCTGTAAATTTTCTGTATTCAAATCATCTGCATAAATCTGACCGCTGATAATCACATCCATCAAATCAACAACCGATGCATCTGGCGAAGAAAAGAATTTCGCAATAATAATCATTATTATCGTATATGTTAAAACAACAGAACCCAATGTTACAATTGCATTTATTAAATTCTTTATTTGTGCAACCCCAACAGATTTTCCGATTTCACCAAACCATTTTGGCACTTCTTTGACATCCTTGAATATCACCATAATCAACGACAATGGAAAAAAGAACGCAAAAAACGCCATTGCAATAATAATGTCTGCAAAATAAACACAAAATCTAAAAAACAATTTTAGAAATTCCCACGATAAAATCAGACCAATAAAAAATAATAAAGCATGTTTTATTAACATACCAATACTGGTTAACGCATCCCAACTAAAAGCATTATCCATTAATGCAATCCCAAGTTTTATATATCTTTGGAATTGCGTTACTGTTGTTTTCATTAACATAATAATTTTATCACGTAATTCTGTACGATATAAACCTTCTTGTGTTATGTTTATTGGTTGATATGTTACTTGTTCTGATACAAGTTCATCGGACGTATTTATCATTATTTGTGAATAAGACAATGTAATACTTGCAACCGGTTCAAATATAATAGTGCTTATAACACGTGGCACAGTAATACCCGCACTGACCAAAGTTAAAACAACAACTGAATTTACAAAAACCTTCTGAACAGAATTTTTCATCCATGGGTCAGAAATACCACTTTTGAAGTTTTTCCAAATTGCATTAATGACAAAGATTGTGAACAAAAACGCAAACAGTATCAGACACAACTCTGTCAAATTACTATAAACAGATGCAGCCGACACAGACACAATCTGAAACAAACGGTCAAATACAGCACAGCCCCAACACTGAACTACTTTATCTGTTAAAGATACCATTAATTCATTCATTTGCCTTTTACCACTTTGAATGCTTCGCTTATTTGTTTCTTTATATTTTTGGCATCACCCCATAACGTCTTCGTATTACCAACTACATTGTTGTACAATGTATCCATACCCTTGCCGACGTACATATCTAATTGTTTGCGTGTTAAATCAAATATCTTGAACATTAAATAAAACGTCATTATCGCAGATAACCATAAAACAGAATGCTGGCCAAAACCAAAGCCCGCAGTCACACCCTGTTGCGGAACATTACTGATGGCACTGCCACCTGCTGCAACCACAAAAACAGATGAATTCCATTGAAACAACGCTTTTATAATTGCAACGTTTATACACAAAATAAAAGCACACGCAATCATTGTTACCAATAATTGTTGCACTGCCTTGGTTATACCAGAAAAAGCGGGCCATATATCAAACCATTTATCGCTTTGCTTAAATACGTACGACAACACATAAAAAGGATACAAAACCAATTGAATACCAAAATTAAAAATACCTTGAATAACCAATAAGGCCATAAAAATATTACATCCAACAAACGTAACAATTAATATCAATCCTGTAATAATATTTAGCAAATCTTCACCACCATGCGGAATTGGTACCATTAATCCACGCAAACCACTTAACAGAAAATCAAAACCATTCTTTATAATCTTGTTATTGACGTGCGATAAGTCTGCAACAGGTTGTGTCAAAAATTTGCATGCATCTTCTGACAACCACGCCTTTTCAACAATATCATTCGGACATGACACAGCATCTGCTGTTGTATCAACGCCATTTATCGATTCTAAAATATGATTTGTATACACCGCACCAAATTCCAAAAAGGGATTTACCACCCAATTCGTCATATACACAGGTTTTAATTGCAATAATATAACTGTTGCAAACACAGCACGAAATCCAGACTTGAAAATATTATTAAGCATTTTCGCTGGTGTCATACTGCCATCTGATAATTCACCACCACCAGAAAAACCTAAAAAAGCAACCCAACTTTTCGGCAAATACATTTTTGTTAAAGACAATGCAATAGATATCGCAAAAAAAGACCATATAAAAACATAAATAATACCCAAGCGATTACCATCACCAACAAAGAATTCATACATTCCTGTAGCAACCATCATTAACGCATCCAGCACCATTGGCACAAAAGGCGATAAATTTAGTGCATCAACCAGATTATCTGCACGTGCCACAGACGGCATAAAAAATACCGTAATAACAATCAGTAATGATAAAAACTTTTTAATAAAAAACATTCTCTCTGTATATATTATGTTTTCAATTATATCACATTTGAATCAAAATATGATATACTTAAAAACAATGAATCGGTTAAAAAAATTTTGGATTGTATTTTTATCGTTCTTGCCATTTGGTGCGGGGGCGGTTTCGCCATGGTTAATTGGAACCATTGCTGGTATTGGTACAATCGCAGGATTTTCAATTTATCGTTCAATGGCACCCGTCAATATGGCAGATGCATTAAAATTCTTTTCCAGTTGTTGGACCTGTCAAATGTTTGCTGATATTATGTCAACTATGTCTGGGCTGTTACCACGTGTATACAGTGCAATTGGTCATTCCATTCTTCCCGTAGCAGTAATGTTAACCGCAATATGGTTTACATGGATATTGGTGTCAAACTTCTTTGAAGCCAAGGTTGAAAAACCTTGGGATATTGCAAATACATTTGGGGTACATTTATTGAAATTAGGTTTTATATGTTCATTATTGGTTGTTCCATTGCCACGCATGATTACAAATGTCGCAATTGAGCCTATTTTCAATATTGGATTAACGCTGAATCGTATGGCCGTACACGAAGATACATTTAATCAATGTGTTGTTGCAACTGCAATTGCGGACCCTGTATCTATTGATGTACGTGCCGCAAACGCTGGTGCATTTTCACCAAAACTGCGACACAACCTAACATGTGAATTGGCTGGGATTCATCAAATGACAGGGCTGGGTATGACTGTTGGGTGGACAATGTTGAATATGTCATTTAATTCAGATTATATGCACAAAATAATGTGGGATATACCTGTGTTCCCCAATGTAATATTGTTTATAACAGGTGCGATTATTCTGGTGTTATTTTTTGCTGCACTGTTGCCAATACCACTATATTTCTTGGAAGTATTTATAAAACTGTCCATGGACTTGGTAATGTTACCATTAATGATGCTGGCGTGGCTATTCAAAGGGTGGAAAATATCGTTATCTGGGGCCGGGACAACGATTCGCAACATGATAAATAATGTTATATCCGCAACACTCGGGATTGCGATGACAGGGATATTTGTATCATTTTCAATTATGTTCTTGCATGCTGTATTTGGTGATTGGTCTGGCATGTCTGCATTAAGCACTGCAATCACACAAAACGATTCGCATTTTCTGATGGACGCCTTTATGATTAAGAATGACAGCATAATTACAATTATACTGATGGGTATATTTATGGCGATGTTTATGACAATGATACCAGCATTAATAAAAACACTGTTTAACGTACAAATATCAACAGAATACTATGATAAATTGAAAAATGATTTAGAAATTTTATGGGAAGGTGCCAAGAAATGGTACGAAAAAATAAAAAAATAAAAAATCAAGTGCTTTATTTACCATAGCCCCCTTTTTTATAGATTCCGAATCTGATATAATTCTCAGTGATGAAAAAGTTTCCGATTCTTTATTGGCCACGAAAGACTGCTGGTGATTCAGAATACCAGTTGGCACGTAAAGTTATAAATAAGTCTATGGGGGTTATGCCAGACGTATGCTACGACGATTGCGACATTTCTGAAATACTGGAAAAGAATCAAAACGCTACAATATACATGCCTGTTTTTTGCGGTTCTACCGGATGGTGGGGGGAATTATTGGGCAGCAACGCTGTAATTAATGACAAACTGATTATATCCCCGGAATGTCAATTGATGGTCATTGAATCGCAAAAAAATTCAAAAACAAGTGGAACGAATCAATTATTGGCCGCAGAAATTCACCCTGCCAGCGGCTTTTTCAAGAAAATGAATTCCGGGATTGCAACTGTGGCGGACATGTTGGCCACTGATGCTGGCACAATTTTGGCGTTGTTCTCTGGTAAAAATCAAAACCAATTTATTGATATACTAGAATCTACTGGAAATTCTTATCTGGGGTGCATTGGGCGATATTAAAATGTTAATATTGCTTGATTTCTGTAAAAATCCTTGTATAATTCGCAGGCTAAAAATCAAAAAAGGACAATACAATGAAACAAGGAATTCATCCTGAATATCATGAAATCAACGTTACAAGAACAGATGGCAAAACTGTAAAAATGTATTCATCTGTAAAAAAAGACTTGGTTTTATCAACAGATAATTTGAACCATTCTGCATGGACAGGTCAACGTTCAAACGCAAGTGACAAAGGTCAACGTGCCGCAGAATTCAAAAGCAAATTTGCTGGATTTAATTTCTAAGATTAACTTTCGTCTGATGGGGGCAGCGACATGGAACTGTTGATTAAAGGTTCAACCGAATTAAACAAAATGTTTATGGCGTTGCAGCGTACTGCATCTGGTTTGCGTCGTGACTTTGGCGAAGTGGAAAATTTGCAACAATCATTACGTGGTGCACGTGATTTTGTTCAAAAGGCTTCTGCAAGGATAGAAGAAAGTATTTTATCTGATTTATTATTGGTTCGTCCAAATGCAGGGTTATTGACCCCAAATACAACACATACCGGCGATGGTCGTGATGAATTTGTATTGGCATTATCTGGGGCTGCAAACTTTGTTCGTGGTAACCCACATTTTGCAATATCGTTGGCACTGCGTTCAAATGACGAAACAAAAATTGCATTGGTATATTCCCCAATTGATGAAAGACTGTATTACGCAGAAGATGGACGTGGTGCATATGTATTTTCCGCATTTCATTCTGCAAGAATCAAAGTTTCCAATTTATCAGAAGAATCAGAATTAACAGTTGCATATAATACATCTGATGCACGACCAATGATTGGTGATGGACGTGTAACTGGTTGCCCAGCACTGGATTTGGCATGGGTTGCGGCTGGTAAATTTGATGCATATATTTCAGATCCACTGGATTATGCAGAAATTGCTGCTGGCGAATTAATATTACGTGAAGCAGGCGGTAAAATTGAAATGATGGCGGATTTGGTCGCCACAAATGGAAAAATAGAATTATAAAAAAACCCCAAACGGGGTTTTTTATTTACGCAAACCTAATTTCTTAATCAAGTTTTCGTAATCAGCAGGATTACGTTTTTTGATATAGGTTAACAATTTTTTACGACGATTAACCATCAACAATAAACCACGTTTTGAATGGTTGTCTTTGTGGTTAGCCTTCATATGTTCTGTCAAATTGCGAATACGTTCTGTCAGAACAGCAACCTGTGATTCAACGGAACCACCGTTGTCGTTTTCAGATACTTTATATGCCTGAATCAATTCAGACTTTTTTTCTTTTGTTACGGACATTGTGTTTTCCTTTGTTTAAATTGTTCGTTTTGGTCGCAACTTTCCGTCCGCCACACATCCAATACCAACAAATAAATTATTGTTATAGATGCGTTTCAGACCATCTGTTGCACCCACTGTGATAAAGCCACCGTTTTTATAAAATTCAGTTTCTTTATCAGACAGATTCAGAACCGGAATGTCCCCCAGTCCAAAATCCACCGGCATTAATTCTTCATCAATGCACGCACTATTATTAAACAGATTTTCCAAAAAATCAAGTTTTACAGCACTTTTTATATCAAACACCCCAGATACAGTGCGTCTTATCATGTCAACAGTTGCAATTGTACCACATAAATTTGCAATATCACGTGCAATAGAACGCACATATGTCCCACGACTGCATCGCACACGAAATTGCCATGACATTCCCGTAATTCCCATAAATTCCAGTTCGTAAATTTCAACACAGCGTGGTGGAATTTCAACTGTTTTGCCATGGCGTGCGGCATCATATGCACGTTTACCATCAACATGAACCGCACTGTATTGCGGTGGAACCTGTGATATTTTCCCGGTCAGTTTTGGTAACGCATCCAATACATCAGATTCACTTGGTACAATATTGCTTCGTTTAATTTCATGACCTGTGATATCCAATGTATCTGTTTCAAAACCGAATTGCAGTGAAAATAAATATTCTTTAACATTTGGGCTAAAATCTTCAACAAATGGTATCATCTTGGTCGCATCCCTAATTGCGATTGGTAATACCCCAGATGCCATCGGATCAAGGGTACCAATATGACCAAATTTTTTTGTACCAATCATACGGGCGATTTTACCACCGGCTGTTCTTGAAAATACCCCAGAATCTTTGTCCAAGATAACCCAACCCGATTTCATTCTTTAACCCTATCCAGTCGGTTTTTTGAAATAGTTACAGTTTTGATAAATTGTTCTAATCGTGAATTTTCTCCGCGTCCACATACCGGGTGTATTTGTTCCAGTGTTTTGTTATTTATCACATAATTGCTTTTATAAATTATATATGTTTCGTGCAGTTCTTCGGAAAGCTTTGCAGGAAAATGTGGGGCTGTGACCTTTATTTTATCAGAATCTGGTATTTGTTCAACTTTTTCGCCAATATAAAAAACAAAGGCATTATTAAGATTATCTCCAAAAACACATGGTATTTTTAACCCCAGTTCAAAATCAAAGATAACCTCGGCCGATAAAGCAAAACGCTTTTCTGTGCCACGTGATACATCATATGATTTGCCATCAGTATTATATTTACGCAAAAAATCAAAGTGTTTTATATGGTTACACAACCCATCGGATGTAAAACAAACCTCGTTCTCTTTACCGTTAAATGGTTTAAAAATATATTTTATATTACTCATTTAATTTTCCTTTTATTACCCAAACAGATTTAATTGTGGGGGCAGTTCATCTGAAACAACAGGCTTTTTACGTTGTGCATGTTTTGATGTGTTTTGCATTGGCACCGACATTTCATTGCTTTCCAGTGCGGTTAATACACTTTCTGCACGTGCCACAACAGATTCTGGCATACCTGCCATTTTTGCAACCTGGATACCGTACGAACGATTTGCAACACCAGATACAATTTTATGCATAAATATAATTTCATTATTATGTTCACGCACATCAATCGTCAGGCACGACACATTGTTTAAATATCCGTTTAATACCAATCCTGTCAATTCATGATAATGTGTTGCAAACAATGTGCGTGGAGATAATTCATTCAGGTATTCTAATACCGCCTGGGCGATTGCCATGCCGTCATATGTCGCAGTACCACGCCCAATTTCATCAAATATGATAAACGAACGATTTGTTGCACGATTTAATATGTTGGCAGTTTCACTCATTTCTACCATAAATGTAGATTGCCCTGCTGCCAGATTGTCTGATGCACCAACACGACTGAACAACTGGTCGCATATACCGATTGTCGCCTGCTGTGCGGGAACAAACGAACCCATATGTGCCAAGACAACAATTATCGCATTTTGACGCAAGTATGTTGATTTACCAGCCATATTTGGCCCTGTTAACAGTGCGATTGAATTTGCATTTAAATTGCAATCGTTTTTAACAAAATTATCACCGCTTTTACGCAGAACAGATTCAATCACAGGATGACGACCACCAACAACATCAAACGCACAATCATCTGTCATGTTTGGTCGTACCCATGAATATTTATCTGCGACATTTGATAAAGAACACCAAACATCTGCATCAGCCAATAAGTCTGCAGTTGTTAATAAATCATCTGCGATTTGTCGTATAGATTCAATAAATTCGTTTATAATTTCTGCTTCTATCCCTGCAGCTTTTTCAGCAGCACTGCGTACATCATTATCTAAATCAATCAAACGAGATGTCGTAAAACGCATGTTGCCCGCCATTGTTTGACGATGAATAAAGCCAGATTCCGGATTCATTAACGTATCTGCACGTGCGGATGGAACCTCTATAAAATATCCCAAGATATTATTGTACTTTATTTTTAATGTATTGATACCTGTCTGATTAATATATTCTGATTGCAATGCAGCAATTGTTTCACGCCCACCATGCGATAATCCACGCATATTGTCCAGTGCAACATCAAAGCCATCACGAATAACATTACCATCACGAAAAAATGTTGGTAATTCATCAGCCAATGCATTTTTCAATCTGACACAAATATCACCATGTAAATTTATATCTGAAAAACGTTGTGCAAAAACACCATCCAATCGTGATGCAATAATATGTGCATGTGGCAAAGCACATAAAAATTCAGATACATTACGTAAATCACGTGGACCACCACGACCAGATAACAGTCTGGATATCGCACGACCAACATCAGGAACAGATGATAAAATATTTTCAACAAATGATTTTACATCTGGATTTAACATAAAATGCGATATATGTTGTTGACGTAAATTTATCTCGTTTATATCACCTGATAAATTTCGTAAATACGAACGTAATTTTCTGGCACCTGCAGCGGTACAGGTTTCATCCAACACATCAATCAAGCATGCACCACCATCATTTATTGGAGAATCAATTTCTAAACTTTTCCAAGTAGACGAATCAATCAATAATTGCTTGCCTGATTTGAACGTATACGGTGTACGAAACGTTATTGCAGCACCACGTTGTGTATTAAACAAATACCCCGCCAACAAGCAAATTGCACTGTCCGAATTTTTTGCAACTTCCCCTGCGTTCACAGCACAACCAAACACCCGAGATACAACAATATCAATATCGCTGCGGTGGTATAATTTTTCATACACAGGTGTAGTTTTGAATGCATTACGAATTTTTATAACCGTTTTTTCTTCGGCACTGCCAAAAGGAAATATAACTTCTGCAGGGTTTATTCGTGTCAAATCATCAATAACATCTGCAGATTGACCCACAAAGAATTCCCCTGTTGAAATATCACAACCTGCAACATCATATTTTTTACCCCCAATTGGAACAACGGCAACCAAAAAATTAGAAGATTTTGGGGTTAATAAATTATCATCCGTCAATGTACCAGGTGTTAAAACACGTACAACCTGACGATCAATATATTTATGTCCACGTTCCTTGGCCTGGGCAGGCGTTTCCATTTGTTCAACCAATGCAACTTTGTAACCATTGCGAACAAGACGCCCAAAATAGTTATCTGCCGCATGCCAAGGAATACCACACATTGGAATATTATTGCCATCACCATCTGTTCCACGTGCCGTTAAAACCAAACTTAACACAGAACTGATTGTTTTAGCGTCTTCAAAAAACGATTCATAAAAATCACCCAGCCTAAACATTAACAATGCATCCGGGTTTTCTGCCTTCATATCAACATACTGTTGCATAACAGGTGTTAATTTATTTTTATCTGCCACGACCACATCCGTTTTATAGAATTTTTAAGCGTTTACTTTCAGTGTTTCTATTTTTAATTCTGCTTCTTTTAATAACTGTTCGCAATATGCCTTTAACTTGATGCCTTGTTCATATGCAGCAACAGAATCAGCCAATGGTAATTCGCCAGATTCCATTTTTTTAACCAAATCCATCAATTGTTTATACGCTTCCTCAAAACTCAACTTTACATCTGTCATAAAAAACCCCTTAGATTACAAAAATTACGATACAAAAATAAATTGATGTTTTCAATTAAAAATCCCCCAAGTGGGGGATTTATTTTTAGTTGTTCTTTGGGAACTTAACCGCAGCCTGTGCAGCAGCCAATCGTGCAATTGGCACACGGAAAGGAGAACAAGATACAGAATTAAATCCAACCTGATGGAAGAAGGAAATAGATTCTGGATCGCCACCATGTTCACCACATACGCCCAAGTGAATATTATTACCCTTGGTTGCACGTGCTTTCTGTACAGCGTCTTTTATTAAAATACCGACACCCAATTGGTCAACAGATGCAAATGGGTCTGCAACATATACACCACGAGCACGATATTCATCCAAGATTTTTGCAGTATCATCACGTGACATACCCAATGTTGTTTGGGTCAAATCATTTGTTCCAAATTCAAAGAATTCGCAACTTTCTGCAATTTCATTTGCCAAAACCGCTGCACGTGGCAATTCAATCATTGAACCAACAGTGTATTCAACAGTTTCGCCTTTTTCTGCGAACAATGAATTTGCAGTTGCATCAATCACAGCCTTAACAATATCAACTTCTTTTTTGGAACCAACCAATGGAACTTCAATTTCTGGGAACACTTTGATTCCGTTGGCCTTGCATTCCAATGCAGCAGACAATATTGCACGTGTTTGCATTTCGCAAATTTCTGGATATGTAATTGCCAAGCGACAACCACGATGACCCAACATTGGATTTTGTTCATGCAATTGTTCTGCACGTTGTTTAATAAATTCAACTGTCTTGCCAATATGTTTCGCTAATTCTTCTATTTCAGTATCCGTATGTGGCAAGAATTCATGTAATGGTGGGTCAATCAAACGAATTGTAACTGGCAGACCATCCATAATTTTGAACAATTCAACAAAGTCAGCCTTTTGATATGGCAATAATTTTGCCAATGCTGCACGACGACCTGCTTCGTCTTCGGCCAAAATCATTTCTCTCATATCTTGGATACGAGATGGATCAAAGAACATATGTTCTGTACGTGCCAAGCCAATACCTTCGGCACCAAAATCACGTGCTTGTTTTGCGTCTTTTGGTGTTTCTGCATTTGCTTTAACAGTTAATGTCTTGATTTCATCAACCCATTTCATCAACGTACCAAAATTACCCGTCAATTCAACAGATACTGTTGGAATTTGTCCTGCGATAATTTGACCCTTGGCACCGTCAATAGATACCCAGTCACCTTCGTGGATAACAGTACCATCTGTTGTTTTCAATGTTTTTGCTTCGTAATCAATCTTGATGTCTGGCGACCCAGATACGCATGGTGTACCCATACCACGTGCAACCACTGCCGCATGTGATGTCATACCACCACGTGCAGTAATAACACCTTGGGCAGCATTCATACCAGCGATATCTTCTGGGGATGTTTCAATACGAATCAACATAACTTTTTTGCCTTCGGCAGCCCATTTTTCTGCATCTTCAGCGTTAAACACAGCCTGACCAACAGCAGCACCTGGGGATGCAGGCAACCCTGTCGCAATAATTTTCTTTTCTGCCTTTGGATCCAACATTGGATGCAATAAGTGATCCAATTGTTCTGCACCAACACGCAAAATTGCTTCTTCTTTTGTCAGCAATCCTTCTTCTACCATTTCAACAGCCATGCGAACAGCAGCAGCGGCAGTACGTTTACCATTACGGCATTGTAACATCCACAATTTTCCATGTTCAATTGTGAATTCCATATCTTGCATATCTTTGTAATGTTTTTCCAACTTTTCACGAACATCACACAATTCTGCATATACTGATGGCATCGCTTCTTCCAAAGACAAACGACCAGAGCCATCTTTGCTCATTGGTTGTGGTGTGCGAATACCAGCCACAACGTCTTCACCTTGGGCGTTAATCAAATATTCGCCATAGTACTTATTTTCACCTGTTGCAGGGTCACGACTGAAGCATACGCCAGTTGCACTGTCGTCGCCAGAATTACCGAATACCATTGCTTGAACATTAACAGCAGTACCCCAATCAGCAGGAATATTATTCAGTTTACGATATGTGATGGCTTTCTTACTCATCCAAGAACCAAATACAGCCCCAATACCCATTTCTAATTGTTTCCATGGATCTTGTGGGAAAACTTTGCCAATTTTAACACCGATTTCTTTGAACTTTTCAACCAAGTCTTTCAAATCATCTGCGGTTAATTCTGTATCCAGTTTATAACCTTTGTCTTCCTTCATACGTTCCAGTGTGTGTTCAAACAGGTCAATATCTGCACCCATAACAACTTCACTAAACATCATGATAAAGCGACGATATGAATCATATGCAAAACGTTCGTTACCAGAAATTTTTGCCAACGCTTTTACTGTATCGTCATTCAAACCCAGATTCAAAACAGTGTCCATCATACCAGGCATTGATACACGTGCACCAGAACGAACAGATACCAACAATGGATTTTCCAAGTCTGCAAATTTTTTGCCCATGATATTTTCAACATGTGCAATACCTGCATGTACTTGATCCATTAAATCAGATGGATATGTTTGATTGTTTTCATAGTAATATGTACAAACATCAGTTGTAACTGTAAATCCTGCAGGAACAGGCAGACCAACCAAGTTCATTTCAGCCAAATTTGCACCTTTGCCACCAAGCAGATTTTTCATATCTGCTTGACCTTCGGCCTGGCCATTACCGAAAGTATATACCCATTTATTGCTCATGGTTTCTCCTTGCGTTTAATTAAAAAATGCTCACCGATTGTGGGGCAGATATCATATAAAAGCAAGAAAAAAATCCATAAAAATATGGATTTTCTTGTTTTTTACATATTGCACGCACATGCAATTGAAAACAATTTGGAAATATCGCTGTCTGAACGTGAATTTATAATCACAGGTGCAGTTGCCCCAACAATAATACCACCAAAAATCCAATCACCAAATTGAACCATTGATTTAATTGTGTTGTTGCCTGCCTCTATATTATCAAACAATAAAATATCTGCATTGCCATTAATTGGACCATCGTAATTTTTTATCATTGCAGCATCTGGCGATACAGCAATATCAAACGAAATTGGACCACTGATAATACAATCAGAAATCTCTTTATGTAAATTCATTTCATATAAAGCTTGTGCATCAAGTGTTGCCGGCATTGCAGGGTTTACTGTTTCAACAGCACACAACGGTGCAACACGTGGACATGCGATTCCCATATTTCGTGCAACAGACACAGCATTTTTTATAAGTTGCACTTTTTTATCCAAATCAGGATACATAACCATTGCAATATCTGTTAAAAATAGTTTACGTTGCAGTTTTGGCGAATACAAAACAGATACGTGTGATAATATTCCATCACCACGAATGCCAGTATCACGATTTAATACAGCACGCAAAATATCAGCAGTATGAATTAACCCCTTCATTAAAATATCTGCACGACCTTTTTTTATTAAACTAACAGCAGTTTTTGCAGCAGCCAATTCATCTGTACAATTAACAATTTCAAATGCAGATATATTAATATTGTTTTGCTGGGCAACCGATTTTATTTGCGTTTCGTCACCACATAAAATCGCATTTGCAAAGCCCATATTATATGCAGTTTGTAACGACATCAAAACATTGGCATCAGTCGCATTCGCAACAGATATTGTATGCATTTTGACTGGCCGCATAGATTCTAAGATTTGTAAAAATTCCGAATTCATTTATATACACCTGTTTAGAATGTTATTCGCATACCAGCAGATAAAAATGGTGTTTCAGACGTAAAACCACCAGATATCCACCCATCAACATTTTCACTGTATTTATATCTAAAAGATGCAACAACAGTATTATCAATATAATCATCAATATCATTTTGCCAAACACCAGTATCAGACAACAAATATGTTAATGATACACTATATTTCAATACATCATAACTAACCCCAGTGCCAACAACAAAACCATCTGAAATCGGACCAATTGGATCTTGGTCATATATAACACGACCAGACACACCTAAAATCCAACTGTTATATTGTAAATTCATACCCAATGACATTTGTGCACGCCAGTCCGCAGTAACCCCAGGCGTATAAATTTCATTGTCAAAATTATTTGGCTTGCTAATAAAAGATGTACCAACAGAATATGCTGTTTTTATCTTGCCTGCAGAACGACGTATTTTTAGACCTGTATCAAATGCCCAATCATAATTATCTGTTAAACCAGATACAGACACACCATATTGCACACCACTTTCAGAATTAGATACCAAATTCACACGTAAAGAGTTACTGCGTCCAGATGTTAAAACCGTATCTGCAATCACTGGCCCATACGGAATAATTTTTTCATTATATAACGGCCTGTCATTTATACGCAAACCGCCAACATCCGGCAAGCCAAGTCCTAATTTTCTGGCGATTGAATCCGTAAAACCAATTTCAACCCGACCAAACGTTTTAGATTGCACAAATCCAAATACCTCACGCGAGGAATAACCTTTTTCTAATGCGGATTTATCCAGTGCGTACACAAAACCAAACTTGGTATTTTCAAGCGATTCGTTCATTAACTGACCACGAATACGCCAATCACCAATAGATAATGGTGTTTCTATATCAGGATTTATCATACCAAACGTACCATAACCAGTTAATCTTAACGAGTTGTTTCCGACACTGTATTCCAGTGCATCCGCAACCTGTGGCAGTCCAACCAACACAGACAACACCACAATCGTTTTTTTCCAAAACATTTATTTATTTTCCCCACTTTCTTGTAAAATCGCATCACGTAATTTATTGTATGCACGTTCTTCTATCTGACGAACACGTTCACGTGATACACCATATTTTTGAGATAAAGATTCCAACGTTGCAACAGGCTGACGTAATTTTCTTGCAATTAAAATTTCACGATCACGTTCAGGCATTTTGGCTAAATGTTTTTTCAATAATTCATAGCCACGACGTCTAAATTCAATTTGTTCTAATGTTTCTTCAATCGTTTCACGACCATCTGTCATATTTGACAATATATCAGTCCCGCCATCTTCGGAATTTATCGGTGCATTTAACGACAAATCACGTGCACCAACACGTGTTGCCATGCGTGCAACGTCTTTCTCTGGCACTTCTAGATAATTTGCAATCTGTTTTGTTTGCTCTTCTGATAAATTATTGTCCATTATCCCTAATGCACGTTTAGCACGTGATAGATTAAAGAAAACACGTTTTTGATTTGCAGATGTTCCAATGCGTACAATTGACCAATTATTAAGAATTGTTTCATATATCTCTGCCTTGATCCAGAACATCGCATACGTAGAAAACCGAAAACCTTTTTCAGGATCAAATTTTTGCAACGCCTGCATTAATCCCATATTCCCGCTAGCAATCAAATCACCAACAGGTATACCATAGTTTTTATAATCATATGCCACAGACACAACCAGACGCAAATGGCTGGCCACTAATTTTTCTGCGGCCACTTGATCTTGATTTTTTGCCCATTGTGTTGCGTACTCATATTCCTGCTCTGCCGTCAACACAGGAATTTTTTGAACAGTTTGTATATATTGTGCCAAGCCAGACTCGTCACTAACACCACGTGCAGCAACAATACTGTTATTTTTTGTAACTGGTAAAGCGTCCTTGATTTCCTTTGTCATAACTTTTATAGTATACCATAAATAATTAATTATCAAGCACAGGAGATTTTTATTATGGCAACAATGTTAGAAAGAAACAAAAAAGTAAAAGCACCACAAAAAACACATGCAGAACATGCCGAAGATGCCTTGTATCGTGAAGTATGGGAAGAAGTTAACAATGAAAAAACATTACAATTTGTAAAAAAATACTCACGCCATATTATGGCAGTTGCAATTACTGTCTTAATCATTGCAACAGGTTTTCAAATCGGTATTCGTACATATAACGCAAATAAAATCGCAACTGCCGTTGCGTACGAATCGGCCGTTGAAAACGTTGATGCAAACGCATTGGTTGCATTGGCAAATAATACATCTGGGGCAACCGCTGACCTGGCTTTATTTCAGGCATATTTAATCAACAAAGATATTGCACAGTTAGACAAATTGGCATCTGATGGAAATACAAAAGATTTTCGTGATTTGGCAAAATTACATATTGTTGGAATTCGTGGCAATGATATGTCTGTACAAGATGTTGAAAAATATTTATCTGATTTAAACACAAAAAAATCACCGTTTTATTATACCGCAATGTTAACAATCGCACAAAAATATTTGGCTGATAATGATATTGATAATGCAAATAAATGGTTGGATAAGATTATAAATGACGCAGATGCACCAGCAACAATATCTGGAACCGCCCAATCATTACGTTAACCAAATGGTGAATTAACATGCGTAAACTTTTTGCGATTTTACCTTGTATATTAATATTATGTGCATGTGATAAACATGACCCAATATTACCAGGGGTACGTACCGCTATATTTGACACAACACAAATACAGGTAAAAAACCAAGACATTACCGATATACCCGATTCGGCAATCGTGTTAAATAACACAGAATGCAAATATCGCCAAGATTCTTCTAATGTTATATGGGATGGCGAAAAAAAGGTATTTAGTGGTTTTGCCACACCAAATGCGGTGGCCAGCAATCAACAACCAGTATGTAGCGGTAAATATTTATATGCAGGACTTACCACTGGCGAATTAATAAAAATCAACCCAACAACCAGACAAATTATATGGATTGCAGATATTTATCGTGCCAGCAATCTGACAGGTGGTGCATCAATGGTTGATATTATCGCCCCTGTGGTTCCATATAAAAACGCTGTATTTGTTGGTGGTTTAGGTGATGCTTTTTGTAAAATCAATGCAAATTCAGGAAATAAACATTGGTGCATAAACATCAGTGTTTCTGTGCCATTTATAATAACAGAAAATTATGCATTTGTTCTGGATACAAACAAACAACTGTATGCAGTTGCATTAAATAATGGTGATGTTTTATGGCAATCAGAAACACAAACATTAACAGCACCAACATATGAAAAAGGCGTTATTGTTGTTGGAAAACAGCAAATAAATGCACAAAATGGAAAAATTATAAAATAAAACTGGACAAACGAAAAAATATATTATATTATTTGTCCGCTGTAACAGCAATCGGGTGTTTAGCTCAGTTGATTAGAGCATCTCGTTTACACCGAGAGGGTCGGGGGTTTGAGTCCCTCAACACCCACCACGAATTCGTCCGCCACATGGCGGATTTTTATTGGTAAAAAAGAATCAAGAATATGAAAACAGAAACAAAGAAAGAAATAAAAGATACATTAAATACAATATTATTGTGCACTATTGCAATCGGTATCGTTGTACATTTACACAGTTTTTTTGGTAAAAAAACAGACAATGCAACACAAACTATAAAAACACAAAATAAAACATATAACGATTCTGTACGAACGGATTCTATTCCTTCACTCAGTTTTGTTCAAGAACAAATGCGTCAGCAAAAAACAAGATAAATAAAACCGCCCATCGGGCGTTTTTATTTTTGTGTTTTTTTATTTTCTAATGTTAAAAATACCCCGGCTAAGACAGGCAGGTCAAGATAGTATGAACTTTGTTCAATAGGTTGCAGTCTGTACATTTCGTTGCCGATTGATTCTTTCCCACGATAGTTTACAGAATTCCATTTCATAATTTGATTGCCAATCATCCCAAATTCTGGGTTTTGGTGGTCAATTCTGTGGTTGTCTTCGTGTGCCAATTGTTTCAGAAAAAGTGCAAGTGGTTGTGTCGCACCTGTGTAATCATCACGCAGATGGATTGTTCTTGTTTTTCTGTCATAAAAAACAGATTTATTTTTTGATGCGATAACATCGCCTGCGGTGCCATGTGTTGTCGCACTGGCATCCAGAATTAATTTCGCCAAATCTATGACTTCTTTTTTTGATAATTGTTCAAAATTTTGCACCATATCCAGTATTTGTTGGTTTGACAGAATTATATCTATGTATCTTTCCACACGTTCGCCAGTCACAAAGTTGGCGTTTCGCATCTCTATTATATCAGACATTTTTTTTATATAATTTGAAACCAGATATGTTTTTGCAATAGGATTGAATATTGGAATTTTTGATATTTTTTCTTCAAATTCACGCTCTAACTTTGCAATCTCTGTATCAAACGTAGAATAGTTTGCATAAGGTATATACGGCATTTTTAGCAACTTTTCATATGTTTCTGCAAAATCAGGATATTTTGATTTGTATTCGTCTTTGTTGCTTTTGTACATATCAACAGTTATTTCTTTTATCCCGTATTTTGTCATCAAAGCTATTAATTTATTTCGTACATGGAAATTATCATTTATTTCATCCCATGTATGCCAATTTTTAACAGTCTTTTGCATTTGTTTGATATTGCCGTTAAACATTGATTTGAAATCCTGCCAGGTGTGATTTCTGTTGCCATATTTTTTATAAGCATCAAAAAATACTTTATCGTCATCAGACATTTTATCGACATTCATAATAAGATTCAGTGTTGGTAATTGGTTAAATACAGAATGCCGTACTTTTTTTAAAACCTGTTGTGTTGCAATATCAAAGTCTTGTTTTTTCATATTGTTAACTCTTTGTGTTGTACAAATTATATCACAAACAATCAGTGTATGATTTTTTATTTTTGTAATTTTGAAAAATATATTTTAAAATGCACTTATCACAAAAAAACAAAAGGGGAAAAAATGAAAAAGTTAGTATCATTGGGTGCAATATTGGCACTGGTGTCTGCATGTACAACGGTAAATCCGTATACTGGACAAACCCAAACTGCCAAGGCAACATGGGGAACAGCCATTGGTGCCGCAACCGGTGCATTGATTGGCAGCACACGCAGCAGCGAAGGTGCATTGATTGGTGGACTGGCTGGTGCTGCAGTCGGTGGTGGCGTTGGATATTACTTGGATGCCCAGGCAGCAGAACTGCGTGCAGAATTGGTATCTACGGGTGTCCAAGTTGTTGAATCAGACGACAATATTCGTTTAATTATGCCAGGCAATATCACATTCAAAACAGATTCTGCAGATATTAATTCATCTTTTTATCCTGTATTAAATTCTGTGGCACGTGTTTTGAATAAATACAGTAATTCAACCGTATTGGTATCTGGACACACAGATAACACAGGCAGTGCAGAATATAACTTGAACCTGTCAAAAATGCGTGCAGAATCAGTTGCCGCATATCTGCAAGGCCAAGGCGTTAAATCAAACCGATTTGAAGTTATTGGTATGGGATATTCCAACCCAATCGCCAGCAACGATACAGCCGCAGGGCGTGAAAAAAATAGACGCGTTGAAATAAAAATTATTCCAAATAAATAAGTATCCCCCGTTTGGGGGATTTTTTTAATGGTCAATGTTTTTATTGTGGCATTGGCATTCCAGCAGTTGCTTCGCCCATAACCTTATCAATCAAAACATCTGCTTTTTCTTTGGCATCTTGGATTGCGGCCAAGACAGCCGCAGATACTGCGTCTGCACCAGATGATAAAACAGATGGATGAATTGTAACTTTTAACACATCATATTTACCTGTCATGTCAATAATACATGCACCGTTCTGTGCAATCCCCTTTACATTGGTTTGTGCCAACTTTTCTTGGGCAGCAGCAACTTTGTTTTGTAATTCAGCCGCCTGGGCCATCAAGGATTCCATGTCCATATTATCTCTCCTTTATATGCAACATTTGTAACGCACGTTTTGGAATATTTAATGCAGATGCCCAAAACGGTTTCAATTCCAGTTTTGGCATGATATTATTGTTTGCATGTTTTACTGCATCGCTATATGACGAGAATTTTTTCGGGTCAGAAACCATTGGTAAAATGCGTTTTGTCCCAGCAATACTTGTATCCAATCTGGTTATTGCAAAACTGTATTTGCCGGTATTTTTATCCTGTTCAATCACTGGAAAAAAGTTTTCTGTCACATATTTTTTTATACTTGAAATTTCATGGACAGGGTACTTAAAGTACTCTGCCCATTGTTTATCAGACCAATTTAATTGTTCTGGTGTCATTTACAAAATCCTTATTTCTTGATTTCTTCGCCTGTTTTTTGGTCAATTCCAACCATAGACATACGTGTTTTACCACGTTTATCAGCACCCAAGAAACGGACATAAACTGTATCGCCTTCTTTGATTTTTGTATCTTCAATTTTTGCGATACGTTCGCCTGTGATTTCAGAAATATGAACCATTGCTTCAAATCCATTCATGATTTTTACAAACAGACCAAAATCTTTCATTCCAGACACTGTACCCTTATAGATTTGACCAACTTCTGGTTCTGCAACGATGTCTTTGATGCGTTGAATTGCATTATCTGCATCTTCTTTGCTTACTGCCATAATTTTGACAGTACCATCATCTTCCAAATCAATAATTGTATTTGTTTCACGAACCAAAGCTTGGATGACACTGCCACCTTTGCCAATTACTTCACGAACCTTGTCTGGATTAATTTTCATTGAATATGTTTGTGGTGCATATTCAGACAATTTTGCACGTGGCTTTTTAATTGCCTTTTCAATTTTGCCCAAGATATGCATACGACCATCTTTTGCCTGGGCCAATGCACGTTCCATGATTTCAAATGTGATAGATGTAATTTTAATATCCATTTGTAATGCTGTTACACCTTGGTCTGTACCTGTTACCTTAAAGTCCATATCGCCCAAGTGGTCTTCGTCACCCAATATGTCTGTCAAGATTGCATAATCATCACCTTCTTTAATCAGACCCATTGCAATACCGGCCACTGGACGTTTCATTGGAACACCACCGTCCATCATTGCCAATGTTGCACCGCATGTGGTTGCCATTGACGAAGAACCATTTGATTCCAAGATATCTGATACTATGCGAATTACATAATCAAATTCACTGCGACTTGGTACCATCGGATGAACGGCACGCCATGCCAAGTTACCATGACCTATTTCACGACGACCTGGGGATTTCAGCCCCTTGCATTCACCAACAGAATAACCAGGGAAGTTATAGTTTAAGATAAAATCACGTTCTTCGGAACCATCCAAAGATTCAATTGGTAATGCATCCTTGCCACCACCCAATGTCAAAGATACCAACGCCTGTGTTTCACCACGTGTAAACAATGCAGAACCATGTGCACGTGGTAAAACACCCAATTCAATTTCAATTGGACGAACTGTTTTATTATCACGACCATCAATACGTGGTTTGCCAGCCAAAATATTGCCACGCATAATACGTGCAGTCAAACTTTCAATAACTTCATCTGCCCATGATTCCAATGTAGATTGTGCACGAACAGAATCAGGGAACAATTCTGGAATACGTTCTTTTGCAGCAGCGTGAATTGATGCCAATGTTTCCAAACGTGTCAATTTTTCTTTGATTTGCAATGCAGATTCAATGTCACCAGCAAAACTTTCAAAGTTTTCTTCCATTGTGATTTGTTCCGCTGTTTTTTCAGGTGTTACCCAACGTTCTTTACCAGCCTTGTCTGCCAATTCATTAATTGCAGCAATAACTGTTTGTTGTGCATCAAATCCGAATTTAACCGCACCCAATACAGTTGCTTCGTCTAATTCACCAATTTCAGATTCAACCATCAGAACACCATCTTTTGTTGCCGCAACCACCAAATCCATTTCGGATTCTTCAACATCACGTTTAGATGGATTCAAGACATATTTACCATCAGCATATCCAACACGTGCCGCACCAATTGGCCCCTGGAATGGAACACCAGATAACGCCAATGCCGCAGATGATGCAATCATTGCCAAAATATCAGGTTGATTCTTTTTGTCATAAGAAAATACCTGAGCAATAATCTGAACTTTGTTTTTGAATGTTTCTGGAAACAGTGGACGAATTGGACGATCAATCAAGCGTGCAATCAATGTTTCAGCAGTTGATGCCTTGCCTTCACGTCTGTCACGTGAACCAGGAATACGACCCGCAGATGCAAATTTTTCTTGATAATCAACGGTCAAAGGAAAGAAATCTTGCCCTTCAACAGCATCCTTTTCTGCACAAACAGTTGCTAAAACCATTGTGCCACCCATTGTTGCCAAAACAGAACCATTTGCTTGTTTTGCCATACGACCTGTTTCTAAACGCAGTGTTTCATCGCCATATTGAATTTCAACTGCAACAGGATTGTTTAATTTAGCATCTTTCTTAAATAAGCCAAATACCATTTATTTTCTCCATAGTTTTTTGTTTCGTCTTATGCGAAGAAAAATTATTCGTTTCTGCACCCTGGAACAGGTACACAAAAGAACAATTTCATCTTCGCCACGCAAATTATAAAACATATTTATAGCATTGCAAATAAAAACAGCCTAAAAAAACGACAATATTTGTGATATAATACCTAGATAACCAAAGGATTTTTTATGCAATTCCCTGCATCTGTTTTCAAGTTTTATATAAAAAATTTTTGGCGTTATTGTGGTGCAATCGCATTGTTATATAGCCTGTTGGCGATAATTGACACTTTTGGGGTCAATTTGCTGCCGGCATTTGCATTAAAAGCAACAGTAAACGCAATTGAATCAAATCCGCCAGATATGGTATTTCATGCTGTCCTAGATATTGCTATTATTTACTTTGTTTTGCGTGGATTACAGTGGTGTGCATCAATACTGCGGTGGTACGTTTTTGACAACAAGATAAAATACAAATCATATAATAAAATTTCATCAGACCTGTACAAGTATGTCTTTAACCAAAGCACAGAATATTATACCGCATCAATGCCTGGAAAAATATCCAGTCAAATCCATCAGATTTCAGAATCTTTTTATGAAACTGTTGAATTGATATTTGGTACCGCAACGGCCGTTTTGGTTGTTTTTTTTATATCTGCATCCAGTCTGTTCACAATCGGTTGGCAATACTTATTGGTAATAACAGTTGCTGTTTCTTTCCGTATTTTATGGGGTGTATTTACTGTAAAAAACGCACTAAAAAAATCTGCCCAGGCTGCATCTTCACTGAACACATTACAAGGTAGATTATTAGATGCGTTATCTAATTTTTCTGTTGTAAAAATGTTTGCCCAAGCAAAATATGAACAAAACTTTGCTGCACCAATCAGAAAAAAATATCACAACGATGCATGTAATGCACATTTTTGGTCTCGTTTTTTCTGGGCCCCGGGCAATCTGGTTATGGATACAATTTGTTTCACAATATTTATTGTATTGTCAGGATATATGTACAGCACAGGACAATCAACTGTCGCAGAAATATCTTTTGCACTGGCGACATTTACTGCAATCAGTTCAATCGCATTTAATATGGTTATGACAATTAAAAACTTTACACAAAAATGGGGAAATGCCACTGGTTCTTATGACGCTTTAATCAAACCAATTACAATTCAAGACGCAGAAAACGCAACAGATTTAATCATAAAAAAAGCGTCAATTAATATAAAAAATATATCGTTCAAATATAACAAACAGTTTATATTAAAAAATTTCAATTTGTTTATTAATCCAGGTGAAAAAATTGGTTTGGTCGGACTTAGTGGTGCAGGAAAAACAACGTTGGTAAATTTAATTATGCGTATGTATGACGTAACAAGCGGACAAATTATTATAGATAACCAAGATATAAAAAATGTTACACAAGATTCTTTGCGTGAAAACATTTCCTTTATCCCCCAAGAACCAACAATGTTTAATCGTACATTACAGGAAAATATTGCGTATGGAAAACCAGATGCAACAAAACAAGATATTATATCTGCAGCAAAAAACGCATCTGCACATAAATTTATTTGCGAATCAAACAATGGATATAAAACATTAGTTGGTGATCGTGGAATAAAACTATCCGGTGGCCAAAGACAAAGAATCGCCATTGCACGTGCATTCTTGAAAAATAGTCCTATTCTAATTTTAGACGAGGCAACCGCAGCATTGGATTCAGAAACAGAAGATGCAATTCAACA
The DNA here is from genome assembly GCA_045592905.1 of Candidatus Enterousia sp. Taxonomy (GTDB): domain Bacteria; phylum Pseudomonadota; class Alphaproteobacteria; order Rs-D84; family Rs-D84; genus Enterousia. The sequence goes on from JAZNVR010000015.1 coordinate 46,438, forward strand.
ATCTTTCCAAAAACTGTCGCACAATCGCACAACAATTGTTATTGCACACAGACTGTCTACGTTAAAAAACATGGACAGAATTATCGTTCTGGATCATGGAAAAATCGTTGAAAGCGGTTCACATAACCAATTACTTCGTAATGGCAAGATATATTCTAAATTATGGAAAATGCAATCTGGTGGATTTATACAAGAATAAAAGAACGCCCAATCGGGCGTTCTTGTTTAGAAGACGTATATATTAGTTTTCAATATTATTATTTAATTCAACAATCAATAATTCCAATCTGTCTGCTGTTTCTGTATCATTTAACGCAACAGCAATTGCATATGCAGATTCTAAATCACTGCGTGCAGATGTTGCATTACCAGATTGTAAATTTAATGCAGCAGATTTTTCAAAGTACGCCATCGCCTTGCTAGACAAAGATTCACGCACTTCCATTGTTGGGGCACCTTGAACCTGTTCGGAAATTACACGAACCGCTGATGCATAATCATTGATTGCTTCTGCATATTTACCCAATGCAGTAAATGCTTCGGCACGATCTGCATAAACAACAGGGTCAACTGTACCTTCTGGTCTGGCCAACGAATTGGTAAAGTCTGCAATTGCACCTTCCCAGTTTTTCAACCACAAATTTAATTGACCACGTTTTGCATACAAATCACGCATCTGCAAAATTGCACTTGGGTTTGTAGTGTTTGCAGCCAATGCATTGTTAATATCATTCATTGCAGAATCATAATCTTCTAATCTGGAATTCAGCAAATAACGATCATAATATGCAACAGGATTTGCAGGATTACGTGCCAATGCAGCATTATAATCTTCCATTGCTGCAGCATAATTTCCAGCCTGCATATATGCTTCACCACGCAAGATGTATGTATCAACAGATGCAACACCTGTATCAATTGCAGCAGTTAAATCCGTAATTGCATCATCAATATTACCAGATGCTAATTTTTGTTTGCCGCTATCATACCAATCACCTGATTGCAATAAAACTTCTTCGGTGATTTCAACATTCGCAGTTGTTGGTTGAATATTATGACTGCGTCCCAGAATATAAAAAGTCGCAGCAATAAAAAATAAAATTATAAACCAGTATACGTATATAGATAATGACCATGGATTAAAACATGGTTTTGTTTTGTTATCTTTGATACTTGGCTTAGATGTTACAGGACGTACAACAGCCTGTGTTTTCTTGATGTTTGATTTTTTTGACAGATGTTTTTTCATATCACGTCTCCCTTCCTTTTAATATGATATTAAAGAGATTTTAACATTTCGTCAATTGTTTTCTGTGAAACAGGTAAAATTTTTCCAACAGGTAACTTTTTCAATTTTATATTACCAAATGAAACACGATGTAATTTATGAACAGGACAGCCACATGCCGCCAAAACTATTCTGACTTCATTCTTTTTTCCTTCGCAAATTGAAACACGTAAATTACGCCCACCAATACAATCTATCTTCATCGGAGAATATTTTATACCGTCAACTGTCATACCATTTCGTGCCATATCCAGACCAGAAAAATCATTACATGATACAGTTGCAATATATGTACGTGGTATTTTTGATGATGGTAACGTTAATTTACGAGCCAATTCACCATCATTTGTCAGCAATAATAACCCTGTTGTCTTGAAATCCAGACGACCAATATATTTCAAGTTTTTGTATTCCATGGGTAAGCAATCATATATTGTTTTACGTCCCTGCGGATCAGATGTTGTTGTCATCGTATTTATGGGTTTATGAAACATATATAATTGTAAACCTGGCTTTTGTTTTATAGGTTGCCCATTAACTTCAATAACATCTGATTCTTCTACGAAAAATACAGGCGTATCAATAACGTTTCCATTAACACGAACCAATCCTAATGAAATTAATTCTTCGGCACCACGACGTGATGCGACCCCAGAATCAGCAATTGCTTTGGCAATCCTAGTCCCCATTATTTAACACCTTTGTTATTGCAACAGGTGCCGCCAATTCTGCACGTAATATCGTTTTCCCCAACGATATTCCAATCGCACCAGATGCATCCAGTTTTGCAAACTCCGATTCGGAAAAGCCACCTTCGGGCCCAATTAAAATTGTTGTTACATCCTTAATATCAGATTGAATAATACGCCCATATGCTGCACGTTCATCTGCAAATACAATTCCAGATAAATTCAAATCTGAAAATTTTACAGGATTTTTTATCACAGGAACAGTATTACGATTTGATTGCTCGGAAGCCTCTATCACTATTTTTTGCATACGCTCCCAATTTATATGGTTTGCGTTTGTTCGTTCTGTAATTACAGGCTGGAAACACGCAACGCCCATTTGGGTTGCCATATTTAACAAATCATCCGTTCTTTTTATCGGTGAAAACATCAAAGTAATATTATTTGATGGATCGGAATGGTTGGTCTGGCTTTCAACAACCAATGTTTTTCCATCTACAGACAACCGGGCGTTATATTCATTTCCATTACCAAATACCAAACACGCATCTGTTCGCATAACACGTGTTAAATAATGTATAATATCACGAGAAACAGAAATATTGTCCCCAACAGATATATTTTCACCTATAAAAATTCGTGGAATATTTTTCATATTTTTGTAATTCCTGATTTATAAATTATCTTTTTTCTGATATAATATTAACACCATGGCAACTAAATTCAACTTTTTATCAGCATCTGGCAAAGGAAAAGGTATCAATATTTTCCGTTCCAGCGCATATAAAGAACACGAACAAACGCCATTGGCACGTGAGTTTTGGTCCATACGTTGGACAATTTATGTATGGTTAATTGCGGCACTTATGGTTGCACTGTCTTTTCCAGCAGAACATATTTGGCGTTATGGATGGTCGCCCGCAACAAAACAATGGATTGAAATATATCTTTATCAAATGTTTTCTTCGTGCGGATTGTCTGTACTGGCAGAAATAATCAATTGGATTGGACGCTGTGTCGCACGACCTGATATTTCATGCATTGCACCATTATTACCTGTTATCGGATATTATTTCTTGGCAGACGCAACGATGACAGATGAATTTAACCCACACAGCAAGGATAAATTTGACGAAAAATCTTCACGCAAGGCAAATGCAGATGATATAAAAAAAATGGGTACCGACCACAAGAACAAAGAAGGCTTGTTCAAAGGTTTTATGATGGTTCTGGGGTACTTCAAGAACAAACCATTAAAGATGGATGAAACATTGTCTGCGTTATTGTTGGCACCTGCTGGTACTGGTAAAACACAGGGTGTTGTTATCCCGACAATTTTGGGGTGTGATGATGTTTCAATGATTATTAATGACCCAAAGCCTGAATTAGACCGAGATACATCTGCGTATCGTGCAACTGTGGGACCTGTATTTATCATGAATTGGGCTGCACGTGACGAACCAGAAAAAGGTATTTATTATCCTGCATGGAATCCATTATCGCCAGAAAACCTGCCGGATAATGCCGAAGAACGCAGCACATATATTCAGGTTATTGTTAATTCAATAATTGAAGAAAATGCCAAAGATCCACATTGGTCAAATACAGCACGTGCTGCATTAACGGGGTTTATAAACTTTATTGTGTCCAAGGTTGAACGTGCTAAGGCAAACGACTATTTCTATCACAGATTAAAAACCGGTACTTTTGATTCCCAAGACGCAACTGTATTGATGGATTATTATATGACAATGACATCTGACCCAAATGCATATGCAGCAATGTCATTATTACAACGTGGACAATTGAATATAAACAACTATGTACATGTGGGTACATGGGGCGGTCTGCCAAATGAATGGCATGGGGCCGAAGCATCAATTCCAATGTTCTTGGCATGGTACGTAGAAGGTCAGATAAAGGTCGCAAACGAAACAGAGGAACGCAAACGTCAAGGCGACCAAATGGTTATGATGGCAGACCCAATGAAAGACTTTTTGACCGAGGCTGTGAACGAAGCACGCTTGTATTCATATGACAGTGATGCTGTATCTGCATTGATAAACCTGGCAAACACCCCGGACAAGGAACGTGGTTCTGTCATTTCAACAATGAATGCGGGATTAAATATATTCCGTCATCCAGCAGTAAATAAACACACACGTCATTCTGATATTCATTTTGGCGATGTTCGTGGTATGGTTGACCCAACAGATGGCAAGATGAAACCGATTACAATATATCTGTCAATGAATGTTGCAGATGCCCCAGCATTCAGCCCGATTACCAGTATGTTTATTGAACTGTTGTCAAAATTCTTGATTGCAAACCCGCCAGAAAAAAATAATCATGGTCAAAAATTGGGCCCATACCCTGCCCTGTTTGTATTGGATGAAATGCCAACAATGAATAAGTTGGAAGCAATTATCCAAGGGCCTGCGGTTGGTCGTGGTCAAAAAGTATCTTACCTTATCGTTGGTCAGGATATCAGCCAGATTGCAGAAAAATACGGTGACAAGGCTGCGGATACAATCATTGCAAATACTGCGGCCAAGGTTATATTACGTGTTAACGACCCTGCAACGGCAGAAAGATTTACACGCATGATTGGCAAGAAAAAGACCAAGAAGAAAGAAAAAGGTCCAGACGGCAAAGAGGTTGAGGTAGATAAAGAAGAAGATTTGTTCAGTCCAATGGATTTAATGACATTGCCAAAAGGAAAACAGCTTGTTTTGATGCAGGGATATTATAATCGCCCAATTGAGGCTGATGGTGAATGGCATTTCTGGCGTAAAAACGCTGTACAGATTGCAATGAATGATAAAGTAAAAATGGGACGTGCATCACCAATTCCAGAATATTTAATACCAAAGCATCATCGTGCATTACGATACAGTGGCGTTCCAAAGGTGTATGATAAAAAAACAGATAAAATTAAAAATCTGGCATAAAAAATCCCCATTGTGGGGATTTTTTTATTTCGCAGGTGAAATAATAATTGATTTTGTTCTTTCGTCTGGTTTGGACTTAGATTCCATATTACCCTTATCACCAACAATTTCCATAACACGTGCAAACAATTCTGGAACAGCATCTTTGCCACGTGCCAATACCTTTTTGGATCCCTTGGTCATAACAGATATTTTCACCTTGTTGCCTTCGCCCAAGAATTCAAAGACCTTTTTCAATTTAATATTCAAATCATTATCTTCAATAAAAGGCTTTATCCAAACTTCTTTCAATTCTGTTGTTTTTTGATTCTTTTTAGCCTCAGACGCACGTTTTTTCTGTTCATATTTGAACTTGCCATAATCCATTATTTTCACAATTGGAACAGGAATATTGCCGTTCATTTCAACCAAATCCAAACCATCATCAGACGCAATCTGTAACGCCTGGGAAATTGGCATCGTTCCTAAATTCTGACCATCAGAACTGATTACTTGAACGGTTTTTGCCGTTATACGATTATTCATACGTGGTCCCATATCACGACGGTTATCACGATTAAATGCAGGTTTAATGTTACGCTCCTTTGTTTAACATGTTGGAATTATTAACAATTATTCTGCATTTTTCAAGATATTTTGAACATTTTGTAATGCAGTCCAAACATCACGCTTAGCAATTGGTTTTAACAGTAAATAGTTTGGGTGAAATATTGGAACAAAAACACGCCCATCATCCATATTAATTTGTACACCATGTGATTTAACCAAATTAATTTTACCATATTCTGTTGCAGGCAATGTCCCCAACGATAAAATCACATGCGGATTTATTAAATCTATGGCTTTATCCACAAAAGGACGGGCCAGTTCCAGTTCTTCACGCAGTGGTGTTCGTCCCCCAGGTGTTCGCCAAAACAATAATGGAACAATAGATACTTGTTCACGTGACAGACCAATTGCAGATAACATCTTATCCATTAATTCACCAGAAGAACCAGATAAAATATTACCAGACATATCATCATCAGCACCCGGAACATCTGTTAATATTAGTAATTTACCACTGCCAACATGGGGCAATACGGTATTTGTTGCCGTATTACGTAATGGATGATTAAATTCATTTATCATACGTTTTAACGAATCCATATCCGTTGGGCGTGCCGCCATTGAACGAACGGTATCAACAGAAATCATCTGAACAGGTGCAATCGCAGGTACAACACATGCGGCACTATCAACAGATGGCAAAACACTTGCTTTGTCTGTTTTTTCTGTACTTACTTTCGTAACAACTGTGGGAATTTCTGACAGTTCCCATCTAACCCCAGCAAGCCACAAATCACGCAATTCGCTGTTAGACATCTCTATTTTTCCTTGATTTAACAATTTATTTATTATAGACTATAACATGAGCAACAGAAACTCAAGGGAGTATTTTCATGAAAATTAAAAATTTTGCTTTGTTGGCTGGCGTTGCAGGCCTGTTGGCTGCATGCGGTGGTTCTATTGTTGAACCGGCTGACTTGAACGATCAACGTGTTTTCTTTGATTTCAATTCTGCAGAAATTTCTAAAGAAGCAAAGAACAACTTGTTGGGTCAGGCTTTGTATATGAAAAACCACGAAGATGTTAAAATCCAAATCGCTGGTAATTGCGACGAACGTGGCTCAACAGAATATAACTTGGCATTGGGTGCACGTCGTGCAAACGCTGCAAAAGAAGTTATCGTAAATGACGGCATTGATTCTAAACGTATCTCTACTATTTCTTATGGTAAAGAACGCCCATTGGTAAAAGGTACAGGCGAAGAAGTTTGGAAAATGAACCGTAACGCAACAACAACTGTTAAATAATAACGTGTGTGTTGAAAAAGATAAAAAACACCGGCTTTTACCGGTGTTTTTTTAATAATTTTTACTGCCTTAAAACACAAACAACAATCAGCATATACGTATTAAAAAATGCCGGTGTTTGCCGGCTTTTTTCAACATTTTTATTTTGTTATTTTTTCAACCAACTCAAATAATTGTGGACGTGTGTTAAACATCAATGTTATTTGTCCAGAACCGCCCCGTCTTTCAGTCAATTTAACTTGCACCCCCAGGGTCTTTGCTATTTTCTTTTCAATATCACGAACCGTTGCAGAATCAATCGTTTTTAATGTATGTTTTTTTGCACTGGCTGCACGTGGTGCTTTCTTTACCAATTTGTCCGTATCTGCAACGGACATACCAGACGCAATTATTTTGTGTGCTAATTCTTCTGGATTTGCTGCAACAGCAATTGTACGTGCATGCGATGCAGACAGATTGCCCTGCTCTACTAAATTTTTTACAGAATCTGGCAATGATGTTAAACGCAACATATTACGAATATAACTTTCTGATTTGCCAATAAGACGCGAAACATCCGGCAATTCATAATCACAACATTCCATCAAATTTTTATACGCATTTGCCTCTTCTATCGGGTTCAAGTTTTCACGCTGAACATTTTCTATCAATGCAATTTCCATTGCATTTGTATTATCAATGGATTTTACTAATGCTGGAATTTCAGACAATCCTGCCATTTTTGATGCACGATATCTGCGTTCACCGGCAACAATTTCATACATATATGGACGTCCAGACACAGTACGTAGTAAAATCGGTTGCAAAACCCCCTTCTCTTTTATAGATACAGACAAATCTGCCAATTCAGAATCATCAAACGTTTTGCGTGGCTGATCCGGGTTTGCACCAATTTGCGACAGCGGAATTTGTTTTACAACAATACGTTCCGATGGGGTTAATAACGATATATCTGGTATTGCACCACGTGCCGCTTGTAAATCAGCCAAACCACGTCCCAATCCAAATTTATTTGCCATATTCATCCCCCTTTTCTATCCTTTGAACAACTTCTGTTGCAACACGCAAATACGCCTGGGCCCCAGACGAATTAAAATCATAAAACAACGCAGGTTTTCCATGACTTGGTGCTTCTGAAACACGAACGTTACGTGGAACAACCGTTTTGAAAACCTTGTCACCAAAAACATTTCGCACATCATCGTCAACCGCACGTGTAACATTATATCTGCGTTCATACATAGTCAATAAAACGCCCAATATATCCAATTCTGGATTCCACTTTTCTTTAACAACAGATATTGTATCTGTCAATTGCTGCACCCCTTCCAGGGCAAAAAATTCACACTGTAACGGTATCACAACACAATCTGCAGCCGCCAACGCATTTATTGTTAAATAACCCAATGCAGGTGGACAATCCAACAAAATATAATCATAAAAATCATCAACCTGTAACAACGCATCACGCAGACGATATTCACGATTTTCCATATCCAATAAATCAATATCCGCACCTGCCAGTGCCTGCGAAGACGGTAACAAATGCATATTTGGAACAGCTGTAGTTAAAATATTATCTGTAATATTAGCACTGCCCATAATAACACCGTATGCACTTTGATGATGCGACGCACGAACAAAACCCAGTCCAGTACCAGCATTTCCCTGTGGATCTAAATCTACCAACAAAACACGTCTTTTTATTGTCGCCAAAGATGCACCAATATTAATAGCAGTCGTCGTCTTGCCAACACCACCTTTCTGATTCGCAAATGCAATAACTGTCGCCATATTCCTTTCCTATTACTAATATAATAAAGATATAAAATCGCCACGATTCGGTCAAGAAATAAAAAAAAACACTAAAAACAAATAAATATTACACATTTCACACGAAACAAAATTTAATACAAAACAAAGAAAATGTATATTTACCGGCTTTTTCTTCAAAAAATATAAAAAATAATTTAATGTCAATACATTATCGTTATTTTCATATGAAATTACCGGCTAAAACGAATAGAAATAATAAAACCATCCCCTGTTTTTGACGGCGTTAAATCATACTCAAAACGATATTTTCTTTTTGCTTCTAAAATTTCTGTTTCTATTTCCCGGCCTTTTAGCAAAAAAAGCCGGTATTTTGTACGTGCCACATAATCCATTATTTTGATTAACGAAGCAAACGCACGTGCAGTAAAAACAATTTTGTCATTTTTTGCCGGTAAATGCCGGACAAATTCTTCAACACGACCATGATAAATCGTTAAATTTTCTAGCCCCAACCTATCTTTAACAGCCGACAAAAACGCAACTTTTTTTCCAATTGATTCAATGCATGTAACACGCCAGCCAAGTATCGCCAAAACAACACCAGGAAAACCAGCACCACTGCCCAAATCAACAATATCTACATCACGTGGCAACACATCTGCCAACTGGGCCGAATCGGCAATATGACGATTTTGCACATCATTTAATGTACTGGGTGCAACAAGATTCATACGTTCAGACCACTGACGTAATAAATTTTCATATTCTTGAAATTTGACATTATTCATCATAAAGAGTATTCTATCATAGTCATGAAAAATTTTGAACGTTTATTTATTACAATTAGTTTGTTTGCTGTTTTAACCGTAACAGGTGGAACGCTTTGGTATCACACACACAATAGTGAACAAAAACAAACAACAACAGAAGTGCCTTTTAATAAATTTGCAAATTTCTTGGCAGCACAACATGCAATTTATGTTAATGATTTTGAAACAGCAATTGAGTTAACGCAACCACTAAAAGATATACAGTATACAACTGTTCATAACACTAAAATAATGTCCGAATTTTTAAGCGGACGTATGCCGACTGATGCAAAACTGTTAAAAGAAGAAAAAACATTACCTGCACAATTCATTTATGATGCATACTTAATACAAAACAACAATTGGAAAGAATTGCACAACAGACATAAAACTGATACCAGTGCACTTATTTCACCATTTAGAATATGGTCTGCAATTGCAAATGATTGGCGAACAAATACGTTTAAGTTTATTGACACATTACCAACAAACGAATCGTGGCGTGAATTTATGCGTGGTCAAATTTATGCAGAAACAGGTCAATTTGATAAAGCCGCAAAACATTTTGGGTTAGTTACGCCAGAATTTATGAATATAAATGACTATTTATATTTGATGTCATTTTATACACATCATAATATGCCTGAACAGGCGGATACATTAAAGCAAAAATTCACATCTAAACCTGCAGGGATGTTCCTGAATGATTATGATAAAATACCAGATTGGTCAACGTATTCTGGATACAAAAATGCACTGGCGTTTAGTTTATTGCAAAACGTATCACACACCCAGATATTAATGTATTCTGATCTTGCAATGCTGATGTTGCGTTTTGCACAGATAATTGCACCAGATTTTATTACTAACACTGATGCGATTGATTATTATTTAGGTCAGTTCTTTTATACAAATGTTGGTGATTACGAAAAACATTTTAATAAAATAAATACCGACAGTCCATTTTTCCCATTTGTTGCACTACGAAATGCAGAAAAAACAAACAATATGGACGAACTTGAAAAATCATTAAAACAACATCCGCTGTTTGTACCAACGATTAACAAATTGATTGGCTATCATATACAGCATGGAAATAAAAACGATGCGTTACGTATCGTTAATAACGCAATAAAAAATAAAAATCTAGATGATGCGGGCAGGGCATTTTTTGCAAAATCACGTGCACAAATATATTATTCATTCGGTGATTTTGACGATGCACAATCTGATATAAAATTCGCATCAGATGCACTGTCTGTAGACAAGGAGATTTTGGCATTACAAGCCAAAATATGGGCCGCACAAAACCGTGAAATTGAAAACGCTTATGACTACGCCATGACGTTGGTTGCAAAAAACCCAAGTGATATTATGTCATGGGACACATTGGGTTGTGTGGTCGCTGTACGAGAGGGTGCGGTCGCAGCACTTGAAGTACTAGAACGTGTCGGCGAGATTTCACAAACACATTCGCCATTATATTTGCACTTAGGGGACTTATATGTTGAGATTGGGGAATATGAAAACGCCCGTAAATCATATATGCGTGCAATTGATTTATCTGATGATGGATTAACGGTTGTCCCTGAAATTGAAAGAAAAATAAGGAATCTGAAATGAAAGTAGGTGTAATCGGGGCAGGTGCATGGGGCACTGCACTGGCAATCACTACATCACATGGTGGTGCTGAAACAATTTTATGGTCGTACGATGGCCAATATAAAGAATTTGAAAACGTTGAAATTCCGCAAAATTTACACGTTACAAAAGAATTTACAGATATACAAAAAACAGACGCATGGTTGATAGTAACACCATCTGCATTTTTTCGTGAAACATTGAAAAAAGCACGTGAATACTATACAGGTCAACCTGTCATAATTTGCACCAAGGGGGCCGAATATACCACAGGACAATTTATGTCAGAAGTTTTGCATAATGAATTACCAGAATGTACAGATTTTGGCGTGTTGTCCGGACCACAATTTGCAGCAGAAGTGGCACAAGGTGTACCAACCGGTTCAACATTGGCAGGAACACAAAATGCGATTAAAATCGGTCAACAAATATTAAATAAATTATATTTAGAAATTTCAAATGATGTAATCGGTACAGAAATTTGCGGGGTCGGAAAAAATGCAGCAGCATTAATTAGTGGCTATAATTCTGTTATGACACGTGGTGAAAACGAACGTGCATTACTGTTTACATGTGTGTGGAATGACATTGTAAAGATTGGTGTTGCATCTGGAGCAAAGTGTATAACATTCTTGGGTTTATGTGGTTTGGGTGATTTATTTTTGTCTGCAACAAGTCCAACCAGCAGAAATTATTCTGGGGGCATTGCAATTGCAAACGGACAAACACCAGAAGGTACAGTAGAAGGTATACACGCTTTACGTGGCTTGATTGAACGTGCAAAAAAGCTGAACATTGATGTTCCTGTATTAATAGAAATGAAAGAAAAATTGAAAATATAAACAGTATTAAAAAAGCCGGTAAATACCGGCTTTTTTAATACATTGTTTGCAATACGTGTTTATTCTTGTCCAAATTAGACAACATTTTACCACTGCCACATGCGACACACGCCAATGGATTATCAACCAAGAATACAGGTAAACCTGTAGCCATACGAATCGCAGTGTCCAAACCACGCAACAATGAACCACCACCAGTCATCGCAATACCAAAATCAGCAATATCAGCAGATAATTCTGGAGGCGTCAATTCTAATGCCTGACGAACAGTATTTACAATCTTGGAAACAGTTTGCGACAAAGCAGATGCAATTTGTGATTCTGTAACAACCGCCTCTCTTGGTGTGCCAGACATCAAATCACGTCCTTTTATCTTCATTGTTAATTCTTTTTCTTTATCTTTTGGCGGAATGGCGTTTCCGATTCTTTTTTTAATTTCTTCGGCTGTATTTTCACCAATTAACAAGTTTTTATTTTTACGAACATAATCAATTATATCAACATCCATTTGGTCGCCTGCCGTACGAACGGCATTTGAATAAACAATACCGCCCAAAGACATAACGGCAACTTCTGTTGTACCACCACCAATATCTAAAACCATTGAACCAACAGGTTTTTCAACAGGCAATCCAGCACCAATAGCCGCAGCAGTAGATTCTTCTACAATATAAACCTTGCGTGCCCCCGCTGCATCAGCAGCCTCTTGAATAGCACGACGTTCAACCTGGGTCGCACACGATGGAACACAAATGATTATCAATGGTGCAGCCAACGGACTGCGATGATGAACCTTGCGAATAAAATATTTTATCATTTCTTCGGCAACTTCAAAGTCTGCAATGACGCCATCACGCAACGGACGAACAGCAGATATCGTACCAGGCGTACGACCAAACATCTGTTTTGCTTCTGTTCCAACCGCCAAAATTTCCTTGCGACCAATTAAACGATTTTCAGACACAGCAACAACGGACGGCTCATTCAATACAATTCCACGCCCCTTAACATAAATCAATGTATTTGCGGTACCTAAGTCAATTGCCATGTCCGCAGAAAAGAATTTCATCAACCAGTTATACATTTTTACCCCACTAAAATATTGATTTTCTTGAACTATAAAGCACGATATGCAAAAAATCAAGGCAACACGATAAATTTATTTGATTTACAACATATTGTGTTATTATATAAGGAACATGAAACGAAATACTATAAAAAATCATTCTGATTTTATTGCAGGCGAATCTGACCCTGTTGCACGTTGTGCATATTTTTTAGTACGTACAAAACCTGCAAAATATACAGATGATGCACGATATGGATTGGTCGTTACAAAAAAGACTTTCAAACATGCTGTTGACAGAAATCGTGCAAAACGCATGATACGTGATTGGATTGCTTATAACGAAAACATAATGTGTAATGACCTGGATTATATCTTTATTATTCGCCACGATATATTGGATGCAACACGTGAATCCGGTCGTACAGCAATGAAAAAAGCATTGCATTACCTAAAAAAACAGCAATCAAATGCTTAAAAAACTTGCTATTTTTTTGATATACATATATCAATCTGCAATATCTCCTTTTGTCGGAGGCAAGGCAGCATGCAGATTTACCCCCACGTGCAGCGAATACACAAAACAAGCGATTGATAAATATGGAATATTTCGTGGTGTATACATGGGAATAAAACGCATATCACGTTGCAGACCTGGGGGCGGGTTTGGATACGACCCTGTTCCTTGACAATGGCTGTTATTGTGGTAAAATCTAACAATAATTAAGACAGAAAAATTAAAACAAAAGGGTTAAAAGATGTCTTTTCGTGCAACCGTTGAATCTATGTCTAAAATCATGGACGATATGGGGATTACAGAGTTGGATTTAGAACGTCAGTTCTTGTTTGGTGTGTACCGTAAACATATCCATTTATCAAAACAACAAGTTGCAACAACTGTTGCGGTCGCATCATCCGATACAAAATCAGAAAAAGCAATTCAAACAAACACCATAAACGGTCATGTATTAAAATCACCAATGGTCGGTGTTGTATACTTGGCACCAGAACCAGGTGCAGATACATTTGTGTCTGTCGGCAGTGCTGTAAAAACAGGTGATACCGTCGCATTGGTAGAGGCAATGAAAACATTTAATCCAATTAAATCTGACAAAGACGGAATTATAAAAGAAATATTAGTAACAGATGGGGCAGCGGTTGAGTTTGATCAACCTTTAATCGTTGTTGAATAAATATCATGTCACAAATAAAGAAAGTATTAATCGCAAATCGTGGTGAAATCGCATTACGTATCATTCGTGCATGTCGTGATATGGGTATTCGTACAGTTGCAGTATATTCAACCGTTGACAAAGACGCAATGCATGTACAACTGGCAGACGAATCCGTTTGTATTGGACCTGGGCCTGCACGTGATTCTTATTTAAACGAATCGGCAATTTTAACTGCTGCATTATTAACAAATTCGGATGCAATTCATCCTGGATATGGTTTTTTATCTGAACGTGCAGACTTTGCACACAAGGTTGAACAGCATGGCATGATTTGGATTGGCCCAAAACCAGAAATGATTTCTAAAATGGGGGACAAGGTCAACGCAAAAAAGACTGCGATTGAATGCGGTTTGCCTGTGGTTCCCGGGTCTGATGGCGAATTAAAATCGCTTGAAGACGCATTAGATACGGCTGAAAAAATCGGTTATCCTGTTATGCTAAAGGCATCTGCGGGTGGCGGTGGACGTGGTATGCGACCTGTAATGTCTGCAAACGATATGGCAGAGGCATATCAACTGACTAAAAACGAGGCAAAATCTGCATTTGGTGATGATACGCTGTATATGGAAAAACTATTACTGCATCCCAGACATATTGAATTCCAGGTTTTAGGTGATACACATGGAAACGTTGTAATATTTGGTGAACGTGACTGTTCATTACAAAGAAGAAATCAAAAGATTATGGAAGAATGCCCGGCGGCCGCATTATCACAAAAGCAACGTGATGATATGATTGAAATTTGTAAAAGTGCGGCTAAAAAAATGGGCTATACAAATGCAGGCACATTTGAATTCATGTACGAAGATGGTAAATTTTACTTTTTGGAAATGAATACACGACTGCAGGTTGAACACCCTGTTACAGAAATGGTTTATGGTGTTGATTTGGTTCGTGAACAAATCCGTATCGCTGCTGGTGAAAAACTGGGGTACACGCAATCAAATGTCATACCAAATGGACATGCAATTGAATTTCGCATAAACGCAGAAGATCCTGATACATTTGTTCCAAATCCAGGTAAAGTAACGTTGTATGCACCATCCGGTGGTTTGGGCGTGCGTGTTGACAGTGCTGTTTATACAGGATATACAATACCATCAACATACGATTCTATGATTGCAAAATTGATTGTTCATGCACAAAACAGACCTGCGTGTATTATGCGTGCGTCACGTGCATTGGACGAATTTGTAATTGAAGGTGTTAAAACGACTATTCCTTTGCAGAAAAAGTTATTAGCAAACAAAGATGTAAAACAATTAAATTTTGATAACCATTGGTTGGAAAACTTCTTGAAAAAAAATTAAAAAAGGCCGGTAAAAACCGGCTTTTTTATATCAAACAAGATAATGTCGCACCGGCATTTTTTAACATAAACCACCCAATTCTATAATTGGTTGCATACACAGTAAACATAAACAAAGCCAATATCGCAATAACTAACAAAACACTGCCACGTTTTCCACGCATACAATATAACGATATATTATAAAACAAGAACAATATATAAATATCAACCAACAAACTGATTACCCATATAGATACACAATTAAATGCCAATGCGTTTAATACCAGTATCGCAGGATAAATAAAAAATACAGATGCTAAACCTTTGATAGCGATTTCCCAATCACGTTCACCGCCTGTTATTTCAGATACCAACATCAATAACCCGCCCATAACAAATAACAATGCAACTGCCAGCACAGGAACAATTATAACCGCTGTAAAAATGGAACCCAATGTTATTGTTGCACCGCCAAGCAATCTAATTAACAAAACCAAACAGCCGCCCAATAAGCCGTACAGGAAAGCCTTTAACATAGATTCTTCTAGATTTCCATCTGCCACAATCTTTGTAAAATAACGTTTTGGATTAACAATTACAGATTTAATATGATTCAAAGCGTTTTTCAATTTTTTCTTCATATATTATACCCCCATTTGATTATTTATATTTTTGCTTTATAATTACAAAAAATCAATGGAAAAAACAATGATAAAGATAACTATTGCAGGACGACCAAACACAGGGAAGTCCACATTATTTAATGCACTGACAGGAACACGTGATGCATTGGTACATGACAGACCAGGTGTTACACGTGATACAATTTCTGGCAATTTTCGCAATCGTCCATATACGCTGTATGACACAGCAGGACTGGAAAACGCCCGTTCTGGTATTGCACTAGATTCAACCAACATGGCATTTAATGCAATTGAAAAATCAGACGCAATCTTGTTTGTTGTTGATGGACGTGTTGGTCTGACAAATGAAGATTTAGACTGGGCAAAAATTGTACGCAGAAAAACACGTGCACCAGTATTATTATTGATAAACAAAAGCGAATCGGAAAAAAGACTGTCTAATATCCATGATTTTTATAAACTTGGTTTTGGCGAACCTGTTTTAATTTCCGCAGAACATAAACGTGGTTTTGATGAAATATATGAATTCTTAGACAAAATCGCAGGTAACAACACACCAGAAAACACACAAAGCGTACCTGTGCATAATGATAACAGAATAAAAATCGCAATACTTGGCCAACCAAATGTTGGAAAATCAACATTTGTAAATCGTGTACTGGGGGAACAACGACAAATTGTCATGGATGCACCCGGTATTACACGTGATACAGTAAAAATTCCAACAACATTCTATGGACGTGATATTTTATTAATGGACACTGCCGGATTGCGACGCAAAGCAGGCGTTACAGATGACGTTGAAACATTATCTGCACTTAAATCGTTAGACGCAATTGATAAGGCAGATATTGTTATTGTAATGGTTGACGCAACTAAAAATATTGAAAATCAAGCACTGGGTATTGCATCACGTGTTTATAACGCAGGCAAAATATTATGTATTGCACTGAATAAATGGGACTTGGTTGAACCAGAACTACGTGATGAAAAATTATTAAAATTAAAACATCAGTTTGCTAATTCTTTTCATCAAATAATCAAACCAATGATTTTGGCTGTTTCTGCACAAACAGGAACAGGTATACAAAACATGTTCCGCAGAATATATGAACAATGGGATATTTCTATGGCACAGGCACCAACCAGTTTAATTAACAGAATTGTTGAAAAACTGGTTACAGACAGACAACCGCCACTATCACGATTAAAACGCCCCATGAAAATTAAGTTTGCACGACAAACAGGACGCCATCCAATGAAAATCACTATAAACGTTGGTGGTGCTTCTGATATACCAGAGTCATACACACGTTATTTACGTCGTGGATTGGCAACCGCATTAAAATGGGAACACTTGCCAATTACTATTGAATATGAAAAATCTGAAAATCCATATGATTAATCACCGGTGTTTACCGGTTTTTTTTTACAAAAAACATACCTGATGCATACAAGTATTGCGACTTTACCAATAAAATGATATAATGAAATAGATACAATCCGAGAGAGAATATATGAAAAAAGCACCAGAAAATATTATTGCACTTAAAAATATAAATAAAAGTTTTCCATTGGAACTGGGTGGCGAGCAACAGGTTTTATTTGATATAAATTTTACAATAAAATCTGGTGAATTTGTTGCAATCATGGGTCCATCAGGATCTGGAAAATCTACGTGTATGAATATTATCGGGGCCTTAGATATACCGACATCTGGTATTTATGAATTATATGACAAAGATGTAACAGGTTTAACGCCCGATGAATTAGCAATTATAAGAAATGAATATATTGGATTTGTCTTTCAACAATTTAACCTGTTATCAAAACGCAGTGTCTTGGACAATGTTATGTTACCGTTGATGTATCGTGGTTTACCAATGGAAGAAAGAATAAATCGTGCACGTGAGATGTTAAAGCGTGTGGGATTGGAAAATTTTGAATCATATTTGCCTACACAATTATCTGGCGGAATGAAACAGCGTGTCGCAATTGCACGTGCATTAGCAGGCAGTCCAAAACTAATATTGGCAGACGAACCAACCGGTGCTTTGGATAGTAAAATGGGTAATGAAATCCTTAAATTCTTTAAGCAATTAAACCAGGAAATGGGAATAACTATCGTAATGATTACCCATGAATTTGATATTGCAAAATATGCAAACAGACTGATACATATCCGTGATGGCAAAATTAATTATGATGGTCCAATTCCAAAAGATGACAGAAATTTATAATCAGGACATAAGGAAACAAACATGACGTTTAATGATATTATCAAAGAATCTTGGTTATCTATTAGTGGCAATAAAATACGTTCTTTTTTAACTGTACTGGGTATAATAATTGGTGTTATGGCGGTGGTTATCATGGTGGCTGTTGGTGAAACCGTACAAAAATCAATAACAGATCAATTTTCAAGTCTGGGTACTAATACAATTATGATACGTGCAGGTGCAGCACAATCTGCCGGGGTCAGAACAGGAAACAGACATACATTAACTATCCAAGATGCAGAATTTATCGCAAGACTGCCCGATGTTATGGCTGTTAGCCCTGTTCAGAATGGTGCAGCCCAAGCCATATATGGAAACAAAAACTGGGCAACATCAATGATGGGCGTATATCCAGATTATACCACAGTACAAAATATTGAAATTGAATACGGAACTTTTTTTGATGCATCCGCTGTCAGAAACGCATCTACATACGCTGTAATCGGCCCAGAAACAGCCGAAGAACTGGGGTTGCCAAAAAATCCTGTGGGCGAGGTTATTCGTGTCCAAAATACACCCTTTGTTATAATTGGTGTTACCAAGGCCAAAGGCGATTCCGCAATGGGCAGTCAAGACGACATGATTTTAATACCAATAACAACATTAAAAAAACGATTGCAAGGCAGCCGATTTCCTAATTCAGTCAATATGGTTGCATTAAAACTGTTTGCAGAATCAGATAATAATTTAGCAATAGAACAAATTAGCATGTTATTACGTCAAAGACACAGATTAAAAGACGATGCCGAAGACGATTTTCAGATTATGGATATGAAACAAGTTATGGAAACAATGAATACTGTAACAGGCTATCTAAAACTGTTATTAATCGCAATTGCCGCAGTATCTTTATTAGTTGGTGCAATTGGTATTATGAATATGATGCTGGTATCCGTTGCAGAAAGAACACGTGAAATCGGTATACGTAAAGCGATTGGTGCACGTGAAAGAATGATTATTATACAATTCTTGTCTGAATCTGTTTTAATATCTTTTATTGGATCTATGATTGGATTAATACTGGGGGTTGGATTATCCCAAGGGGTAGGGCGGTTTATACTGGGATACAACGTACCATTCAGTATATGGCCAGTAATACTATCCGTTTCTGTGGCAGTAATCGTTGGTTTGTCATCAGGTGTTATGCCTGCAATGAAGGCAGCAAAATTAAATCCAATTGACAGTTTGCGTCACGAATGATACATCAGATTTTTCTGATGCTAAATTCACATCCGCAATAATTCTGACGATAAAAATCAGACGTACGATTAATTTGTAAACGCATGTTTTCGTCCCACTTTATTGGTAAATATTCAACGCCATTACATACTGTTTGTGCAGCACAATCAACCTGGGACTGGCTTTTATGACGGGACACCCCCAGTACACTTGCAATAGCGTTATATCCATTATCACGTGCAAACTTTACAGCACGACGAAATCTGTATTCAAAACATAAACTGCAACGTGGACCACGTTCAGAATCCATTTCATGCCCACGAACAGCATCACGCCATGCGTCATGGTCGTATTCCAACACTGCATATTTTACCCCGAATTTTTCACAGTATTTTATCTGTTCTTGCATACGTTTTGTGTATTCAGATTCTGGAAAAATATTCGGATTATAAAACAAGACAATAAAGTCAGACACACCATCAATTTTATTTTCGCAAAGTTGTTTTATCGCACCTGACGAACATGGTGCACAACAAGACAGTAAAACAAGACGCAATTTATTATCTGACATTTTGTAAAATTTTTCCTAATATTTCTGGAATTTTTCCAGTTGTTTTTGGATAAATCTGTTTCATATCTTTGTTCACAACAATATCATTATTATCCAGTTCATGCCAATAAACTGTTGTTGAAACAGGAAATACACATGGTTCAAACACACCTATTTCTTTCAGACCAACACTATATTGTGTATGAACATCTGTCTGAATCGCAGGTACATGTAAATTCATACTATTTATTTCAGGGTAGAAACGAAATTTTGGGTTACTTTTTTTTATTTTTTTTGCATTTGTGATTTCATCTGCAACCCATAATGGCAGTTTTTTTGTTTCCACATAATGTGTTTCTAGAACCGAATTCATACAGTGATTTTCTGTTGTTTTGATAACTTCTATTTTATAAACATTTTTGTTAACAGATAAAAGTTTCTTTATATCTTCAATATTTTTGAAAGGACTTCTTATTGTAAACCCTCCAGAATACAAACGCAGTGTCAACTCTTCGTGTATTCCTGTGTTTTCTTTCTTTAATTCGTTCATTATTCTATTCCTTTTCAATTTAATCTATATTCTTCCCCGATGTTATATTCAGAACCCAAATCAATAATATTTTTATCATCGCCATCTTGCCCAAGTTCTGATGCACTGCACATCATTCCAAATGATTCAACGCCAGCAACTGTACGCTGTGCCATCGGTTTTTTCATACCTGGCAACTTTGCCCCAACAGGTGCTAAAACCCCACGCAATCCAACATATACATTCGGTGCACCGCATACAATTTGTACATTTTTATCACCACCATAATTAACATCTAAAACATGTAAATCTTCACGTGTTGGATGATTTTTAACAGATACAATTTCTGCAACAATTGGTTTTGGCGTATTGTCTGGTTTTTTTGGTGCATATTTTTCAATCAGCATCGCAACAGTATCATCATCAATACGATTAAATAAATTTTCTGGCACAACAAATTCTATGCCATCATCAATACGATGTTCATACTTTGTTGGCCATGACAAATCATGTGTTTTAACAAATATATTTTGTATTTTTTTTGCTGTATCTGGAATAAAAGGTTGTGATACACGTGCAAACAAATCAATCATTTGAAAACATTCGTTTAACACTGCAGCGGCAGCATCCATATCACCGTTTTTAACCAATGTCCATGGCTCCATTTTTGTCATGTATTCATTTGCAATTGCATATAATCCACGTAATGCAGCAATTGAATTTCTGAATTCACATGCGTCCAGCGCAAGTGTTAGTTCAGATAGTTTTTCATTTATTTTAGATTCCAATTCTAAATTTTTATTACCCGATTTTGGAACATTATTTCCAAAGTTTTTTTGGGTTAGTTTACATACACGACTAACAAAATTTCCCAGCATACCATTCAAGTCTTTGTTTACAATATCCGCAAAGCGATTTATTGTAAAATCCGTATCATCTGTTTCTGGTGCAGACGCTAACAATGCATAACGCCAATAATCAGCTGGGGCAATTTTTATAGCATCATCCAAGAATATACCATTACCTGTTGACTTTGAAACTTTGGCACCCTCAAAATTCAGAAAGTTCATTGCCTTTAATACATCAACTGTTTTCCAATTATCATCCATTGCTAATTCCTGGGATGGAAAGAAAATAGAATGAAAAGATACATTATCTTTGCCCATAAATTGTGCATAATGAACATCATCCCCACCATGCCACCAATCAGCCCAATTTTCATTAGCCGCCTGAGATATTGAAACATATCCCCATGGTGCATCAAACCAAACATAAAAAACCTTGTTCTCATAACCCGGTTTGTTCACAGGAATTCCCCATTTCAAATCACGTGTAATCGGACTGTCACGTAATCCTTCATCTAACCATTTGTTTGCGATTGCCAATGCTGTTTTTGGCCACCCAACACGTGAATCAATCCATTTGCGTAATCTATCCTGCATTGCACTGGTTTTGAAATACATATGTTTTGTTTCACGCATTTCAACAGGCGATTCAGAATTAACGGCACTGCGTGGATTTATCAACTGGGCAGGTTCAAGATTTGCAAAACATTTATCACATTCGTTTCCATATGCATGTTCGTATCCACATTTTGGACATGTACCAATAACAAATCTGTCTGCCAAGAACTTCCCTTCTTTAATAGAATATGGTTGCATTGATGTTTTTTCTTCTAACATACCTTGTTCTTGTAATCGCAAGAATAATTTTTGGATTAATTGCTCGTGCAATTTTGTATGTGTACGTCCATATAAATCAACAGATAAATTAAAATCTTGAACGGCCTTAACCTGTGGTTTGCGGTATTTTTCAACATATTCTTCAACAGGCATATTTTCTTTGTGTGCACCAATTTCACTGGCTGTACCATGTTCATCTGTACCACAAACATACAAAACATCACGTCCCATCGCACGACAAAAACGTGCATACACATCACTTGGCAAATAACAACCAATTAAATGTCCAATATGTAAATTATTGTTAACATATGGTAATGCTGATGTAACTAAATATTTTTTTGCCATGTTATTTTTCCTTTGCCTGTGTTTATCTTAAAAAAATAGACGTCAACGGGGACGTCCAATGATTCCCGTTAATCTTTTATCCAAAATTAGATTTGCATTCGCATTATTCTATTTTCCTAAAAATTCATGGTGGGTGGTATTGGACTCGAACCAACGACCTTTACGATGTCAACGTAACGCTCTAACCAACTGAGCTAACCACCCGTTGCGACAAGGATTATAACAAAGAAAAACCGAAAAGCAAATATTTATATTAAATATATACTGGAAAATAAAAAAAAGATGTATTATAGTGCATCGGCAGTTGCCGGTATAGCTCAGCTGGTAGAGCATCTCATTCGTAATGAGGGGGTCGTAGGTTCAAGTCCTATTACCGGCACCAGAATTGAAAAACCCCAATCGGGGTTTTTATTTTAAATGATTCTTTAACAGTTCTATAAAATG
Source organism: Candidatus Enterousia sp. (assembly GCA_045592905.1). GTDB lineage: Bacteria > Pseudomonadota > Alphaproteobacteria > Rs-D84 > Rs-D84 > Enterousia. Next base: position 69,537 of record JAZNVR010000015.1, read on the forward strand.
TGTATGATTTTTATCTTTTTCATTCTGTAGCATTTGTTTTTCTTTGTTCACAAACAAATCATACATTTGTTTTATAAATTTTTCATCGGTAAAATTTTCTTTTATGACACCCCTTTTTTTGTCGTTTATCAATATGACTACCCCCCTTACAATTTTTTCATAATCTGCCATATTAAATTCATAAGAAACATTTTCTGCACCAACAATTTTATATGTTATTTCGCTATATCCTGAACCCAAATCATGAATTATTTTTTTTGCATTTCTTGCATTTAGTGCATTTTTTGTATGCATAAGAATTTCGTTCTGCACTTTTGTTTTTATTGTTAATTCTGGATTGTTCAAATTATTTGCCATTTTACATCCTTTTATGTTCTACACGACAACATAAGTATCTTGCTTTTTATTTTAAGTGTGCCTTTAACTGTTTTACAAAAAGTGCCTGTTTTTTGTTTTTTTCTTTTTGCAACATTTATTTTTCTTTTTTTGTAAATAATTCCAACATTTGTTTTACAAATTCTTCATCAACAAAATTTTCTTTTACGGTCTTTTCTGATCTAATATTTTTAACAGTTATTATTATAGTCATTACTTTTGCAATCTTTTCATAATCTGACATATGAAACTTGAAACCGACTGTTTCAGAACCAACAATTTTGTATATAATTTCACTGTATCCTGCACCCAAATCACGACATGTTTTTTCAACATTTCTCCTTTCTAATGCAGCAACTGTTTGTGCATAAACAACATTTTGTGTATGCATTTTGGCATCTTGTGCTTTTTTTGTCAGATTATCTAAATTGTTTTTCATTTTATATCCTTTTGCCTGCGACAAGATATCATAAGTATTTTATTTGTCAATTTGTTAATACAATACTTGATTTTTTGTATTTTGGTGTGTAAACTGAGGGCTATGAAACAAACAACAATAATTATTATTAAATAATCGGCAACTGCGCTTTGGCGGTGGCTGGGGCGTATAGACGCCCTTTTTTTAATGATATAATAATAATACGGAGTATTTTATTATGGCATACCCAAAAACAGACCCTCGTGCAGATTTTCCATCACTGGAACAACAGGTGTTAACGTACTGGCACGAAAATAATACTTTCAATAAAACATTGGAAAAGACCAAACAAGGACATCCATTCAGTTTCTTTGACGGTCCACCTTTTGCCAACGGTTTGCCACATTGGGGACATTTGGGGGTATCTGTTGTAAAAGATATGATATGCCGTTTCCAGACAATGAATGGACGTTATGTTAATCGTGAATTAGGATGGGATTGTCATGGGTTACCTGCGGAAAATTCTGTTGAAAAAAAGCAAGGCAGAACCGCAAAAAATATTGTTGCCGAAGATGGTATAGAAGCGTTTTGCAATATGTGCAAAACAGACGTTATGACATATACAAACGAATGGAATCATTTTATTACTCGTATGGGACGCTGGGTAAAGATTGGTGATGAATATGGTTATAAAACCATGAATAAAAATTATATGGAATCAATGTTGTGGACATTAAAGTCTTTGTACGACAAGGGTCTGTTATACAAAGATTACAGCGTTAATCCATATGATTGGGTAAATGGAACAGTTGTTTCAAATTCCGAAGCATCCCAAGACTATCGTGAAATTGTTGATGATGCAGTAACAGTTTGGTTTGAATTGGAAAATGGCGACCGTATCATCGCATGGACAACAACACCATGGACATTACCTGCAAATTCTGCATTGGCTGTAAATCCAAATATGGAATACCTGCGTATGCAAGATACAGATGGACATGTATACATCGTTGCAAAATCCAGATTCAAGGCATATGAAAAACAGTTTGCAGATGCAACAGAAATTGAATGCATCAAGGGTTCTGATTTGATTGGTAAACACTATACACCACTGTTCCCATATTATGCGGGACAATCTGATTTATTATTCCAGGTAATACCGGCAGATTATGTATCTGATAGTGATGGTACAGGTATCGTTCATATCGCACCTGCGTATGGTGCCGATGACTTTTGGGCGGCAAAAAACATAAACCCACATTTCCCAGTCCTGTTAAACGTTGATGACTATGGTAACTTTGACGATACGGTTGTTGACTTTGCGGGTGAAAATATTTTTGATGCAACACCACGTATAATGGACTGGTTGAAACAAAACGGAAAACTGGTTAAAAAAGAACAATATAAACACAGTTATCCATTTGGTGACCGCAGCAAGCAAAAATTAATTTATCGTGCAACAGATTCTTGGTATATTGACGTTCCAAAAATCAAGGATAAACTGTTGGCAAATAATGCATTGGTAAATTGGACCAGTGCAGGCGAACGCTTTCGTTCATGGATTGAAAACGCACGTCCTTGGTCAATATCACGCAATCGTTTCTGGGGCATGCCATTACCAATCTGGGAAAAAGATGGCGAATTCAAAATATTTGGTTCAATCGCAGAACTAGAAGAATTTTTTGGTGTAACGGTTTCTGATTTGCACCGTCCAACACTGGATAAATTAACACGTGATGGTTGGACACGTATACCAGATGTCTTAGATTGCTGGGTAGAAAGTGGTTCAATGCCATGGGCATCACTGCATTACCCATTTGAAAATCAAGATAGATTTGCAAAAACATTCCCAGCAGATTATATCATTGAAGGTCAAGACCAAACACGTGGTTGGTTCTATGCATTGATGGTATTGGCAACTGCATTGTTTGATAAACCTGCGTTCAAGGTCGTATCTGCAAACGGTATGATGGTTGATGAAAATAAAAAGAAGTTCTCGAAATCATTGCAAAACTTTGTAAATCCAGAACAACAAATTGAACAATATGGTGCAGATACTGTTCGTCTGTTTATATTAGGCTCAAACTTTATGAAAGCAGAACCTGTACCAATTGATAAAGAAGGTAAAGTATTTGCAGAATCAACCAAGACAATTCAAACGCCATTGTGGAATGCATATCATTTCTTTACATTGTATGCGAATGCAGGAAACGTAACTGCAAATATAATTGATTCAACAGATAATGTGTTGGATAAATATATCTTGTCCGAATTAAATGTTTTGGTAAGTACTGTTAAATCCGCATTGGATGAATACAAACCAGATATCGCAATCAGGGAATTTGTTCGTTTCTTGGACATATTGAATAATTGGTATATCAGACGTGGTCGTGCACGTTTCTGGGACGAAGAACAAGATGCATTTGATACATTGTATACCGTTCTGGTAACCTTGTGTCGTGTTCTGGCACCATTTGCACCATTTGTTTCTGAATATATCTATCGTAATTTAACAGGCGATGCATCTGTTCATTTGACAGATTGGCCAACAACACAAAATACAGACACTAAAATTGTTGAAGATATGCGTCGTGTTCAAATGATTGTATCTGTTGGTAAACAATTACGTGAACAGTATAAATTACGCAATCGTCTGCCGTTAAATTCATTGACTGTTGCAGGTTGTGATATGCCAGAATATGCAGATATAATACAAGATGAATTAAATGTAAAGTCTGTTAAATTTGATACAAATATCGCAACTGTTGCAGACAGTTTTGTATATTTAATCACACCAAAAATCGGCAGCCGTCTGGGTGGTGCATTAAAAGATATAATACCATCTGTTAAACGTGGTACCTATGAAATAGTTGGTGACAAATTATTGGTCGCAGGTTATGAATTAAACCCTGACGAATACGAAAATCGTCTGACTGTCAAAGATGGCGTGTCTGGTGCAGCATTGCCAGATAATACAGCAGTTGTTGTTCTGGATACAGAATTAAACGCAGAATTAATTGCCGAAGGTTTGGCAAATGACGCATTGCGTTTTATCCAAGATACACGCAAATCCGCTGGTCTGGATGTGTCTGACAGAATTATTCTTACATATAATGCAGAACCAGCCGTTGCCAATGCAATAGAACAACATAAAAAACGTATTATGCGTGAAGCACTGATTGTTGAAATGATTGCAGGCGACGGTGAATACACAACCCAAATAGATGGATATGACCTGTCAATATCTGTAGACAAGGCATAAATAATACAAAGGAAGTATATATGGCGTGCGTAAACAGATTATGCCCATTTAACAATGGAATAAAATGTTCAAACGAACTGACAATTTGCATTGTGCGTGATTTGTATAATACCAAATGGCAAACATACGCACGTTCAACATATACAACAAAACAAAGGTAAAAAAATATGAAATGCTATTGTGGTAATATTTCTATAAAATGTCCGCATAAAACAACCGATGGTGTTTGCAAAACAGACGGATATTCAGAAGAACAACACGCCAAATGTGATTTTGCTGTTGAACCTACATCTGTGGAAACAGGTTTTATAATTAAACATCTGTACAACATATACAATGGAACCCCAAGTGTTATAGATACTGCATCTGGCATTCACAGAACATGGCCATTTAATTTATATTGCAGCCAAATTGAGAAAATGTGTCCATATCAAACACTGGGCGGAAAATGTAACAGACCAGAATGCTTGGTTTATGACCAAAATTGTGAACATCAAATTGATTTGTGCAAAGATACAGAATTAATGACACGTTTATTACAAAGAATCCATAAAAGACTGGAAAAACAACAGAAACAAATAGAAAAACTGACACAAAAAGAAAAATAATTAAAACAGGAAATTTATATGCCAAAGTATTGTTCTGGTTTTGATTATAATTGCAAATATTGTTCCAACACATGCCAATGTATGACAGAACGCAATTGTAAAAAACAAGTTGAATTAGACCCAACGCCAGAAATGAAAATGGTTATGGCAAATTTTTTGCAACATAAAAAGCAAAGCGATACAATAATTTGGTATCTTAATAAAATAGTCAAAGGCAAATAATGACACCACAACAATATTTTGAACATGTTCCACCAACAATTGATATGACAATTCGGTCAGAACTGTTTCATACTAATGAATTTAATTTTGCAGTGGCTGTAATACTGTCTGCCCAGGCAACAGATAAAAAAGTTAACGAAGTCACACCAAATTTGTTTGCTGTTGCACCAACACCACAAAAAATGTTGGAACTGGGAATTGATGGATTAAAAGAATATATTCGTGTAATATCTTTCTTTAACAACAAGGCAAAAAATATCATCGCTTTGGCACAAAAACTGGCCGATGAAAATATATCAGATAAATTTTCAGAAAAATATCACAATCGTGATGAATTGATGAAATTACCAGGCATTGGTCAAAAAACAGCAAATGTTATATGTAATGTTTTATGGGGTGCACCAAACATTGGTGTTGATACACATGTGTTTCGCAACGCACACCGATACGGTTGGGTGAATGATGACGATAATACCCCAGAAAAAGTTGAAACAAAACTGTTACAAATAATCCCAAAAAAATATCACAACATTGTAAACCATGTTATGGTGTTACATGGACGTTATGTATGTACTGCATTACGTCCCAAATGCGATAAATGTCCCATGGTACAAATTTGCCAATATTCAGGAAAACGTACCAATTGCGAAAAAAATTAAAATATCATACGATATACATCACAGACACTGCATAACAAAAAAGGACTTTCTACAAGACCCGAACCCACATCCCTAGGTGCAATGTTTGTTCATTAAAAAGCCGGCTTTTGCCGGCTTTTTTCAACAAAAAACTGACTTACTTTTGTTTTCTATAATAAATATCCGAAAGTAATACTTTACCAATCGTTCTTAGAACCAATTTATCAGAACATTTACCAGAACGAATATTCTGAACACATGTTTGTGTGCGTTGACGTTCAGTCAATTTTTTGGAGCATTCGCTACATCTAACCTTGTTTGCTAATGTTGGTGATAACACTAACTTATCAGAACTATATTTTCTTCCTTCTGTATTAATAAAAGCACCTGTTATATACTCTGCTGTTATATCTGCAAAACATCTGTTTTTATGTGGTGTAACTTTTTTTAGACTTTCAATTAACCGGATTGCTTGTTCTTGGGTAATTTTGTCGCACAATTCAAATTTACCCAACATAAAAGAAAATTCTGCATCAACCAAAACACGTACATTTTTATTGTTTTTGTCTGTCATAAATAAACCTCTTTTTTCTGTCGTGTAAAATAATAACACATAATTATATATTGTCAACATTTATTATATGTTTGCGATTGTAAAAAATACGGTTTATAATGCAAAAAAAAGGATAAATATGTCGTCTGTTTTTGTATTTCCAGGCCAAGGTGCCCAGGTCGTAGGTATGGGTAAAGTTTTATATGAAAACAATACTGATGCACGTGCAGTATTTGATGAAGTTGATGCGGCATTGGGCGAAAAATTATCAGATATTATTTTTAATGGCCCAATGGAAGATTTAACATTAACCGCAAATGTTCAACCTGCAATTATGGCAACATCAATTGCAATGTTGCGTGCCAGTGGACAGACACTACCAGAATTTGTTGCTGGACATTCTTTGGGCGAATACACAGCATTGTGTGCAGCGGGTGCATTATCTGTTGGTGACACAGCAAAACTATTACGCATACGTGGTAACGCAATGCAAACGGCTGTACCAATTGGACATGGTTTAACCGCAGTTGTATTGGGTATGGACATTAATACGTTACAAAAAATATGCGATGATGCTGGATGCGATGTTGCAAACGATAACAGTATGGGACAAGTTGTTATTTCTGGTGCCAAAGAAGCAGTTGAAAACGCAATGCTAATCGCAAAAGAGCAGGGTGCAAAACGTGCAATGCCACTAGCATTATCTGTACCTGTACATTGCCGTATTCAACAACCTGCTGCAGATGCAATGGCGTTGGCGTTGGCAGATGTAAAAATGAACACACCATCTGTTCCGTTAATATCAAATAAAACATGCACACCATTAACTGATGTTAACGAAATCAAATCTGCGTTGGTATACCAAATGACACATGGTGTTCGTTGGCGTGAAAGCGTTTTGAATATGGCTGATTTAGGTGTTACAGATATGACAGAAATTGGGCCAGGATCTGTCTTAACAGGACTATGTTCACGTATTACAGATAAAATAACTGCAAAAAAATTGGAGATATAAGATGTTTGATTTAACAGGACGCGTCGCATTAATTACAGGTGCCACAGGTGGTATCGGTGGTGCAATCGCAAAAAAAATGAAACAAGCCGGTGCAACTGTTGTTGTTTCTGGTCGTAATATTGCAAAAATGAATGCGGAATTTGACGATGAATATATCAAAATTCCATGCGATTTGGCGTCTGACGGAGGGGCAGTTGAACTGATTATGGAAACAATTGAAAAAGCCGGCAAAATTGACATTCTTATCAACAATGCTGGTATCACAAAAGATACATTGTTAATGCGTATGTCAGATGAACAATTTGAAGATGTTATTAATACAAACCTGCGTTCATGTTTCAAGATGTGTCGTGCTGTAATTATGCCAATGATGAAAAATAGATATGGCCGCATTATAAATATGGCATCAATTATTGGTGTTATCGGTGGTGCAGGTCAGGCAAATTATGCGGCATCCAAAGGCGGTATGATTGCAATGACAAAATCAATCGCAGCAGAGGTTGCATCACGTGGCATTACCGCAAATGCAATCGCACCAGGTTTTATCAAAACCCCAATGACAGATGTTTTGCCAGAAGAATTAAAGAAAACATATTTGGCACAAATTCCAAGTGGCCGTTTTGGCGAACCAGACGATATCGCAAATGCATGTGTATTCTTGGCCAGTGATGAAGCATCATATATCAACGGACAAGTACTGCATATAAATGGTGGCATGGGTCGTTTCTGATGCAAAAATACGATGTAATTGTTATTGGTGGTGGACATGCCGGGGTTGAAGCAGCATCGGCATCTGCACGTCGTGGTGCAAAAACACTGTTAATTACGCAAGCAAAGTCTGATTTAGGTGCATTATCTTGTAACCCTAGTATTGGTGGACCGGGTAAATCACAAATGGTGGCTGAAATAACTGCACTGGGTGGGGTTATGGGACGTGCCGCAGACAAATCTGGAATTCATTGGCGAACACTGAATGCAACACATGGGGCCGCAACCCAGGCATTACGTGCACAAATTGACAGAAACCTGTATCATAATGCGATTGTTGATATTTTATCAAAACAAAAAAATTTGGATTTGATATTTGAACCTGTAACTGATTTAGACATAAAGAACAAAATTATTAACGGCAAATACCATGCGTCTGCAATTGTTTTAACAACAGGAACATTCTTACATGGGGTTGTAACACGTGGGGATGAAAAAATATCGTCTGGACGATTACAAGATGATGGAACATATCAAGATGCAGATAAAAATATATCTGATATTTTATCTGAATTTGGGTTCAGAATATTACGTCTTAAAACAGGTACACCTGCACGAATAAAAAAGGATTCTATTGATTTTTCTGTATGTGAAATTCAACCAGGTGATACCCCGCACGATTGGTTTGCAGATGGTGACGAAACAAACAATTATAACAATGTTTGTTACATCACGCATACAACAGAAAAAACACATGATGTTATTCGCAAAAATATAAAAAATGCACCAATGTACAACGGTGATATTGTTGGAACTGGGCCACGATATTGTCCAAGTCTAGAAGATAAAGTAATGCGTTTTCCGGAACATACATCACACCATGTTTTCTTGGAACCAGAAGGTTATAACAGCGATTTAATCTATCCAAATGGAATTTCAACCAGTTTTGGTTCTGATGTACAAGATTTATGGATTCATACAATCCCAGGACTTGAAAAAGCACAAATTATCAGATATGGATACGCAATTGAATACGATGCAATTGACGCACGCAGTCTGAATGATAAACTGCAATCAAAAGATATACCATATATGTTCTTTGCTGGACAAATAAACGGTACTTCTGGATATGAAGAAGCCGCTGCCCAAGGTTTGGTTGCCGGTGCAAATGCGGCCGCATATGCATTAAATACATCACCGCTGATTCTGGACAGAACAAACGCAATGATTGGTGTTTTGATTGACGATATAACTACCCTGGGGGTAGATGAACCATATCGCATGTTTACATCTCGTTCGGAATATCGTTTATCACTGCGTTGTGATAATGCAATTTCCCGATTGGGAAAAATCGGAATTGAACTGGGACTAATAACAACAGATTGGTATGATAAAATATACAATCTTAAAAAAGATATCATTGAACAAAATGATAATTTTTATGCTGGATATATCGCACGAAACGAACGGGAAATTGCCGCATATAAACGTGATGCAAACTTGAAAATTCCAAATGGTTTCAAATACGATAATTTGCCAGGCTTAACAAATGAATTAATTGAAAAATTAAATGCAACACGTCCAGAAAATATTGCAGATTTATCACGAATATCTGGTATGACCCCAGCAGGGATAATGGTCGTTTTACGAAAAATAAAAAACAACTAAAAAAGCCGGTTTTTACCGGCTTTTTTTAGTCTTTTTTCAACAAACTTTGTACAGCCAATGGAAAGTCAACAGAATTTGCCAAATAAGAACCAGAAACCAACATATTTGCACCAGCATCCCAACACAACTGGGCATTTTTATCATTTATACCACCATCAACAGATATCATAAAATTTAATCCGTATTTTTTTCGTGTTGCAGCCAATACCGATATTTTATGCAAACAAGACGGTTCAAACGATTGCCCAGCCGCCCCAGGTGTTACAGACATAATCATAACTTCATCAATATCACGTAATACTGTTTTTAATAATGATACAGATGATTCTGGATTTAATGCAATTCCAACACGCTTGCCGGATGCACGTACCGTTCGTATTGCCGCACGCAATCCAGATGTGTTTGTTGACAATATAATCGTATCAGCCCCAGCAGATATCGCATCTGCAGCCCATATATTTGGGCTTTCTGTCATTAAATGAACATGCAAATGTGCTTTTGTTTTTTCACGAATTTTTCGTAATTCATCTATACTACCGGCAATTTTATCAACATAAAAACCATCCATAATATCAACATGTATCATTGATATATCACCAGACCTAAACAAACTGTATGTTTCTGGTTGCGACATATCAAAACATAAGGTGCTGGGTAAAATTGGTATAAATTTTGGATGAGATTTTTTCTTTTTATGAAAAATGTTTCGCACTTTATCAAATCTTGCATTCCATTTTTTGTGTTTTGTAATATACTTTTCACGATTTATTGCTTCACCAGCCCAAATAAAATCAGATAAAGCACGAACAGATGCATCAATCGGCATTACTTCTGTAGTGGTTGCAAATGCATTTTCAATAAAATCACGTAAACCTGTTATTTCTGCACCGCCACCTGTTAAAATTATTTTTGTTGGCTTGTACTTTGTAAAACATGCAAAACAACCATCTTTAATTTGTCCGATAATATCTGCTAAAATTGGTAATACCACCTCGTTCACATCAGAACGAGAAAAATCATACGCTGTATCCGCAGGTGTAAATCTGTCCATTTGAGCAGGAATCATAGAAGCCACCGCAATTTTTATCCTGTCTGCATCTTCATTAGATAAATTAAATTTCTGGGATATAGAACGTGTTATTTCTGTGCCACCCAACGGAATTTTTGCATGCCAAACAGGACCACGATCTGTCCAAATTGATGCACTGGTAAATTCTGCACCAAAATCAATAAACATTGTGTTTTGTTTAGATTTGCGATAAACGGCATTTTGAACAAATTGTGGATCATAAAAACCGATTGGTTGAATACATGCTTGACGTAAAAAATCATAGACCTTGTCAACACCGGAATAAGAATAATTTATAACACCAAATGCTGAAATCAATCGTTTATCTACATGCCCAATTGGTGAAACAATATTGCGTGCCATTAATGTGTCATAACGTAATGGAACAATATGCATTGAAAAAAAACCGTCAGCAGATGTTATTTGCGATATTTGATTATATATATCAGATGCTGTTATCTTATGTTCACCAGACCAAACTGTGTTTTTAGCCAACATTTCAAACATAGAAGGTCCAAAATTTCCCGTAATATATGCAGAATCAAAATGTCTGCCAATCTGTTTTTCTAGTTCATCTACAACAGACTTTATTGCAAATATAGTATCAGAACTATCAACCCCAAAATATGCAGATTTTTCAATACTGGCACTGCGTATACGATGCACAATACCACGCACACCATGTGTACCAATATCCAGACATAAAAAAGATGAATCTAATAAATTCATTTCGTTTTTTATTTTACTAGTATTCGTGCAGAATCACGCATATCAATAACACTTATATCTTTGTCCAAAATACCATGATTACTGTTTAGCGTTATTAATGCAGCAATTGCATCAACAGGATTCTGTTCTGGTAACATTATTATCACATCATTGTTTGTATACATATTCCAACGACGATCTTCAATCCATTCCATATAATCAAGATAATTAACTAAATTATGTGCAGCATTTGTTATTTCGGATATATCTGATGGTAATTTACCACGAAATAAAACATATGAATCATCACGAACGTCTGTTGGTTTATCAATTGGTTTTCCATCCACTGATAAAGGATAAAAATTTTGACCATTTGTCCACAATGCAACAGCACGACGCAACGATACCTTTACAGATAAATTCCCGTTTGGCATACGACGAACCGCAGACTTTTTTATTTCTGGGACATTCAAAATACGATTGTTTAATGCATCTAAATCAACAGAGTACGCATTTGTGTTTGGTGTAATACTGGCAGCCTGCACCAACATAGATAAATCAGCATCTGTTTTATCCGCAGATATAGAGATATTACGAACCTTGGCCACAGGGCCATATCCCATACCAGACAAAACTATTCTGACACAAAAATATATTGCAAAAACAATTGCAACCACAAAATACAACCAAAATAAAACTGACTTTTTCATGTTTACAATTATATCACAAAAAAAACTATAATGCAGGTTATTTTTACAATTAAAAAACCCGCCAATGCGGGTTTTTTATTAATTTTTATTACTTTCCGGTTTTGTCCAATTACGGATATTCCAGTCTTCATCAGCACCTTTAACATCACTCATATCAACGCCCATTGCATTACGCAAGCAATATTCACGTAATTTTACAGAAGAATTTCCTTTTGTTACATTGGCATCTGTTTGATATTCTGGTGTAAAGTCTGACAAACTACCATCATATGCACCATTCAAGATTTCATTTAATGTTACAATGTTACGACATGTATTTGTTTTATAATCCTGGGTATTTTTACAAGATTCGCTGTCTTGTTCATTAATAACTGCCAAGAATTGTGCATCGTTTGGTGTACAAATCATTTCTTCGTAACAGTGTGGAACATTTGCCATCTGGGCACAATATGTTTTTATACGTGCAGTTGGCCATGTTGGTTCACTGTCTGCTGTTTCTGTATAACAGTCATATATTTCTGTTAAACATTCATTAAAGTTAGACATCGCAGATTGTGCAGCAGTCAAAATTTGTTCTTTTTCTTCGTTTGCAAATTCTAAACGTTTTTGACGTAATGCCTGTTGTGCAGCAACTTTTTGATAACCAATATTTTGTGCAGCAACACGCAACTGTTCGCCATACAAATCACAATCTGCATTTGCATCCAACAGATACTTGTTTATGATACTGCGACGTGCGTCAGCAACCGGTCCACGCAAACTGGAATACGGATCACCAGAACTGGTTGTATAACCAAAGCACGCAGCACTGCTGTTAACAGTAGATGTTGTACCACGTTCATTCAATGTGATATTACCATCTGAACTGACTTCTACGTTAGAGTTATAATTAAATGGACAATTTGAAGATTGACCTGTGGCACATTTACCGCCAAAAGATGCCGGTGAACCACACGCTTCGTAAATTCCGTTAAAGCAAGAATCTAATACACGTGAACATACATTATCGTGTGCATATTCAAACAAATCATATCCCCATGTTGTTGCCAGTGTGTCTTCAGATGCTTCTGTTCCATTAAAAGCACCACCAATACCAGCCAAATTACCAACAACATTTGAAACATTCTCAAATGCAGACAAAACGTTATCATTATTTTCTGTCAGAATTGTAATTGTATTATCTTTGGCATCTGCCCATGCTTGTAAAGAAGCCAAAATATCAGAACCGCTGCCATCAATATTTGCAATATCAAAACCAAAACTGTTACCACTGGCCGCACAATAAGATGGCTGTGGACATGTTTCTGCACTTTCATAAATACCATGGCTGTTACACCATTGTTTAGCTTCTTCTTTTGTCCAAGAGCCTTGTTTGTATGCTTCCTTCCAGGACACACAATTCATAACTTTTTCTGCATCAGTTAATTTGAATGCATCAGATACATCTTTGCCTTTGTTGGCAACTAATAATGCCAACTCTCCAGATACCTTTATCAATTCTTCGTTTGCTGTTTCTAATGATGCTTCTGCGTCGGCAAATGCCTTTACACGACCAGCGCACGCACAACGACGTTGTGCCGCATTACGTGCAGTACAGATTTCATCCATACATGTATAGTATGATTCCAAACAGTTGCTGTACGCATCAGCAGAAATCATACCTGTTGAAGAATCAATGATGTTTGAATAATTTCCAGTATACAACTTTGCATTCAGATAGGAATAATTTGACGAAGGAACAGATTTAGAACCACGAATTGCACTGCCTTGCAAAGAAATACGTGCATTGTTTGCAGCACTGGTTGTCGCATCTGTTGTTGCAGTTCTTGAACGAACACCACGTGTACGTGTCGCATTTGCACGATTTATCGCAGCATTCTGACGTGATACAACATTACGTGTTGTTGTCGCACCTGTTTTACGGGATACAACAGCATTTGAACGAGGATTAGCCGCACTGCGTGATACAATATTACGTGTTGCTACATTGCGTACAGGCTGTTTAGAAGATGCAACACCACGAACAGTGCCACGTGCAACATTTGCACGCTGTGTCGTTTGTGTATTACGTGGACTGGCACGACCAGATGTCCGTACATTATTCCCCGCACGTTGTGCCTGGGGACCAACAAACATGCTTTCATCAACCGGTGCAATTGGATCTGCCAATACTGCACGCATTGATAAAAATGTAGAACATACAAAAAACGCACCCGCCAACAAGAAAACTGTACTTACAGCATTCTTTAATGATTCTGCGACTTTTTTGGTTTTCATAAAACATCTCCCTGTGTTCTGGACAACCCCAGAATTCCAACCTTTCAACGCATTATGTACAACATAATACATCTCTAATTTATTTAATTATATCAATTTTTTATCGGTCTGTAAACAACAATTACAGGTCTTTTTTATTATGGTTTGATGCTTGAAATTTCTTTTTATTCTGGTACGATTGGGTGCGAATAAATTTTTACAAACAGGATTAAAACATGAATATTGAACTAGGCAAAAATATAAGTCCACGTGAAATTGAAACCAAAATCCAAGAATTTTGGGATAAAAATAACTTTTGGGCAAACGATGTAAATTCAGAAAAACAACCATTTTGCGTTATGATGCCACCACCAAACGTTACTGGTAATTTACATATGGGTCATGCACTGGACAATGTACTGACTGATATCATGTGTCGTTATAAACGTATGGCTGGGTTTGATGTTCTGTGGCAACCTGGAACAGACCATGCTGCAATCGCAACCCAACTGTTAGTGGAACGTGATTTGTCAAAACGTGGTATAAATCCACGCACATTGACATTGAACGAAAAATTAACTGCTGCATGGGATTGGACCAAGGAATATGGCGGTCAAATTATATCACAATTACACACATTGGGTGCAACACCTGTGTGGAAACGTGAACGTTTCACAATGGATGCTGGTCTGTCCAGAAACGTATTAAAATTGTTTGTAAAAATGTATAACGAAGGGTTAATTTATCGTGATAAACGCTTGGTTAACTGGTGCCCAAAACAACAGACAACTGTTTCTGATTTGGAAATAGAAACACGTGAAGAAAAAGGAAAGTTTTATTATTTTAACTACAACCTGGTTGGTGGCGGTGTAATTGAAATCGCAACAACACGTCCTGAAACATTGTTTGGTGACCAGGCGATTGCTGTTCATCCTGAAAATGAGAAATTGAAACATTTAATTGGACGCAAAGCAATTATTCCATTAACAGACATTGAAATTCCAATTATTGGTGACGAACATGCAGATCCAGAAAAAGGTACAGGTGCTGTAAAAATTACACCAGCACACGATTTTGACGATTACGAAGTTGGTTTACGTCATAATCTGACACCGGTTTGTATTTTAACTACAGATGCAAAAATGAATAACAACCCTGTTGTGCCGACTAAATATCGTGGCATGGACAGATATGTTGCACGTGCTGCAATTGTTGCTGATATTGAAGAAGCCGGTTTATTGGTAAAAATAGAAGACAAAATCATACCAACACCATATTCTGAACGTGGTGGCGTACCGGTTGAACCATATTTAACAGACCAGTGGTTTGTTGACGCAGAAAAACTTGCAATTCCTGCGATTAAAGCAGTTGAAGAAGGTAAAATAAAATTCTTGCCAGAACATCGTTATAATTTATTTATGTCTTGGATGAAAAATATTCGTCCATGGACTATTTCACGCCAATTATGGTGGGGACATCAAATACCTGCATGGTACGACGAAGATGGTAATATATACGTTGCAGAAACAGAAGAAGAGGCAATCAAATTATCCGGTGGTAAAAAATTAACACAAGAAACAGATACATTGGACACATGGTTTTCTTCTGGATTATGGCCTTTCTCAACACTTGGTTGGCCAGAAAACACAGCAGAAATGAAAAAATACTTTCCAACAGAATATCTGTGTACCGGTGCAGACTTGATATTCTTTTGGGTTGCAAGAATGATAATGATGGCAATTTATGCCACAGGTGATGTTCCATTCAAGACAGTTTATATGCATGGTATGGTCGTTGATTCCAAAGGGAAAAAAATGTCCAAAAGTAAAGGAAACGGAACAGACCCAATGGATGCGATAAACAAATTCGGTGTTGATGCGTTGCGTTACTGGATTGCAACAGCACCAATCGGAACAAATTTACCATACATAGAAGATGAAGTTAAACGTGGTTCTAAACTGCTAACGAAACTGTGGAATGCATCAAAATATGTTTTGATGAATTTGACTGATTTTGAACCAGAATCTGCAAAACAAATTCCGGTTAACGAACGTTTTATTGAAGACAGATGGGTATTATCTGAATTAAACAAAGCGATTGCAGAAACACGCAAAAATTTGGATAAATATTTCAATTATAACGCACGCAGTGCAATTGATACGTTCTTTTGGGATATTTTCTGCGACCAATATCTGGAATTTATCAAAGACAGATTCTGGGCACCTGAAAAATATAGTGCAGAATCAAAATTGTCAGCACAATGGACATTATATACAGTTCTGCGTCAGATAATCGGTTTGTACGCACCATTTATTCCTTTCTTGACCGAAGAATTATGGCAGAAAATTTATAAACCAACCGAAGGTGGCGAAACGTTACACCTGACACAGTATCCATCTGTGAATCCCGAATATAATACAGATGTTGAACAGATGAATATTGCACTGGAATTGTTGAAAAACATTCGTGGTATGCGTACAGATCGCAAGGTGGGTAATGGTGCAAAACTGGAAACATTAACCATTCCAAGTAATACACCAGATATACTGCATGGCATGATAAAATCTGCGGCACGTGCGAACGAAATTGTGCTGGGCGATACGTTGGATTTTGTTGTTATGCAAAATAACCAAGGATAAAACATGGCTACAAAATTAATTGAAACCAGAATTTTACAAGCATATCAATGCGACAGGTTTGGCTTTGTTCGTCCACTGATTTTGATGAACGAATTACAATCTATTGCCGACAGACATGCTGAAATTCTGGGTTGTGGTCGTACGTATTGTTTGGAACATAATATTGGCTGGGTTGTAATGTATTACCTGGTTGATATTATTGAATTACCATGCGAAGGTGAAGAACTAACATTTACCACATGGCCATCATGCCAAGATGCATTGCGTGCAACACGTGATTTTGAAATACGTGGAAATGATGGTCGCTTGATGGTACGTGCAACATCACAATGGATTTTAATTGATATGGAACGTCGCAGACCATTACCATTGGCAAATCACTTGTCGCCAGATGTTGTTGTACCAGTACGTGCATACGAAAATTCATTTGAAAAATTCCCAGATTTTGAAACAAATAAAACACATATTATGAAATGTCGTTTTGATGACATTGATGTTAATCAACATATAAATAATGCAGTATACGCTGTATGGGCAACAGAAAGCGTTGGTTACACATATCGCACACAACACAAATTGAAAAAGATTGATATACAATTCAAAAAAGAAGTAAATCCTGATACGCCAGAAATACAAATTGACGTTGCAATTGACGGACTGATATCAAGACATAAAATTAAATCACACGATACAGAACACGCAGTTGTCATTTGTCACTGGGAAAAAATATAAAAAAAAGCCGGTAAAAACCGGCTTTTTTATCTTCTTGGACCACCGCCCATTGGTCCACGTGGCATACTGTTATTTTTGTTTTGTGGTGTTGCACCAACACGACCTGTAACTATCTTGTCACCAACCTGAATTTCATCAGAAATAATTTCTGTTTCAGTAGCGGTTGATAAACCTTTTTTATATGGAACAAACATTAAATTATCATCACGTAAAATCGCCAAATGTGTTGATGGCGTTGCACCATTCGCAGTTTCTGTTATGTTATTAAAACTACGAACAAGAAACGCAGAATTTGATGTTTTCCATACATTTTCACGTTCTGATATAATAATCGTTACAAAAGCCGTCATTCCTGGCATCAGACGTAAATCTGAATTATCAACATCTATAACAACAGTATAAACAACAACGTTTGATGTTGTCGTTGGAGATAAACGAATCTGACGTACAATTCCTTGAAAGTTTTCTGTTGGATAAGCGTCAACAGTAAATGTTACAACTTGACCTTCTTTGATTACACCAATATCTGCTTCGGATACAGATGTTTCTATTTGCATTTTTGTTAAATCTTCGGCTATTTCAAACAAATCTGGTGTTTGAAATGATGCAGCAACAGTTTGACCAACATCAACCTTACGTGAAATAACAGTACCATCAACCGGTGAAGTTATTGTCGCATATCCCAGATTTGTTACTGCACGATCATATTGTGATTGCATACGATTAACAGACTGTTCTGATTGTTCATATGCGGTTTGTGATTGTTCCATTTCTGCACGTGATATCATATCACCTTCGTATAACATTTTATTGCGTTCGTATTCATTTTTTGCAAAATTTCGTTGTGAAATCGCACTGTCTAATGAAGCCTTTGCTTCATCAACAGATGCCTGTAAAACAGACGGTTCAATCGTTAATAACAAATCACCTTTTTTTACCTTGGAATTAAAATCAACATACAAATTATCAATTGTACCAGATACTTGGGAACCAACGTTTACGGTGTTCACAGGCTGTATTTCACCAGTTGCACTGACCACCTGACGCAAATCACCATGTGTAATATTTATTGTTATATATTCTGCCTTGGTATCAGATTTTTTTACATAGAAAAATATTGCACCACCAGCCAATATTAACAACAACAAAACCCACCATTTTTTTCGCCATAAAAAACGGAAAATACGACCAAATAACGATGGACGTTTTTGTGTTGCGACAATGTTTATGTTTTTATTTTTCATCATTGTTATTTTCTCCCTCAATCTCTGCCTTGATTTCACCAACAGCCAATGCAACCGCTGCACGTTTTGTGAATAAATCATATTTTGCTGAATTATTCTGCTGTTGTGCGTTTAATAATTCTGATTGTGCAGTTTGCCAATCTAACATTGTTGCACGTCCAACTTTATACATACCAGACGTTACACGTTCGGTTTCCTTGGCTGATTTCAATAATGTTTCTGTTTGTTTTAATACGGTTTGTGCCGTCTTGTAATTATGATATGCAGTATAAATATCCAATGTTGCATTGTCGTGTGTATTGCGTTCTTGTTCAACAGCCCTATCATAGTTTACAGATGCAGCACGTGCATTATATAAATTTGCAAATCCTGCAAACAATGGCATTGATGCACGAATGCCAATACTGCCACTGATAGTATCTGTACCTGCATTATAAATTTCTGATGGTCTGTCATTCCATGATACAGAACCAGATGCAGATATTGATGGTAAATTACTTAAAAACACACTATTTCGTCTGTGCCATGCTGCATCTTTATTTGCTGTTGCACGTAATAAATCAGGACGTGTTTTTTTTGCCTGTTCAAACAATTCATCTAATGATTTTGTATCATCCATGCTGCCAATTTCAGATGGCATATCTGCGATTTTTATTTCTTGATCCGCAGAAAAAGATAATTTAGACAACAGTGTACCTTGGGCGATTTTATAATTATTTTTTGCACGTTCTAAATCTAAATCACGACTGGCCAATGTTGTATCAGCACGCAAAACATCTGCACGTGCAACAGAACCTGCATTAAATTTCTTTTGTGCTGTATCACGTGCTGTCTGGGCAACATCACGTAACATTTGTGCAGATTCAACATCCGCACGTGCATTTAACAAAGAATAATAAGAACCAATTAATCCATAAATATAATTTTGTACTGTTTCGTCATATTCAAAACCAGTGGCACGCCATGATGCAGCAACCTGATTCAAGTCAGACAAACGTTTACCAAAATCAAAAATCAAATAAGACGCAGACAAAGATGCACCATATGACCAATCACCCCAATCTTGATTACGATATGGCAACGATGCATTTGCACCAATGCTGACACTTGGTAAATAAGATGCATAATTTGCATTTTTTGATAATCTGGCAGACTCATAAGATAAATAAGATGCTGTTGTCTGTGGGTTTCTGCACAATCCTAAATCAATAATCTGCTGTAAATTTAATACTTCTTCTGGAACAGTTGTTCGTGATAGGCAATCGTCATATGCAGAATATGCAGAAAACGGCAGTAATAAAAAAGACAAAAAAGTTAGTTTTCTCATAAAAATTCTCTCTCTTTACATTTATTTTTTATAATACATATTTTTCTGTTGAATTACAAATATTTTTTGCTTAATATAGTCTCACTGGTTCAGGCCTGGTGGCAGAGTGGTTATGCAGAGGACTGCAAATCCTTCTATGCCGGTTCGATTCCGACCCAGGCCTCCAAAATAATATAAATCCCCCCTTGCGGGGGTGTTTTTTTATGTGTATTATGCGTGTATGATAAAAACACTAAATCTTACTAATTTTAGAAATCATGATACATGCCGAATAAATACATATAACAGGCATAATATCATTATTACTGGCCCAAATGGTGCTGGAAAAACCGCAATTTTAGAAGCCTTATCTATGCTGTCTGGTGATCGTGGTATGCGTGGTTCAACAATGCCAGACATCGCACGATTTGATGGTGATGGCAGTTTTAGCGTATTTGCAACAACCAACGATGATACGGATGTTTGTGTTTATTTTTCTGAATCTGATACAAATCGTCATGCAAAGATAGATGGCGAAAATGCAAACTTATCAGATTTAGTAAAATATTTACGTGTTATATGGATTACACCAAAAGAAGACAGATTGTTTGTAGATAGTGCATCTGACAGACGTGCTTTTTTTGACAGATTAACAGCCAGTTTTGATGCATCGCATGCAGGCAGATGTGCAAAGTTATCAAAATTGTTATCGGAACGTGCATATGCATTAAAATCATCTTCTGATAAACATTGGTTGGATGCACTAGATACACAAATTGCAGGGACTGCTGTCGCAATTTCTGTGGCACGAATTCAATATGCAGGCGAATTAAATTATTTTTTAGATAGATGTGCTGTTTCTGTATCAGGAATTGTTGAACAGATGTTAATTGACGGAATAAATGTTGCAGATACAGAAAAAAAATATCTAAAATACCTGTATGAAAATCGTACACTGGTCGGTGATAAAATGATTTTGGATGGACCGCATAAATCTGATTTTGGAATATTTAATAAAGAACTTAACCTGCCTGCACGATTAACCAGCACAGGACAACAAAAAACTGTTTTGATTGATTTAATCTTGGCACACGCAAAATTAGTCTTTACAAAAACAGGTAAACAGATGCTGATTTTATTGGATGAAGCAGCCGCACATTTAGATGAAAATGCACGAAAAAAAATGTTTTTAGAATTAAATAATACAAATGCACAGGTTTGGGCAACTGGTTTAGATATTGAAATATTTAGAAATATTCCAGATGCTGTATTTGTTTCTTGCCAGAATGGGCAAATAAGTAATATAGTATTGTCGGAGAAAAAAGACAATGGCACGAATTGATTATCAAACATTATTAGATAATGCATTAAAATCTATTGTAAAAGATGCATTAATATACGCCCAATTTAATGGGTTGGGTGATGGAACTCATTTTTTTATAACATTCCGTACACGAGATACAGGTGTTGTTTTGCCTGATTTTTTACGTATACGTTATCCGGATGAAATGACAATTGTATTACAGCATTCTTATAATAACTTACATGTTTCTGATAAAGAATTTGGTGTACAATTAACGTTTGATGGCCGTCCGTTCTTTATTCGTGTACCTTTTTCTGCATTGGTAGAATTCAAGGACCCATCTGTTGACTTTATACTTTCTTTCAAAACAAGACGACAACCACAATCTGCTGATAATGACATGGAATTACCACTGGATGAAAAACCAGATACAGTTCCAGATCCTGGACGGGTTGTTTCGTTGGATGAATTTAGAAAAAATAGAAAATAAAAAAACCGGCTTTTGCCGGCTTTTTTTAACAATTTTATTTATCACGAATAGTTGCATTACATTTCTTTTCAACCGATGTGATTATTGCAGATTGAATTTGTTGTAAATCAGAATCCGACATATTTTCACGTGGTTCTATTGTTATTGTAAACGCAACTGACTTTTTACCATCGTTCATATCAAACGAATCAAAAACAATTACATTTGTTATACGATTGTCTGTACTTTGTGCAACAGATGTTAATTTTTCAGCAGGCGTATCAATATCTACTATAAACGCAAAATCACGTGTTATTGGTTGAAAATCTGATAAGGTATCATGTTTTAATTTCCATCCTTTTGGTAAATTCTGAATATCATCAACGATTGCAATAACAACATTTGTTTTAATGCGTAATTTTTTTGCAACCGATGGATGTAATTCACCAAATTCTGCAATTTTCTTTTTTCCCTGGTATATGGCACCATATCTGTATGGATGTGCCCACATTGGAACATTTTCTGATGACACAGTAAAACGTTGACCTGCCATTAACGAAATTAAATCAGCCTTGACATCATAAATATCAACATCACGATTACGACCTGTCCAATGTTTTTGTGAATTAGCACCAGTACGAACAATCGCAATTTGTGTATGTTGTTGACATGGCATATCACCATCAAATACAGGTCCTAGTTCAAACAAAGACAAATCTGAATATCCACGTTTTTCATTGTTTGCAACCGCTATTAATAAATTTCCTAATAAATTATTTCGTGCAGTATTCAAATCTACAATTATAGGATTAGCGACAGGAATTATTGGTTTATCAGTCAATAATTCTTCAACCACAGAATTACCAAAACCAAATGTTATTGTTTCGTTTAATCCACGATTTGCTAATTTTTGTTTTAATTCTAAATCTATGTCTTTATGAAAAGTATTTGTTGTGCTGTCTGACATTTTTTTAAGACCAACTTTTTCATAACCATAAATACGAACTAAATCAGCAACAATTGTTTCCGGAATTTCAACATCAACACGTGCAGGACATGGTGTAACAATCCACTTATCACCATCTGTTTTTATTGTATATCCCAGACGTTCTAGTATAGATTTTTGAGTATCTGCATCCATATCAAAACCAATTTTTTGTGAAAAATATTTTGGTGTATACTCAATTTTAATATCCGGGGCATCATCCGTACCAGCAGCATATGCACATACAATTTTACCACCACATGCAGACATGATAATATCCGCTGCACGCTGTGCCGCCAGACCTGTTATTGTTGGATTGATACCACGTTCATATCTGTACGAAGAATCTGTTGATATTCCCAATCTTTTTGCAGATTTACGAACAGACACAGGGTCAAAATATGCAGATTCTAAAATTATATTCTTGGTATTTTCTGTGGTTGCACCACGTGCACCACCAATCACACCAGCCAATGCCAAAATACCAGATGCGTCTGTGATAACAATATCTGTATCAATCAATTCGTGTTCATTGCCAAATAAATCTGTGAATTTTTCATGCGGTTGTGCAAAACGGACAATAATATCACCATTAATTTCATCTGCATCAAAACAATGCATTGGTTGTGCCATATCATAACAAATATAATTTGTTGCATCAACTGGTGCATTTTTCGGATTTATACCAATCGCAGCAAGTCTTGATGCAATTTTTTTATCACTGGGGTTTATTGTTATGCCATGTATTTCTATCATTTTATATGCACGACATTTATCTGTTTTTAATATAACCTGACGATTTCCAGAAACGCTTTTGAATGATGTATCATTTGGTGTAATATATTCACCAATCCCCGCTGCAGATAAATCACGTGCAATTCCACGTACAGATAAATAATCTGGTCTGTTTGGCGTAATACTGGCATCAAAAATTGTTTTCATTTCTAATACAGGCGTTCCAAGAACTGTATCACTTGGTAACTCTATAATACCACTGTGGTCATCATTTATTCCTAGTTCTTTGCCAGAACACATCATACCATCTGATAAAACACCACGTAATTTACCAGATTGAATTTCATGTCCACCAATTACACAGCCAGGTATTGCCAATGCAGATATTAAACCAACACTTGCATTTGGTGCACCACATACAACCTGACGCAAGATACCAGACCCATCATCAACCTGTAAAACATGCAAATGATCACTGTTTTCATGCGGTTCACATTTAACAATTTTTGCCGCAATTGGTGATATTGGCGATTGAATATCTTCTATTTCCAAACCGATACGGGTTAGTGTTTCAGATACAGTTTGTGCATCTGCATCTGTTTTCAAATAATCTTTTAACCAATCATATGTCCATTTCATAATCATACCCCCGTATTAAAAACCACTGTTTTTCAACCAACGTACATCAGAATCTGTAAATGCACGTATATCATTCAAACCATATTTAATCATTACCAAACGTGCCCAACCAAATCCAAATGCAAAACCCTGATATTTGTCTGGATCAATATTACAATTTTTCAACACATTTGGATGAACCATACCACCGCATAATAATTCCATCCACTTGTCACCAAATTTCATATCAATTTCAATTGATGGGTCTGTAAATGGAAAATACGAAGGACGAATTCTTAGTTCAAGGTCATCTTTGTCAAAATATTTAGACGCAAACGTTCGCATTGTTGCCAACATATCAGATAAATTTATACCTTTTTCAATTGTATCAATATATAAACCTTCTATTTGACCGAACATCGCAGAATGTGTTGCATCTAATTCCTTGCGATAACATTGACCAACAGTAAACATTTTAATTGGTACGCCATTTTTCTCCATTGCACGAATTTGTACCGCAGATGTTTGTGTACGCATCACATTACCGTTTGGTAAAAAGAAAGTATCTTGCATATCACGTGCAGGGTGATGCATCGGTGTATTTAATGCGGTAAAGTTATGCCAGTCATCTTCAATTTCTGGGCCAGTCATATATGTATATCCCAACGATTCAAAAATATTCACAACTTCCTTGAAACTTTGTGTCAAAGGATGTAATGTACCACGATTTTCAGGCATTGGATTTAATGATACGTCTAATTTCTGTTTTTCAAGTGATGCCATCAAGACAGCATTTTCAATTTCTGTCTGACGGGTCTTGAATAATTCACGCAGTGTTTGATTTTCCAGATTTAATGCCGCACGTGAATCATTATCCAGATTTTTCATTTCTTTTAAACGTAGTGTCATTGTACCATTTTTACCAAATGTTTCTGTATACAATGTCTGTAATTCTTCCAGTGTATTTATATTTTTTATTCTGTCTTGCATAACTTTTATCCTATATACATTTTATCAAAAACAAAAGCCGTCTTTTGACGGCTTTTATTATTACAAAAGATATACCTGCCGACAAGGTATTATTTAGATTCGGCAGAAATAAATCGTTTTGCTGTTTCAACCAATGTAGCAAAGTTTGCATCACCTGCATATGCCATTTCGGCCAGAACCTTGCGGTCCAGTGCAATGCCTGCTTTCTTTAAGCCATTCATAAATTGGCTGTATGTCATACCATTTGCACGTACAGCAGCATTAATACGAACAATCCACAATGAACGGAATTCGCGTTTTTTTACACGACGATCACGATATGCGTACTGTCCAGCCTTTTCAGTTTTTTCACGTGCTGCACGATATGTTGAATGATGACGGCCCAAATAACCCTTGGCACGCGCCAAAATCTTGTTATGTTTTTGTTTTACGGTTGTTCCGCGTTTTACTCTTGCCATGACCTGTTACCCCCTTACTTATTTTAAACCATATGGGGCCAGGATTTTTGCCTGTCCAACCATGTTATCGTTCAAATACTGTGGTTTTGCACCTGCTTTGTTTGCACGAGCAGACTTCTTACGCAACAGTTTCTTGTGAGAGTTACGTGCAACACGGATTTTACCAGTTGCAGTCATAGACGCACGCTTTTTCAAGTATGACTTTGTCTTTAATTTTGGCATTTTATATCCTCTTGTTCTAGATTTTTCTATGTCTGATGGCAATGCCTTGCCACTTTGACCGAGACTATTTTGGCATAAATAAAGGAAAAATCAAGTTTTTATTGAATATCATATTTTTTCAGATTAAAGTTAGGAAACAAATGAGTCAAACTAAATTATCTTCCAAAATATACCCTCTTATTAGGGCAGTTTTATCTGCTGCGGTTTTGCCTGTTTTATTTATATATGTCATGATTGCAAAACCAGATTATAAATTAATGAATACTTTATCACATGTCGTTGTACCTGCGGCACAATGGGTGGGCGATATTATCACATGGCCAATACGATTTATTGGAAATACATTTGATAATATTACAGAATTGTCAAATTTACGTTCTGAAAATGAAGAATTGCGTGCACGACTGGATGAAGCACTTGCAAATAAAACTATGTGCAATATTGCGATTGATGAAAATAAAAAATTAAAACGTGAATTAAACATCATTTCTGTACAACCACGTGATACGATTATTGCAGATGTTATTCATGATAATAGTGCATTGGGTCATAATACCTTTATTATAAATCGTGGTGCCGCAGATGGTTTAGAAAACGGTATGATCGTTACAACGACTGATTTACAAATTGCTGGTATTATCATTGATGTTTCTGCACATTTTTCACGTGTGCGTGCATTAACTGATGCAGATACAAATATTGCAGTACGTGTAGTTGGATCAGAAGTTTACGGTTTTATGTCTGGAAACGGGTCAAAACATACAAATATCGGATTTTTTAATGACCCAGAATTTCAAGCAACATCCGGTATAAAATTGGTAACAAGTAATATTTCCGGGGTGTTACCAAACGGCTTATTTGTTGGACAAATGATTAATGACACTGATGTAGATGTTGTACAAATATCCGAACTATCACGTGTTATGGTATTAAAATTTGATACAAATAAAAACGAATACAAATGAAAGAAAAATTTATAAAATTTTTACAAAATTCTGTTCCTTTTTTATTGCCAATTGCATTATGGCGATTGTCTGTACCGTTTTGGAATCCTGCTGGAATACTGGCAATAATACCTGTGTTTTTTTGTTCGTTTGTAAAACCAATTAATTGGTTTCCATTATTTTCTGTTTTTGTATGTTTTATTATTGATTACAAATTTGAAACTGTCTGTTTTTGGTTGGCAATGTATTGTTTATTTTATGCATTAAATAATTTTCAGAATATTATTGATATTACACGCATGGAAATAAACAGTCTTTTTGCATTTATGGTATTTTTTGGAACATCTGTATTAATTCAAGTATTTACAAATTTCACATTTTTAACACTGGTTTATGGAATATGGATGATTTTATGGGCATCTGTTTTATATATACCAATAACAAATTTAATAATAAGGGTGCAAAATGATTGATACAGAAGTTTCTCGCACCTTTGATAGACGCAGTGCATTGTTCTTAACAGGCGGTGCAATTCTTACATCTGTATTAATTATACGTATGCTACAAATGCAGTTGTTTAATTATCAAGACTATAAGAAAAAAAGCGAAAATAATTCATTTCGTATACAAATAATAACACCTGAACGTGGTAAAATTTTATCACAAAATAACAACCCTATATCACGTGATGTTCCAATTTATCGTATATATATAATACCAGAAGAAACAGATGATATAGAAAAACTTTTGCAAATTGTTGCACAAGATTTAAATCTTAAACCCAAAAAAATCAACAAGATTCGTGATAAAATAAAAAAACAATTAAAGTTTCAGCCTGTGCTGATTAGTGAAAATACAAATTGGGAAAAATTAGCAAAAATACAGGCAAAAAATTTATCTGGATTACATATAGAAAGTGGTTATGCACGTATGTATGAACTGGGACCTGCAGGGGCACAAATTTTTGGATATATTGGTGATCCTGCAAAACCCGTACCAAACGCACCTTTTTTAACAACAGGTATTACTGGACTTGAAAAAAAATTTAACGATGATATGAAGGGTGTTGCTGGTCAAAATGTAATGATTACTAATGCTGTTGGTCGTATAACAGGCGAAGATAAAACACAATATATTTCCCCTGTGTCAGGCGGTGATATAAAAACAACCATTGATAATAATACACAAAGAATTTTATATGATGCATTAATGCAACACAGATCTGGTTGTGGTGTTGTTTTAGATATAAATACTGGCGATATATTAGCAATGGTTTCAACCCCCAGTTTTGATCCAAATGTTTTTAGACAAGATGATGGTGATGAATATATAAACAGTTTACGTCAAGATATCGCAAAACCATTTATGAATAAAGCAATAGAAGGATTATACCCACCGGGTTCTACATTCAAAATTGTTGTGGCATTGGCAGGACTTGAATCAGGTGCAATTACACCAAATGAAAAAATCTTTTGCCCAGGTTATTGGGATTATGGTGACAGAAGATATCATTGTTGGGAACACAAAGGTCATGGAAAAATGGATTTAGCCGATGCGTTAAAGCATTCGTGCGATATATATTTCTATCAAATTGCATTACGTATCGGTATTGATGCAATTAAAGAAATGGCTATAAAACTGGGATTAACTGAAAAATATATGGATAATATTTTATCACGTGAAATGGCTGGTGTTATGCCTGATAGATATTGGAAAGAAAAAAATATCGGTTATCGTTGGGTTCATGGTGATACAATTATTTCTGGTATTGGTCAAGGTTTTATTTTAACAAATTGCCTGCAATTAGCAGTTATGATGGCACGAACATCTTCTAATAATGTTGTTATACCAAGAATTATTAACGATGGAACAAAACCAAAATTTGATAAATTAGGATTACAACAAAAAAATATAAAATTTGTTCAACAAGGACTGGAAGGTGTTCTTAAAAAGGGTGGTACTGCTGCAGGCAGTGCTGTTAATGTAAATGGTAAACGTATGGGTGGAAAAACAGGAACATCACAAGTACGCAGTATTTCTAAGAAAGAACGTGAAAGTGGTGTTTTAACAAACGAACAATTAAAATGGAGTATGCGAAATCATGGTCTGTTCGTTGGTTATGCACCAACAGACAAACCAAAATATGCAATATGTGTTATCACAGAACATTCTGGTTCCAGTACACCAGCAGCCAGAACAGCATCAAAAGTAATAAAGGAATTGTTAAAATAATATGGTAAAACAAACACGTGTTTCTAATGCAAATATGATGAGTTTTCCCGAAAAATTTGGACGGTTTTCGTGGGGGATGTTTATACCAATGTGTATGGTATTAACGATATCTATTGTTGTTTTATATTCTGCTGGTGGTGGTAATTGGCGGCCATTTGCACTGTCTCAATTAATGAAGATAATACTTGGGTTCGGTGTTTTTTTTGTTGCAGCGTTTACAAATATAAAAACATGGATAAAATCTGCATATTTAATTTATGCTGTTGCATTGATTATGATTGTTTTAGTTACATTTGTTGGTCATACTGGTATGGGTGCACAAAGATGGTTAAACCTTGGATTTATTCATATACAACCATCTGAATTAATAAAAATCGCACTGGTTTTGGCATTAGCACGATATTTTGCATGGTTTAATTCCGTTGAATTGGGACAAATTAAAAATTATATAACACCAATATTAATGTTGTTATTACCTTTTGTTTTGATTGTTATGCAACCGGATTTGGGTACCGCATTATCACTGGGTATGATTACAGTTGGTATATTTTATATTGTTGGTGCCAATAAAAAATGGTTTATTATTGCAGCAATATTAGGATTAATGGCAGCACCTGTTGTTTGGTTTGGTGGATTACATGATTATCAACGTGGAAGAATAATTACATTTCTAAACCCTGACAGTGATATTCATGGGGCTGGATATCAAATTAATCAAGCAAAAATTGCATTTGGCAGTGGTGGTTTAACCGGTAAAGGTTATATGAAAGGTTCACAATCACAACAATCTTTTTTACCAGAAAAACAAACTGATTTTATATTTACTATGTTGGGCGAAGAATTCGGTTTTATTGGTGCATTTGGGTTATTAATAATATATACATGGATTATTCTTATTTTATTTTGGTGTGCAAAAATGTGCCGAAATAGATTTGGACAATTAATATGTTTTGGTTTTATGTTGAACTTTTTTGTTTATTATTTTATAAATATCTCTATGGTTTTGGGTTTACTGCCAACTGTTGGTGTACCGTTGCCGTTAATGTCTTTTGGTGGCAGCAGTTTATTATCACTGATGTTTGGATTTGGTTTATGTCAAAACGCA
Source organism: Candidatus Enterousia sp. (assembly GCA_045592905.1). Taxonomy (GTDB): domain Bacteria; phylum Pseudomonadota; class Alphaproteobacteria; order Rs-D84; family Rs-D84; genus Enterousia. The sequence continues at coordinate 99,729 of JAZNVR010000015.1, forward strand.
TATATACATAAAGATCAACAGTTATCTGCCAAAGGAAGTTAAGGTTATGAATTTACTTATCGTGGAATCACCATCAAAAGCAAAAACAATTGAAAAATATTTAGGCAGCGGTTGGCGTGTTATCGCATCTGTTGGTCATGTACGTGATTTAGTCCCAGAAAATGGAAGTGTTGATACAAATAATAACTTTGCAATGAAATGGCAAATTATGCCAGGTAAAGAAAAACAAATAAAATTAATTACTGATGAACTTAAAAAAGCTGATTCTGTTTATCTGGCAAGTGACCCTGACCGTGAAGGTGAAGCAATTGCATGGCATTTATTAGATATCTTGAAAAATAAAAAATTATTAAAAGATAAAAAAGTTTATCGTGTCGCATTTCATGAAATTACAAAAAAAGCAGTTCAGGCAGCAATTGAAAACCCACGTGAAATTGATAATAATCTTGTTGATGCATATTTAGTTAGACGTGCATTAGATTATTTAATTGGTTTTGGTATTTCACCTTTATTATGGCGTAGAAATCTAGGAAAATCAGCCGGTCGTGTTCAATCTGTTGCTGTAAAACTGGTTGTTGATCGTGAAAAAGAAATAGAATCTTTTATTCCTGTTGAATATTGGAGTTTAGATGCAAATTGTAATATAAAAAATTCTAATTTTAATGCTGTGTTATCCAAATTTAATGGAAATAAAATTGAAAAAATGACCATTGAAAATAAAAATCAAATTGATGATATTTTATCACAAATTGGTACACCAACTATTAATGCATCTGTTATAAATATAGACAAGAAAAAAACTTTACGAAAACCGGCAGCACCATTTACAACATCAACATTACAACAGGAAGCTGCACGAAAATTATTTTTTGCATCCAAACGAACAATGAGTGCTGCACAAAAATTATATGAACAAGGTTTAATTACATATATGCGTACAGATGCAACTAATCTGAATACAGATGCAGTAAATGATATTCGTGGATTTATTGAACGTGAATACGGAAATGATTTTATTCCAAGTAAACCTAATATTTATGCAACAAAATCAAAAAATGCCCAAGAAGCACACGAAGCAATTCGTCCAACACATTTTGATAAACCTGCAACAGGATTATCTGGGGATGAAGCAAAATTATATGATTTAATTTGGAAAAGAACTATTGCATGTCAAATGTGTAATGCACAATTTGATTCTGTAACCGCAGATATTGAAACAGAAAATAAAACTGCTGTATTTCATGCAACAGGTTCAACACGTGTTTTTGATGGTTTTATGAAGGTTTATACCGAAGATAAAGATGATGAAGAAGATAAAAAAGAATCAAAATTACCTGTATTAAATATTGGTGATAATATAAAAATAACAGAATTATTACCAGAACAACATTTTACACAGGCACCACCCAGATATACCGAAGCATCTTTGGTAAAAAAACTAGAAGAACTTGGGATTGGTCGTCCATCAACATATGCAACTATTATGTCTACTATTGTTGATAGAAATTATGTTGAACAAGATAAACAACGCAGATTTCATCCAACAAGTGGTGGTTGGGTTATCGCATCTTATCTTGGTAAATATTTTACTGATTTAGTTGATGTTAATTTTACAGCAAAAACTGAAGACACATTAGACGATGTTTCAAATGGAAAAATAGATAAAATTGATGCATTAAATGCATTCTGGAATCCAACAAGTAATATGATTGATGGTGCCAGAACTGTTAAAACAAGTGATATTATCAATGAAATAAATTCTTTTATGAATAAACATTTATTTCCAGATAATAATAATAAATGTCCAGAATGTGGTGGAATTTTAGGTATAAAATTATCTAAATTTGGTCCATTTATTGGTTGTGAAAAGTATCCAAATTGTAAGTATACAAAACAATTAAATAAAAAAGATAAAGTTATACAAGATACAGAATCTGTCGTACAGGTAAAATCAGGAAATATTGATTTAGGTGATGGTATTGAATTTAGAATTGGTAAATTTGGTCCATATGTAACAGATGGTGTAAAAAATGTTTCTGCAAAACAATATACTGCGGATACAATTACATTAGAAATTGCACATGATTTATTATCTGCAACTGTTAAAAAGGTAGAACCTGTAAAAATTGGTGAAAATCCAGAAACAAAAAAAATGATTTTCTTTTATCCAACAGGACGATATGGTGCATATATATCATCAAATCGTGTTAATGTTTCTGTACAAGAAATGCCTGATTTAGATACTGCAATTAATTTAATTAATAACAAGGTAAAGAAAAAATAATGGCAAAATTTGACAATAATTTTACCGATGAATTACGTGCAAGATTATCAATTGTTGATATTGTTGGTCGTCGTGTACCACTGGTAAAAAAAGGTCAAAATTATTGGGGTTGTTGCCCATTTCATAATGAAAAAACACCCAGTTTTTCTGTAAATGAAGAAAAAGGATTTTATCACTGTTTTGGTTGCGGTGAACATGGTGATATTATATCTTTCACGATGAAATCTAATAATATGGAATTTATACCTGCTATTACAGAACTGGCAAATATGGCCGGAATAAAAATGCCAGAATTCAAACCTAAAAATCCAGATATTATAAAACGTGAAGAATTTTTATTTGATATTTGTGAAAAGGCTGCAACTGTTTACAGTGAAAAATTATTCACACCAGATGGTGCACATGCACTGGATTATGTTCGTAAACGTGGATTCAGTGATGATATGATAAAAAAATATCGTATTGGTTACGCACCAAAAAATAATATTATCGCTGGAAAATTTGCCGATTCTAAATATTTAATTGATTCTGGACTTTGTCGTCGTGGTGATTTTGGTTTATATGATTTTTTTCGTGATAAGTTAATGTTTCCTATATTTAATGCAAATGGAAAAATTGTTGCTTTTTCTGGACGTAGTTTAGATGGCAGTGAACCAAAATATATTAATACATCTGATACGGATATATTTCATAAAAGACAGACTGTTTTTGGATTAAATTTTGCACGTGATGCAATTCATCGTGCAAACCGCAGTATTATTGTAGAAGGACAAATTGATGCAATAAAAATGCAAACTGGTGGTTTTCCGGAAACTGTCGCACCACTTGGTACAGCATTAACCGAAGATCATATTGCGTTATTATGTAAATTAAATAGAAATATTGTATTTTGTTTTGATGGCGATGGGGCTGGATTAAAAGCAGCAGGTCGTGCATGTAGTATTGTTATGCCATTTTTACGTGATACATCTGATGTAAAATTTGCATTTGTTAGTGGTGGAAAAGATCCTGATGAAATACTAAAAACAAGTGGTACATATGCAATGCAAAAAATTATTGATAATGCTGTGCCTTTGGTTGATTTTTTATGGAAAATTACAAATGATAATTTTTTGACAAATACCCCAGGTGGCCGCAGTCAGGCAGAAAAATTCTTGAAAAAAGAACTGGAAAAAATTATAGATTCTGAATTAAAGTCAGAATATGAAAAAGAATATAATAATCGTAAATTTAATTCATGGCATAAATGGAATCGTAATAATCAGATTATACAAATAAAATTACCAGATATTGATTTAATTACAAAAAATACATTAATTTATATTGTAAATACATATCCAGAACTGGCAGAACAATATCTTGAATTTTTAACATCATTAAAT
>JAZNVR010000016.1:0-30276 GCA_045592905.1 Candidatus Enterousia sp.
TGGTTTTTGTCGCGGTTCCAAATGTAAACACACTGATAGATTATCGCTATAAAACAAAATATATTGCCCAGCGTGGTGAAAATGGCATGGGCAAAATGCGCACAGGTGCATCTGGTGATACGTTGGTTTTGCCGGTACCAACTGGTACGGTTATTTTATCTGAAAATGAAGAAATTGAATATGCTGATTTAAATGTTGATGGTATGGAATATCGTGCTGCACGTGGTGGAAATGGGGGGTGGGGAAATCTTCATTTCAAAAGCCCAACAAATCGTGCCCCAAAGCAAGCAAACGATGGATTGCCTGGCGAAGAAAGGACAGTTGTACTGCGTCTAAAATTAATTGCAGATATCGGTTTGGTTGGATTCCCAAATGCGGGTAAGTCAACATTGTTATCTGCGGTAACATCCGCCCGACCAAAGATTGCAAATTATCCATTTACAACACTGAATCCACAACTGGGTGTTATGTATGCTCATAATCGTGAATTTGTATTGGTTGATTTGCCTGGATTAATAGAAGGTGCTCACACTGGGGTTGGTCTGGGGGATCAATTCTTGGGGCATGCGGAACGTACAAAAATGATTTTGCATGTTATTGACGGTACGGAGTCTGATTGGTCTGCACGATACAAGGCTATTCGCCATGAAATAGATTCTTATGGTGGTGATTTATCTGGCAAGCCAGAAATGGTTGTGATTAACAAAATTGATGCGATTGATTCTGATGAATTAACAGAAAAAATGGCTGCGTTCAAGAAATCTTTTGGTCGCAAGAAAAAGCCTGAAAGCATTACAATCAGTGCAGCGGGCCATCTGGGTATATCGGAATTAATTCAAGCAATTGAAAAAATGTTTTTAGGCTTAAAATAATTTTGATTTTTACAGTTTTCTCTGTTAAAATTCTGGTCAGAAACACTTAACCATAAAGGAGAAAACAAATCATGGTGTCATTAAAAGGTACACAAACAGAAAAAAATCTGTTAATTGCATTTGCCGGTGAATCTCAGGCTCGCAACCGTTATACTATGTATGCATCTGCTGCCAAGAAAGAAGGCTTTCAGGCTATTTCCAAAATATTTTTAGAAACAGCAGATCAAGAAAAAGAACACGCATCACGTTTGTTTAAGTTCTTAGAAGGTGGCGATATTGAAATCACAGCGTCTTTCCCTGCTGGTAAAATTGGCACAACATTGGAAAATTTACAGGCTGCTGCATATGGCGAACACGAAGAAAATACAGAAATGTATCCAAAATTTGCACAAATTGCTGCACAAGAAGGTTTCCCTGCAATTGCAGAAATCTTAAAGAATATTGGTTTGGCAGAACGTTATCATGAATCACGTTTTCGTGCTTTGGCCGAAGCAATTGATGAAGGCACATTGTTCAAACAGGATAAAATCGTTATGTGGCGTTGTACAAATTGTGGTATGTGGCACATTGGTACCGAAGCACCAAGTGTATGCCCAGCATGCTTGCATGACCAAGGGTATTTTATCAGTGAAGGCACAACATCACGTTGTGATACGAACGAAGGATTCTGTGAATATTCTATTATTGACTAAAAAAATCCCCCAAATGGGGGATTTATTTTTCTGAAATTTCCAATTTATCCAAGATATTATCCAGTTTTCTAATAGAACTGTTTATACATCCCCGACCACGCCAAGTTAATATTTCAGAACCGGTTGTTTGATCGGCAATTGATACATTAAAATTCCACCACCAAAATCCATTAAACATACACCATATTGGTCTAAATTTATCTTCTCGTTCTCTGACTTTTACTACGTATTTAACATTTTTTGGAATAGTGTTACTGTCCATTTCAACACTTGTGGTATCATCGGTTATACTTCTACTGGATTTTGCGGTTCCTACCACAATTTTATAACTGCGTTTTTCCATTGTTTCTTTAATTGTACGACGCATAGTGTATCCACCACGATCAGCATATATAAATTGTGACGTATCCAACGTGTTTGGTTTCATATATACACTGTTACATCCAGTCAGCAATATTGCAGATAACAAGAAAGCAGTAATTTTATTCAAATTATATCCTTTTATTCACAGTTTATGTGTTTTATAAGTGTTAATCAAGAAAATTTGACTTGAAAAATATGTTGATATAAGATATTCTCTTTTCAGAACCCTAGGGATAGAGTTCGGGACCAGTAAGACGGTCTATACAGCAGCGGCGCAATGCGTCGTAATCCGCATTTTGCGGCGCTTATGCGCCTTTTTCTCGGCTAAACTGGTCGGGAAGTCGCCGGCCATACAACAGGATTAATTTCTAAAAGCCGTCGATGTCATATTGCTGTGTGATAGTCTTAACTTCCCGACCACCAAGGTTTTTGGTGGTTTTTTCTTTGTCTTTCTTGGTTCTTAAAACACGAATGGGTGGGTGTGGCGTATCGTAAGACCGCCAGAGTTGGATTTTATTAGTCACCAATTGTTTGAACGCCCACCAAAAACATTAGGGAAAACGAATATGAAACGATTATTTTTGTTTGCATCGTATGATAAAGATAAAATAATAGACGATAGTTTATTGTATTACTTACGGCACTTATCTGAATTGGGCGATATTGTATTTGTAATGGATAATGATGTCTCTGAAACTGAACTAAAGAAATTGTCTAAAATTCCCAATGTTTTATATGTTTGTGCCACCAGTCATGGCGAATATGATTTTGGCTCATATAAGCGGGGGTATATATGGGCACGTGATAATAAGAAATTAAAGAATTATGATTGGATATATTTGGTAAATGACTCGGTTTATGGTCCGTTGCATTCTTTACAGCCATTATTAAATAGTCTTGAAAACAAGGGTGCAGATTTTGTTGGTATGACTGAAAATCACAATAAGAATATTCCTTCTCATATTCAGTCATGGTTTATGGGATTGTCAAAGTCTATTTTCACGAATGAATTATTTAATGAATTTATTTCTAATGTATCCAGACAGCAATGTAAATGGGATATTATTATGAAGTATGAGGTTGGGTTATCTCAGTTATTGTTGCGTATGGGATATAGTATGCACACGATTATACACAATAATTTTGGTGTTGATATTGTGTATAAAGAACCGTTGCGGGTACTAAACATGGGGGTTCCGTTTATAAAAAAATTAGCATTGATGAATATTGAAGAAATTTATTATTTGTATCCGTATATGGATGATATGTCATTTATGGATATTTTATATAAAAACGCATTAAGGGTAAATGTTATCGGCAAGCAAGCTGTTCCTTCAAAAGGGCATGTGTATAAAAAGTACTTTAGACTTAGTTTGTTTAGTTGTCCAATAATAACGATATACAAAAAGAATAAATATTCTGAATACAAGTTATGTATTTTTGAACGTATACCTGTCTTTAAAATCTCTCTATAACATAAAAGGTTAATATAATGAAAATACTGATTAATATTTTTTGTTTTTTGATACCATTTCCATCAATACGGAGGCCATTGCGGGCGGCACTTGTTCAGAAACTGATTAAACGCCAAAGTAAATTTATTTCAGGCAAACACTATTCCAAGATAATAAAAAAATCAAAACTTTTTGATGCGGGTTACTATACAAAAAAATATGCAAATTATTTAAATAATTGTACAGATCCCTTAGAGCATTATATGACAGAAGGTTATAAACGTGGATATAATCCATCTGCTGATTTTGATAATGATTTTTATCTTTATTTATATCCGGATATTCGTATTGCAGATATAAACCCTTTACAACATTATATAATACATGGAAAAAGGGAAGGGCGGAGGATTTCAAAAGTTATCCCAGATATTGATTATTTATCCGTTGATATTAAGCCAAATACAATATTATTAATATCGCATGAGTTTTCTTTGACAGGGGCACCGATTGCGTTACAAAAATTGGCACAAATATTACAAAAAAATAATCGTAATTTTTTGATTCTGTCGCCAAAACATGGAGATTTAGAACATGAATTGGATAAATTAAAGATACCGTATATTGTTGATGAAAATTTTATGAAGAATTTATGCAAACAAAAACAGGATTTGCAAAAATTTTTAAATAAATTTTCAACGATATTTTTTAATACGATTGTAACATTGGAATTTGCTAAGTACATAAATACGGATAATAAAAAAATTTGCTGGGTGCACGAGGGCAGTTTTGGTTATAACTGTGAAAGTGCCTTAATTGATATTAAATCGGCATTCAAGCATATGGATATTGTTTATTCGGTCGGTTCTTGGTCAAAAAGTTTCACAGACAAGTATATCCCATCCGACAAATCAAACACGTTTTTGTACGGCATAGATGAAATTAAGAAGCCAGACATTATAAAGAAAAAACAAAAATTAAATTTTGGAATATTTGGCGTCTGCTGCGAACGTAAAGGTCAGCATTTGTTGTTAGAAGCAATAAAGAAACTGCCGACAGAAGTACAAAAAAATACACATTTCACATTTGTTGGAAAAATCAATCCAGATTCATATTGTAAAGATTTATTAAAATCTGCCAAGGGAATGAAAAATCTTACCTTTACGGGGCAATTATCACATGATGACACAGTAAAAAAGATGACGGAAATGGATATGATAGTATGTCCATCACTTGATGATCCTATGCCAATAGTATGTACTGAAGCGGCGGTTCTTGGGGTGCCGATTATAGTGTCAGATCAAACAGGAACATGTTGTTTTGTTGAAAATGGCGTAAATGGGTATGTGTATCATATGGGAACAGATGATTTATCAGATATAATACAGATTGCATATAAAAATCGTAGTCTTTTGCCAAATATGGGTAAATTATGGCGTATGGTATATGATAAGAATTTTAATATGGATATATTTGAACAGAATATAAATTCAATATTTTGTTGTGTACAGGAGAAAATGCGAGTGATTATGAATAATAATAAATCATGCGATATTCCATATTTTGAAATGATGACCGAAAAATTTCAGAAGGCAATAAGTATAAATACAGGTAATAATTTAATTAATGGATTCGGTATAAAACAATTTGATTATGATTTTGTAGACAATTTAGATGCTGAAAATATAACGGTTTTTGCCGCTAATACATTACGGACGAATTGCAAATTATCAACGAAGTTATGGGATAATTTATTGACGGACACGACCAAAAACTTAAATATTCTTGGGCTTGGTACTCAGGCGACACTGGACGAAATGAATCCTGCTAACTATATAAAAACATTGCCAGATGAAATGATGACTTGGATTACGAAAATTTCAAAACGTGTAAAATCTATTGGGGTACGTGGGGAATTTACAGGCAATGTTTTAAAAGAATTGGGAATAAATAATTATGATGTTATTGGTTGTCCATCATGGTTTGTAAATGGTTATAATCAACCTATTATTACAAAGAAAAAGTTTAGTAAAGATTTAAAGGTTGCTTTTGCGACATGCTGGGATCCGTATAGTGATTGGCATGCACAGTGGCATCGGGCATTATTAAATCAAATGTTGATGTTCCCGGACCCAAAATTCATAATTCAATCTGAATTTGATTTTTTGCCATATATGATTGCGAATAAAAATCAGTTGCAATCTAAACTATATATATCAAACGAACAATTACAACAGTCTATTGAATGTATAAAAAAACATTTTAGTTTATCTGATTTGGAAATTCTTCAAAATGAAAAGATTATGAATATGTTTGAGATTTTTTCCAGTATTGACACATGGGCTGAATTTATAAAAACTCGTGATGTGTATTTTGGTTTCAGAATTCATGGCTGCATCATGGCGATAAAAAACGGTGTTCCTGCGATATGTATTGTGTCTGATTCGCGAACATATGAAATGTGTGAATTGTTTAAGATTCCGTATATAAGAGTAGATCAATTACAAAGCAATGATTTAGATTTTGAAAAAATTTATAATGATGCGGATTTTTCTAAATTAAATGATATATACCCAACATTGCTTGAAAAGTATAAAAATTATTTAGAAAAAAATAACATTAAACATAAATTATAAAAACTGGGCAATGCCCAGTTTTTATGAACAAAATCCAGAAACAGTCCAATAAAATTTTGATAAAATTCTATTTGTGTTATATGCTCCCCATTTCATTCGGAATAAAGTATTTGTTGTTTCATAAATACCTAATTGCGGGCAACAATCTGTTCCCCCAGATACAATAACGGTATAATTTGCATCGCTCATTTTTTTAGGTAATACGATATAAGTCGTATTTTCTCCGCTATTAGAAACATTAATGTTTGCAGCACTCCATCGGCCGCCTTGTTCTATCCAACCGCTTTTATATTTGCGGTACCATACATAATTATTTTCTGCTGTGGGTTTTTGCCATGCAACCACGTAATCTGCATTTGATAAGTCTGGAATATCGCTTTCTTTGGCCAGTGCGGTTCCGCCTGCTGTTTTACCATCGTGTACACGTATTGTATTCTTTGTTGTATCAACTGTGATTTCGCCAATTGCACCTGTAAAGTTGCTGTGTTCGTCCGCTGTTCCGCGACGCATTTGTATCTGTCGTGACATTTTTATCCTTTTTGTAATTATTTCAGAGGTTTGTTTGTGTCACCAATTGTTTGAATAAAAAAGACAGTGCCAACAGCACTGTCTTGATTACGTCTATTATACCATAAAATACCCTAGATTACAAGCAAAATCATTGTATGGCAAACTTGGCGTGCCCAGCGGGATTCGAACCCACAATCTTCACCTTCGGAGGGTGACGCATTATCCAGTTCTGCTATGGGCACATAACTGGTGACATTATACTATATTCTGGTAAAATTGCAAGACAGACTAACGATTTCGATGTATTTTAGAATAAATTATATTCGGTATGTTCAATAGTTTGCTGGTGGTTTTTAACAATGTTTTATTAACCGGAACACCTGTTATTTCACCATAAAAATTCAGCAGTTCGTTTGTGTTATCTAGTGGATAATTACGCAATAAGTTTATTAAACTGATATTTTCATTGCATATAGATACCGCATCTAAGTCAATTAAATAGGATGTTTGTGTTTCTGGGGAATATAGAATATTCTTTGGCTGTATATCATTATGACATATATGTTGTTCGCCATATTGTCCCAGCGAATAAAGTGTGCGTTTTAGGTATGCTATAGATGGATTTGTATTTGCCTGTAATTGAGTGTTGATAACATCAATGTAATATGGACAGGTTGGCATTTTTATTGTTTTGATATTTAATTGTAACAGTTGGTTTTGTATCTCCAAGATATTTTTATATGCAGTATATATATGTTCTTTTGATAAACCATTCTGAATTAATTCATGTAACGTCTTGGATGGGTTATACGGATATGTTTCAAACCAATAATTTTTAATATTGTGAACAGTTGTCTGTGGCACAGAAATACGATGCATATGCAGCAGTGTGCTGATATATTTATTATGTATTATTAAATCTTTGCTATTAAATTTGCATACAATATCTTGATTGTTAATGGTGGCAACAAAGACAGGTGCAAAGCCACCAGTGATTTTTGGCTTACGAATATTTTGTACGTTTGGAAACGTTTTGCGTATAAGATAATGATAAAATTTATCCGAATGTTGTTTCATGACGTTATTTTTGTTTTGTTTGACGATGTTTCCACAATAATTTTTTGCCGGCACCAGCAATTGTTGCAAAACCAGTAATGTTATTTTCTGATAATGATTGTTGTGATATTTTACGATATTCGTCAATTAAATCAGAAATATCAAAGCCCAGTTCTTTGTATTTTGCTGCCATCATACCAAATGCATAATTTTTATTACATAAACATACATTATCTACATCAACCAGACCATTAAATTTACCATTGTCAGAAACAATAATATTTTTTGGAGATATATCAGAATGCGATATACATTGGTCATTCTGTCGCCCCAGGTTTAATAAATACACAATACCCATGCATAATTTAGCCAGTATACGATTATTAGAATTAGATACATTTATATAGGCAATATCATGTACATCTTTTTTTAGATGTTTGTTTATATATGCAGGATGAACACGTGACATTTTTTCAAATTCTACTAAAATATCACTGTAAACATGTTTTATTTGTTCGTTTGTCATACCATCTTGAATTGCTTGGTATAGTGTTTTTCCTGGGATTTTTTGATATTCTTCAAAACAAATTCCATCAACATTATGTGCAGTTATGTTTGGTACACGAATTCCACGTATATTGTATAATTGACTAACAACTGCATTTTTTTCAACTAAATCAATATCATTAAACTTGAAAACCTTTTCGCCATTTGGTGTTTTTGCAATTAAAACATTATTTTGTGCACCCCTGATGTCAGGTAAATATACCGCAGACACATCAGGACAAACGGCCATAATGGTATTTTTGTATAAATTAATATTCTCTGTATTTATCATGATTATCCATTTTTATTGTCAAAAAATATTTTATGTCAATTTTGTAAAAAGTCAAGCAGAATATTAATTTTGTTGCAATGATGCCAACATAAACTCATCTAAATCACCATCTAAAACAGCGTCAGAATCTGTTTTTTCAACATTTGTACGAACGTCTTTGACCAGTTGATATGGGTATAAAACATAATTTCTAATTTGACTGCCCCATTCAATCTTTTTTTGTGCTGCTTTGGCGGCATCTTCGGCTTCGGCACGTTTTTGCATTTCCAATTCATATAATTTACTTCGCAGCATTTTCATTGCCATTTCACGATTTTGTATTTGACTGCGTTCGTTTTGGCATGTAACAACAGTGTTTGTTGGAATATGTGTGATGCGTACAGCACTGTCTGTTTTATTAACATGTTGTCCACCAGCACCAGATGCCCGATATGTATCAATGCGTAAATCTTTGTCATTTATTTCTATTTCAATGGCATCATCAATGTCTGGCCAAACGTCAACAGACGCAAAACTAGTTTGGCGTTTTCCATTCGCATTAAATGGCGATATACGAACCAGACGATGAACCCCGATTTCATTTTTCAACCAACCATACACACGTTCGCCAGATATACGATATGTGATGTTTTTAATACCTGCGGTATCGCCTTCGTGTTCTTCAATGACTTCGGTTACAAAGCCATGTCTTTCTGCCCAACGAAAATACATTCTGGACAACATCTGTGCCCAATCTTGTGCTTCTGTTCCACCGGCACCGGCTTGGATAAACAAAAAAGCACCATTGTTATCAGCAGGTTCATTAAACAAAGTTATAAATTTAGATTTATGTGCAGATTGTGCCAGTTGTATAATTGCATTTGTAACTTCTGAATCTTCTGGTGCAATTTTATATAAATCGCACAGATTCTGGAATTCTGTTTCCAGGCTGATTAATTCATTAAGATTTTTTTCCAATCCAGATTTTTTTTGCAGAATTACACGTGCATTATCTGGATTATCCCATAAATTTGGTGCGTTTATTTGCGTGTCTAATTCCGCAATTTGTATTTTAAGTTGTTCTGGGTCAAAGAAACCCCCTGACGGCAGCAATGTCGTCTGATATTTGTTGTAAAAATTCATTCGTTATAATCATGTGGCTTATTGTAACAATTTATTTTTCTAAATCAAATGAATGTTTGCCTTTTTTATCTGAATATGATAAAATCACTTTAACGAGAGGGATTTATATGAATAAAATTCTGTGTTTTTTTAGTGTTGTTTGTGCGTGTTTTGCAGGGAATTCTGCATTTGCGGTGTCGGCCGGCACTGTTTCTGCAAATGATTCTGCACGTGGTATGATAATACAGACCCCAACAACAAGTAACGGGTTGCGTGGCAATGCTGGTATTGCCAATGCGTATAAAACAAATCAACGCAATACGTATTTTATGGTAACACAGCCTGATGTTGATACAGCATGTCGTCAGAAAATATATTCGTGTTTGTCTGAATATTGTGGGGATGTAACGGTTGTTCCTGGACAGACAACTTCCAAGTGTAAATATGCAACAGAAAGCGAATTGTACAATTATGCATTGTTGTGTCTGCAAAAAGATACAGAAATTTTATTACCGCAGTATGGTGCAAATACACGTAATGGAATGGGGGGGATGAATACTGCTGCCCGGTTGTGTCCATCATATGTTCAACAGGAATTGTTGTCATATTTATCAATGGCGAATATGGCCGAACAATTATCTAAATCTCATTCAGATTTATGTTATCAGCGTCGTCAAGAATTAGAGGCAGCAATGGCGTGTCATTCTGTTGCGTTGGCGTACGGAAATGAAACTAGCAGTATGTTGAATACGCAATTAACAGATTATTGTGGTTCTGGTGTTCCTGGGGGCAGTGCGGAAATGGTAACACGTTTTGCAACTGCTGGCAATGTTGGTGCAAACATTTGGGGATGGGCAGAAAAGATTATTAATCTTGAAATGAATAACAAGGGCGAAGATTGGCAGGCTGCTGTGGATGCTGTGTTGGCCGGTTATACAAATCGTATGAATTTGGCATGTGGTGATAATTTGCAATTAAATACAGTATCATATGGCGAAAGCAACGAACCGTCTACATTACAGACTGTTGCGGCATTGGCAATTGGTACTGCGTTTCCCACAACAAACAAAAAAATAGAAAATCCATATGAAAATCAATCAATTTGGATGGAGGTTACATCATACGCAGAAGTCTATAATGCTGGTGATGCATATCAGGTTATAAATGCTGGTTTAAGTAATCCTTCAACAACACAAAACGCATTTCTAAGCAGTGCACAAATGGATGATATGCAACGTGCATATGTTCGTGGAACCAAGGTGTTCATCCTGCGTGACAGTTCTAGATGTTATATTGTGCCGGTTGCACAGTTAACCAGTCAGGAACAGTCATTAGTTGCACAGTCGTTTGCAAATTGTGTTAGTAAGTAATAGAAAAAAATGTCCCCATTCGTGGGGATTTTTATTCCTGAAATAATCTTGAAAGCATATTGCTTTTTTGGTATAATATTCAACATGAAACTTTGCAGAAGGGAAGTCTTAAAAATTACATGTTTTTCTGTTATGGCAACTGCGGTTTTGCCACGTGTTGCATTTGCTGCACGTAATTCTTTGCGTTCATTACGCACAGGAATTCAACCAAACAATAAAACACGTCTTGTAATTGAAACTGCGACACGCCCATCTTATTCATTGTCATATCCTGTAAATCAATTGGTGGTTAATTTATCTAATACTGCTGCAAATGCTGGAATTTCACCAAAGTTGGCATCTGGTTCATTGGTCAGTTCTATATCCCAGGTTCAGTCAGGCGACAGTTTGCAAATTATTGTAAATTTACGCAAGCCGATTTCACAAATTGCGAAAAACCAAATTATGGTATTAGAACCAAATGGTGATAATGATTATCGTCTGGTTCTTGATTTTAACGAAGGAACGCCTGTAACAACCAAAACGACATCAAAGTCTGCATCTGAATACGGAACATATTCTGAATACACAACATCTACGGCATCAACTACGACTGCTATAACAGCGGCACGTAAATATATCATCGTGATTGATGCAGGACATGGTGGCAAGGACCCTGGTTGTATTGGCAAGGGTGGCACACGTGAAAAAGATATTGTTTTATCTGTGGCAAGAAAATTAAAGTCTAAATTGGACACGAACGGTTTTAAAACATACATGACACGCAGCGATGATAGATACTTGAAATTGGCGGAACGTGCATCTATTGCCGAAAAGAAAAAGGCGGATTTATTTATTTCTTTGCACGCCAACGCAAATCCAAAACGTGATATGAAAGGTTTTTCAATTTATACGTTGTCCGAAAAAGCATCTGATGAAGAAGCAAAAAAACTGGCCGAGGCTGAAAATGCTGCCGACAAAATTGGGGTAGAAGGCTTTACAGAATTTGAAGAAAATATCCGTATTGCACTGTCATCATTACAACAACATGCCGTCGCAGAGATGAGTGAAGAATACGCAACTGGTTGTGCCAAGGCGTTAAAAAAAGCGTCAATAACCCAGCAACCAGGACCGGATGTTCGTCATGCACCGTTTGCGGTGTTGCGTTCAACAGTACCTGGGGCATTGTTGGAAATAGGGCATTTGTCTAATTCATCCGAAGAAAAATTATTAAAAACATCTGCACACCAGGACAAGATTGTTAACGCCATTGTCCGTTCTGTTAAAAACTATAATTTTGAAATATAAACACTTGCATAATATTCCTGTAATATGTTAGTATATTCTTATATACGAGGGGGTATTATAGTGCGTTTTGTTGTCTTCTTTACGTTGTTTTGTATGTTGTTTAATAATGTTTCAATTGCGAATACAAACGATTTATCTTTGAATGATGCATTGCGTGCAACATATACTGCATGTATTGGTATTGATGATAGCCTACATGAATTAAAAGTTCTGGCGGGCGTAAATACCGCTGTAACATCTGTTGGAACGGCTGCAGGTGCTGGGGCAACGGCAACAGGATTTATAAAACAAAAGACAGATAATAAAATGCAGATTTGGAAAAAATTATTACAAGAAATGCGTGAATTGTCTGCCCAATATCAAGGTAGCGAACCAACAACGGAACAAAAGAAAAACTTTTTAACCGAATTTAACAATACTTATAATACCGCTATACAAGATTCAGAAATAACCCAGGAAAGTATAGATGATTTGAATAAAAAATCCAAGACATTGGGGAACTGGCGTACTGGTTTGTTGGCGGCAAATACTGCGACAAATATTGCAGGTGCTGTGATATCTAGTCAGACTATAAACAAAGATGATATTCAAACACAAATTAACACATGTATTTCTGCTACAAAAAATTTAAGTGCCGCAATTATGCAGGCCCGTATAAATGGCGAAGATGTTAGCGAAGCAGAAAACATATACACTGCGTGTAACGCATATGAATATATTGATATTGATTCTGTAATAAAACGTGGTACAGGTGCGATGGTTGCTGCATCTGTTGGTGCAGGACTAGGTGGCATTGGAACAATAACCAGCAGTATTGCAAACAGTCAAAAAATACGTGATGAAAATAGCGATGCCGGTAAAAAGAAAGAAAAAGATTTTAATACAACATCAAACGTTATGTCTGTTGGTGCAACTGTTGCCAGTACAACAGCAACAGTATTTAATGCAACACAAATTGCTGCGATTAAGCGTATTGCATCTGTTTCTGAAAAATGTACAGGGATATTGAAATGATAAAGAAAATACTCTTTGGTTTTTTATTATTATTCGCATGTGGTGGTGCCAACGCAAATATATATATTGATGCAGATGTTGCACAAAATACAATCTTGAAACATATTGATAGCGAACACCAGGTTGCTGCATTACAAGAATATAATAACCAATTAAAATCTAGCGGTGATTCCACGATATCTGCGTCTGGTTTATACAAGGTTTGTATCGCTGCAGGATGGGATATTTCGCAATACGAAGGTAAATTAAAATGCGATGCATTTGTAACAGAATTAATTAATAGCGTTGCGTACACATACTATGAAGTCTGTGGTATGGACAAGGGAAAAACAGGTGGTACAGAACGTTGTGTTGAAGATGTGTTTTATGCACTGGTTAACGGCATAGATGTCCAACTGGGACAGGCTGTGGAATTATCCAAAGAATACGCACGTGTAAAATATAATGATGATATTGAATGTTCTGATGATGTTCGCCCAGGTATAGTAAATCCGTTAAATGATTATATCAAGTGTACGTCTAAAACAACGCCTGTGTATTATGAATTCAAATTTGATGACGTTAATCAAAGTACTGATAAATCAATATATAAAGATACTGTGCGGGCTGTTGGAAATATACATGGTGTTCAATTCATGGATTCTGGCTGCAGTTTAGAACGAATAATAAATGATTCTGGGTGTGCAATTGGATACAAAACTGCCGATATTATTGTTTGTGAAAATATAAACCAATCATTAAAACGTTTTGGTATGGAATCAACTGTACGTAATGTTTCGCACAGTTTGAACAATACAGAAACATTTTGTGCTGTAAAATTTACGACAAATAATTGTACTGCGGCCACAGATTATGGTATTGATGACACAGTATTCCAAGATGTACAATATCCAATATCCCCAACATTAGAGAATTATGTCAAAGATTATGTACTAAGTAAATTGACCGCCAAGGGTATAAACGTAAATTCATTTTATTGTGATAAAGCATCTGCGTATAACAGTCAAGTTGTTGCAGGCGTACATGTTTTAACTGATAATATTCTGACATGTCATATTGATAATAAATGCATAAATTTCCAGTTTGATGATTTAAGTGAAAGTGCAAATTATTCCCAGAATGCAGCATTATCACGTTTGGCGTGTGTTAAATATACGGGTTCATCAGATGGTGAAAATTGCAGGGGACTTGATGAGGCCCAGTGTGCAACATTTGGCGAGAAAATGAAAGCCAATGGTCAATTAATGGGGGCACATTATGATCGTGTGCGTGGTGGTTGTATATTAGATGGTGTGGTAACTGAAAACACAGTAAATCTGGTTGGCGAAATCGCTGCTGGGATTGCTTTGACGGTTGTAACAGATGGTGCGACATTAGTACCAGTTGTTGTGTCTGTTGGAACAGATTTAGCATTTGCAGCAGTTCAAGATTGGCAACGAAAAATACCTTATAACGATTATCAGGATTTCTTGGCACGTGTTATATCGTGTTCCGAAGATATAACAGGAATTTTATCAGATGCTGTTCGTATCAGTGGTATCAAATCTATTGAAAACAAATATTGTTTATCAGAAACAATCAGACAAAATTATCAATTGGTTGTTGGACAAATGTCATTATTGGCACCCGAAGATCAAAAAATATTATCTGATGTTTTTACAAATATAACTTCAAATATTGGTGATTCAGAGTACATTAGGGCCGCATCTGAATCTGAAATTTCGTTATTAAAACAGGGCAGAAGTTTGGCGAGTGGTGCATTGTTGGCAGGATTGTTTTTTGTTCAGCCAGAAAAAATATTGTCAAAATTTGATAATGTTGTGCGTGATGTTGCACGATTGCGTTATGTCGCCAGCAAGAATTTTACAAAATACCTGGATGATTTCAAACGGCTGGGACACAGCGTTGGTTTGCCAATAGAAAGATTATCAATGTCTGATTGGCAGGCATTGAATAACAGCCTGATAGATGATGGTGTGGAATTATTTCAAGATGGGCAATATATGAGATTTAGAAAGCTTGTCAAAGTTATTGATATAAATGACTTATTGCGCAAATTTAATAAAACACCTGTTTTCAGGCCTGCAGCTAGTAACAGTTTAGGGCGTGATTATTATCGTATTGTCATAAACGACACAGATGATGTGAATAATATTATAAAGACCTTGCAAAACAATGGGTTTTATGTTTCAGCGAATCAAACGATTAGTGGGGAAAAATTTATTGGTGTATCAAAAGAAAACATATTCCAACAGTGGGCAGACGCACCAACAAACTGGTTAAAGGGGTATAGTGGTGGAAGTATTCGTGGTCGTGGTATTTTTGATAAAGTGTATAACGATATGCCCGAAGATGTTCTTAGACGTAAATTGGACTACATTTATTCCGTAAAGCGTAATGGTGGTACTGACCATGATATTATAGAAGCTATGAAAGCAGTTGGTGCTTTTAATGAACGTCAAGCAGGATTGTTGGCAGAAGATATTGCTAATGAAACAATTCGTAGAATAAGCGAAAATGCCGATTTGGTACAAATGGGGAAAAATTGGAGAAAATTATCAGAATATGAAAAAAAACGATTTGTAATCGAAGTACATGATATTGTTACCCGAGAACGCAGAGCGCGTGTTGGTGATACTGTGATATCATTTGACATTTCGGATCCAGATATCTGGGGACTGCACCGCGGGCCAAGCGCAGGTATGAGTAGAGAATTTTCTTATAATATAGAAAATTATTTGAATGCAAGTGATGCTTTAGAGACAATAATTCATGAAAATACACATAGTTTTCAATCTGTGTATAAAAGTTCTATACCCGACCCATTTGTTAGATTATCTAAACAACATTATGTTCAACCAGAACAAAACTTTAATGACTATCAAAATGTTTTAATAGAGATAGAAGCCAGATATGTTGCAGAACATTCTGCACCAAAAATAGCCAGAACATTAGGGTGGCGGTAATAATTTTTTCTATGTGATAAAAAATATTTGCGTTATGCTCTTAACGCACAGAAACACCAAAATGAGCATTTAAATTCTGGCGGAGACGAAGGGATTTGAACCCTTGATACGGGGTTACCGTATACACGATTTCGAGTCGCGCGCATTCAACCACTCTGCCACGTCTCCGTATGGGGGATTATAATTGTCATATGACTATTTTGCAAGACCAAATATTTGACTTTTTATTATAAAAATATACCATGTAACACATGGCAAAAACATTCAATGAACAGGTTTATGATATTGTGGCACGTATTCCATCTGGACGTGTTGCAACGTTTGGACAAATCGCACAAATGATTGGACGACCAAAATGTGCACGTTTTGTTGGATATGCATCTAATAATCGGGCATCGTGGCACCTGCCATGGCATCGTGTCGTATTCAAAGATGGTTCATTGTGCTGTGGTTTTGCCACAGAACAATATCGTATGTTAAAATCCGAAGGTGTCCAATTTACACCAGAAAAAACTGTTGTTATGGAATTGTTTCAGTGGAATCCAGAACGTGACGGTGTGCCACTGGATATCCACGATTTTCCCTTGGTATTTTGAACCAATAAAATATTGGATTGTCGCTGCCTGGATTATTTTTTTGTTCCAGTTTTGTTTTGAATTTTATCATTGATTTCTCGGTGTGATAATTTTTTATATGTTAAAAACCATGGTGATTTATGTTTTCTCATTTTATCTGCTGTGTTTGGGGCGGGGTACAGAACATCTTTGCCGATATTCCAATTAGCAGGTGTCGCAACATTGAATTTATCTGACGTTTGCAATGCGATAACCATACGTTTTATTTCGTCTATGTTGCGTCCCAAAATGGCAGGATAAAACAGTATTGCACGAATAATTGCTTTGGTATCAATTATAAATACTGCACGTACAGCATGTGTGTCTGATACGTTATCTTGAATCATGCCGTACAGTTTTGCAATTTTCATATTTAAGTCATCTATTAATGGGAATGTAATTTTTATACCATTTGGCATATGTTCAATTGCGTCCAGCCATGCAAGGTGCGATGACAATGCACCAACAGACAGCCCAATTAGTTTTGTGTTTATCTTTTCCAAATCACTTAAATTTTTCTGAAATTCTATAAATTCACTGGTACATACAGGCGTAAAATCAGAAGGATGCGAAAAAAATACAACCCATTTTCCTTTGAAATCATTAGGAAAATGAATGGGACCATTTGTTGTGCTGGCATAAAATTCTGGGGCTTTGTCGCCAATCAGGGGCATTTTATCACATTTATCAGACATTTCGTTTCCTTTGTTCTGATATTAATTGTAGCATTTGTTGTGATTAATTTTTACAGGAAGCATTTCATAAAAAATATTTAACTTTGTTCTTGATAAAATGAACCAAGACATCAATAATATAAGAACAAGATAAAGGAATATAAAATGAAACGTTCAGATATCGTAAGATCAATACAAGTACGATTTAAGAATATGCGTTCAACAGATGCGGCTGCAATTGTTGATACAGTATCAGATTATGTTATTGAATCTGTTGCAAATGGCGACAGAATAGAAATTCGTGGGTTCGGTACATTCCAGCCACGTGCACGTGCAACCAAGGTTGGATACAATCCATGTACTGGCAAACCAATGACATTACCTGCCAGCACGACTATATTATTCAAACCAAGTCGTGAATTAACCAAAAAAATGAACGGATAATAATTATGTTATTTGGTAAAAGTTCTGGGATTAAGAATCGTAATCGTGAACGTTATGAACGTGTTCGCAGATTAATGTGGATAAAATGTGAATCATGTGGACGCTTGGTATACTACAAGGATTACAAGGAAAATAAATATATATGCCCACGTTGTGGACGGGCATTTATTATGAGTCCTAAACAGCGTTTTGATTTGTTGTTTGATGACAATTCTTGGCAACGTTTAACCCCACCAAATATATCTGATGACCCACTGAATTTTGCAGATAGATTAACTTATAAAGACAGATTAGAAGAAGCACGTTCTGACACAGGCGCTTATGACGCTGTAACAACAGCGGATGGTATGATTGGTGGTGTGCCATCTACGGTATGTGTGTTAAACGGTTATTTTATGATGGGGTCTATGGGGCGTGCTGCGGGGGATGCAATTGTTGCGGCTATTGAACATGCTGTGTCTGAACGTCGTCCATTTATTATGGTTACATCCAGTGGTGGTGCCAGAATGCAAGAAAATATACTGTCGTTAATGCAAATGGCACGTACAACAGTTGCTGTAAATAAATTACATGCAAACGGTATCCCGTATATTGTATTGTTAACTGACCCAACATTTGGTGGCGTAACAGCATCATTTGCGATGTTGGGGGATATTCATATCGCAGAAAAGGGTGCACGTATTGGATTTGCTGGTCGTCGTGTTATTGAACAAAATATTCGTGAAAAATTACCGTCAAATTTCCAAACGGCTGATTATCTGTACGAACATGGTATGGTTGATATGGTTGTTGCACGTGCAGACTTGCATGATAAGATTGCAAACATTTTACACGTATTAACAAAACAACCACACGAACCAAAACAAATCAGCGTTACAACGCCACAGCATGATATTTCTAAGAAAATTCGTGGAATGGGCGAAACAGATGCGTACGACAAAGTATTATTGGCACGTCATGAAAATCGTCCTCATTTCTTGGATTATATTGATGGCATTGTAGATGAATGGACGTATTTAGCAGGGGACAGATTATATGCCGAAGATGCCGCCATGGGATCTGGTATTGGTTTTTGGCGTGGAATTCCATCTGTTATAATTGGGCAAGAACAAGGACGCACAATTGAAACACGTCAAAAACATCGCTTTGGTATGCCAAATCCAGATGGGTATCGCAAGGCACAACGTATGATGAAATTGGCGGAAAAATTCCAATTACCATTAATTTCGTTGTTTGATACGGCGGGTGCATTCGCAGGTCGTGAAGGTGAAGAACGTGGACAATCCCAGGCTGTTGCATCATCTATTGCGATGGGATTATCTGTTGCAACACCATATGTTGCAGTTAATGTAGGTCAAGGCGGTTCCGGTGGTGCAATTGCCATTGGTACAGGCGACAGGGTTTTAATGATGGAAAACGCAATATATTCAGTAATAGCCCCTGAATCATGTGCCAGTATTTTATGGCGTGATAATAAATTCAAGGCGGTTGCTGCTGCGGCAATGAAATTGACTGCAAAAGATATGGCTGATCTGAATGTGATTGACGAAGTTATTCCAGAACCGGCCGGTGGTGCACATACAGACTGGCAAACCACTATGGAATTATTGGCTAATGCTGTTGCAAAACAGATTACAGAATTACAAGAAATTCCTGTGTCTGAATTGCCATCTCGTCGTGCAGATAAATTCTTGTCAATGACACGTGATGTTGAAATATATCAACCCGAACATATTGGCGAAGAACATTAAACAAAGCCCCGTACAACGGGGCTTTAAATATATAATTTATTGTATATTTATTAGTGTTTTTTATATGGTATTGGTATATGCTTAAACACTAAATGTATAAATAGTAGAATATATGATTTTATAGTATGTCTAGTTAAGTTGTTGTTATAAAAGTTGTACTTATGCAACAGTATTTTAACATATTTTTTGTATTTTTGTTTGTCTTTCTTGTCTAAATTATTAAAGCGATTTAGTACAGATTTACAACGTGAGTTTATATTTGATATTAGTATTGATTTTTCAATATTTAAACCTTGTAGATAATTTAGTGTCAAATCATTAATTATAATCCAATCCATAAAATGAGAATTCCAATTTTGTGTTATAGATGCACCGTGAATTCTGCGAAAATACAATTTGTCTTTTATGATACCACATCTATCCGCCTTGGTAATAGCCATAGTAAAGAATAAATTATCTTCAAAACATAATCCAGACGGAAAGTATAATTTATGTGTTTTTATAAATGATGTTTTGTATGCGGTTAAACAGGATGAAACAGCCATTTGGTTTAAAAAACTCCAGCATTGCTTTATGTTGAAATACGTTGTATCAAAATCTTTAGGTAGATATAAAAAACTCCAATATGGATTATCTTCTATTTGACGTGTATCAGAGTCAAAATTTACGCCACTAAAAGATAGCATATCTAAATTATGGGCGGTCATCTGATTATAAATAATACGTAACGAATTTGAATCAATATAATCATCAGAATCTAAAAATACCACATATTCTCCATTTGTTATTTTAAATGCGTTATTTCTAGAGCAAGACAAACCCTGGTTATTTTGATCAATTATCTTAATACGTTCGTCTTTTTGTGCGTATTCTTTCAATATTTTCAGAGAGTTGTCTGTTGAACCATCATTTATACAAATTATCTCAATTTCTTTCAATGTTTGGTTTGTGACACTGTCCAGGCATTCGGACAAATACAGTTCTGTATTATAAACTGGAATGATTACTGATATTTTCGGAGTAGAATTTATTTTGTTCATAATATAATCCTTGTTATTTTGTTTTACTTTTTGTACGAAAATACACATATGCCTAACAAATATATTTTACGTTTATTATTTATGCGTCTTTTATGAAAAAGTAGATTTGTGAATTTTTTAATATAATCTTTTTTAAAGCATGTCTTAAATTTCTTAAAATCTTTTTTCATTATTTTTTTTGTTTGTTTATAGAAGTTTTTTTTATCTGAGTTATTACAGTTTGTTAATTCATAATGAATATTTATTTTTATTGAACTATCCAGAAAAGGAATGATGTTTTCTTTGTTGTTTTTTATAAGATAATTTTTTATGAAATAATAAGCGTAGATTATATTTATTGCATTTTTTCCGCGACTGCTTGAAACTTGGGTACTAGACCCCAGACGATAATGAACAAATACTTTATTGACAGTTGAAATTTTATCAGCCAATGCTATTGCGGTCCAGCTCATACCAATATCATTACATGTTAGTAAATTTTGAAACTGCAGGTGATATTTTTTTATAAAATCGTGTTTATATAATTTGTTCCATACAGCAGGATTTGTAAACCAAAAAATATTTTCTTGTAATTCCTCTCCATTAAATATTGTGTTGTGTTTAGATATTAAGTCATTGTATAGCATTCTGTCATTGTGTATAAATTTTTTTTCTGTTTCAGAATATATATCTGCATTACAAACACAGATATCTAATTTTAATTTATTAGCACAATTAAACATTTCTTCTAGCATATTGGGCTCAAAAAAATCGTCACTGTCTAAGAATGATAAATATTTGCCACGCGCAACGGATATACCAAAATTGCGTGCAACGCCTGCATATAGATTTTTTTGGCTTAATACAGTTATTCTAGGATCTTTTTTTGCAAAAGTTTTTAATATTTCTAAAGAATCGTCACTAGAACCATCATCAATGCAAATTATTTCTATTTCACGTAGGGTTTGATTGATTATACTATTCATAGATTCATGTAAATATTTTGCAGAATTATAAACAGGAACAATTACTGATACTTTTGGTAAGTATTTAATAGAATTTTGTATAATTATTTTGGCTGTATTGCCTGTTTCGTTGCATATATTTGTTGCGTTCATTTGTATTACCTGTTTTTTATTAAAATTATTCAAGAAGTATTAGTAAGGAAACTCAAAAATCATATAGGCTACTAACTTAGTGACTTTTTGTTTCTTATGTGTTTTATAATCAATAACTCTCTGACACAAATGTCAAGGATGATAACAATGCCTTGATATAAATCCTATAAAGACCTTTGATATTCATAGAACTAGTCTCTTGAACTCAGGTGGAATTGTATGAAATATTTGCTCTAAAATCAAGGCGTAAATTATTGAACTTATTTGATAAAAATACCCACCTTTTGGTGGGTAAATTTCTGGCGGAGCGTATAGGACTGTACTCCCCATCCCCCTGCGGGGCGGGGATACCCTTATCCACTCGTGACGATTTGGGTGCGTTTTACTTCCCAAATCTACTTCGTATCGAACCTTTTACGGTTCTCGTCCACCGTCCGCAACATAAATTAACCCGCCAGTTTGGCGGGTAAATTTCTGGCGGAGCGTATAGGACTCGAACCTATGGACCAAAAATTTCGGTCACAGATTAGCAATCTGCTGCATTACCACTCTGCCAACGCTCCATGCGTGGGTTATTATATAGAAACATAATTTTAATTGCAAGCAAGAAAATCCAAAAAAGCAATTAAAGTTGACTTTTGTAGACAAAAAATAGTATAATTATAGGCGTGATGACAATTCGTTTTATCAATTTTTACTGTTGTTGTTAAATTGCATTTTTTTGCAAACTGATTTTGTTTGCAATTTATTTATACAATTATTAAACTTTCAAAAGACAAAAATATCAAAGGAACGCATTATGACAATCAGATTATATAATACATTGACACGTAAATTGGAAGAATTCAAACCATTAACACCGGGACATGTTGGTTTTTATTCTTGTGGCCCAACTGTTTATCATTATGCACATATTGGAAATCTGCGTACGATGATTCATAACGATATTATGAAGCGTATGTTTACAGAAAATGGATATAATGTTCGCCATATTATGAATATCACAGATGTGGGGCATTTGACAAATGACGAAGATGATTCTGGCGAAGATAAAATGGAAAAGGGGGCTGCACGCGAAAACAAATCTGTATGGGATATTGCAAAGTTCTATTTGGATGAATTTCTGCGTGATTTTAATGATTTGAATTTATTGCCACCGTCTGATATGCCGCATGCGACTGATTATATTCCAGAACAAATTGAATTGGTGCAAAAACTGGAGAAATTAGGTTATACATATGAAATACCTGACGATGGTATTTATTATGACACATCCAAGTTCCCTAGTTATGGTGCGTTAACTGGTGGGTCGTTGTCTGGCAATCGTGCTGGGGCACGTGTTGACTTTAATGATGCGAAACGCAATCCAACAGATTTTGCACTATGGAAGTTTTCACCCAAAAATGCCCAGCGTCAGATGGAATGGGACAGCCCATGGGGTGTTGGTTTCCCGGGCTGGCATGCAGAATGCAGTGCAATGAGTATGAAATTATTAGGCAATCATTTTGATATTCATACAGGGGGTGAAGATTTGTCGCGTGTTCATCATGCTAATGAAATCGCACAAAGCGAACCAATCACAGGTGCACCATGGGTGTCATATTGGGTTCACTTCAGTTTCTTGATTGACAAGTCTGGCAGTAAAATGAGCAAGTCTGCCGGTGAATTCCTGGGGCTGGACGCGGTTCGTAAACGCGGGTATGATCCAATGGTATACAGATATTTAATAACCTTGGGACATTATCAAACACAACTGGCGTTTTCATTTGATGCCCTGGAATCTGCATCAACAGGCTATAAAAATATTGTTCGTAAAATTGCAGATTTAATGAACAGTGATAATATGGGTGAATTAAATTCTGCTGTTTATAACGAATGGCACGATAAGATATTGGCACCAGCGTCTGATAATATGAAAACCGCAGAATCATTGGTTGTGGTTCAAGAATTATTAAAAGATACATCTGTAAATCCTGCAACAAAATTAGCATTATTTGAATTTGTTGACAGATTGCTGGGCTTGCAATTTATGGACAGGGCACAAAAACAGGTTGATTTAGAACATGAATCTGCACCTGCGAATATTATTGCGTTGGCAGACCAACGTGCAGCAGCCAAAGCGAACAAAGATTGGACAACTGCAGATGCGTTGCGTAAACAGATTGATGATGCTGGCTGGACTGTGTTGGACAGTAAAGACGGATATAAAATCATTAAAAAAGCATAAAGAACTTGAATGTTGACAAAAAAATGCTATATATATCACAGTTTGGTGATAATACAGCAAGGGGTTTAGCATGGAAAAATATGCCGATAAAAAATTAGAATATTTGTACAGAATGTTCCCACAATATGGCGAGGAAATGTTGTTCATGATGCGTGCCTTTGATGGATTTTATCAAAAACCTGTTTCAAGTTTACAAGATTTACAAGATTATATTATTGCTTTTGCTGTTCATTCTAATCTGGAAATTTGTTCTGGTACAGGTATTGGTCTTGATTTGCGTATAAAAGAATTACAAAAGCAAAACAAGATAATGAGTGTCTGTACAGTTGGAAAAAAATATAAAATTAAAAATGCAAAATTTCTATTAAAGCAATATGGATCTGCATTGCGTTATGTTTCACAATTCGGCCAGGAAAAATTATATTTAACCAGCGACAAGGAAGCAGATTTTCTGTTTTGGTTGAAAAATCAAAAGAAAGCATTATACCGTAATTCAGAATATAAACTGTTGGCACAATACAATAACGCAACACAGGGTATGTCTTTTATTCCGACAGTTACAAAATCCAAATCTAAAAATGACGATGATGTCTGGGATGTTTCAGACACACAAATGCATAAAATTGCCACAATTTTGGCATCTAAACGTCGTGTCAAAGAACCGAATATTGTGTTGAATGATATGGTTGTGGCTGCAATGCGTGCAAATGCAAAACAAAAATAAAAATAAGTTGAAATTTGGGGAATATTAGTGTATATTGCCCCATGTAATTATAAAGGGAAATTTCATGAACTATCCATATATGCCAAAATCTACAGCCTTGTGGTTAATTGAGAACACCGCATTAACATTTGAACAAATCGCTGAATTCTGCGGTCTGCATGAACTAGAAGTAAAAAATATTGCAGATGCTGAAACATATAAGATTCAGCCGTTAAACCCTGTGTTAAGTGGTCAATTAACTCGTGAAGATATTGAAAAATGTGAAGCGGATTCATCTGCACGTTTAACATTACGTGAAGAAATC
The DNA here is from genome assembly GCA_045592905.1 of Candidatus Enterousia sp. GTDB lineage: Bacteria > Pseudomonadota > Alphaproteobacteria > Rs-D84 > Rs-D84 > Enterousia. Next base: position 25,032 of record JAZNVR010000016.1, read on the forward strand.
GTCAAGGCACAGCAAAAACAAAACAAAAAGGGTGTTGGTTATACACCAAAATTACATCGTCAAAACCGTTTGGGCGGTATTTTATGGATTGTAAAAAATTATCCAGAATTAACAGATGGTCAGATTGCACGCTTGATGCGTAGCACAAATCCAACGGTTGCATCTGTTCGTAACAAGACGCATAAATCTTATTCAATTATTCAAATCCAAAGCCCGATTGTTTTAGGGTTGGTTTCTGAATCTGCAATTCACGAAGCGGTTGCCAAGGCACAACGTCAGGCAGAAAATAAAAAGAATAAAAAATAATTTTTATCATTAATATCTAAAACTGTAAAAGGTTGGTAATGGTTAAAAAACTGGACGAAGCGACAAAACTCTTAATAGAGTCTTTGCCAGAAAATTTACAAAACTTGGCGACTAGTGCGATGGACATTGGTTATATGTCACGCATGGATTTTACATCTGCAACCGAAGCGGATGAAGTTCCAACCGAAGAGCAAGATGAAGTTTTGGACTTTTTTCAACAAGATTTAGGTATTGAAATCTTGGAAACAGACAATTATCCCCAGGATATGGGTCGTTATTATGAAATGGACGACGAAGAGCCTCGGGATAAAACACGTAATTTATTGAATGCAGACGCAGAACAAGTTGATGTTAACGATGATGAATACGAACATTATGCCAAACAATTGGAACGCAGTCAAACTGGTTCGTTGGTTTTGGGTGTCCAAGATTCTGTTCAATCTTATTTGAAACAAATTGGTACTGTTCAATTATTGACTGCGGCTGGTGAAGTTGCTATTGCACAACGTATTGAGGCGGCATCACGTTTAATGGTTTATGGATTATGCGAAAGTCCAATGACAATTCAAGCAATGCTTGATTGGTATCAACAATTATTAAATGAAGAAATTCGTTTGCGTTATATCATAAATCTGGAAGTTATGTATTCCAGTGATTCTGAACAAAAATCATTGGCCGCATTGTCAGAAGCATTAAAGTCCAAGGGTGTTGAACACGTTGATGAATTGGATGACGATGATTTAGATGACTTGGAAATGGGCACAGAATCCGATGAAGAAGATGAAGAAGACGAAGATGAGGACGGCATCAAGAAAGAAGATACACCACGTGGAACATCTGGTGTGCCAATTCCTGTAATGGAAGAATCATTGATGCCAATGGTCTTGGAATTGTTCGCAAAAATCAAACGTATTTTCAACAGTATGCAGAAATTACAGGCGAAACGTTTAGAAAACTTGTTTACATCTGATACGCCTGATGACGCATTGGAAAAGAAATATACTAAAATGCGTTTAGAATTGTTTGAAAATGTCAGCAAGATTCGCTTGAACGATGATCGTATTGCTGAAATTTTGGAACAATTGACTAAACGTGACCAATTGTTAATGGGACTAGAAGGCAAACTGTTACGTTTAGCAATGGCAAACAAGATTAAACGTGAAGATTTCTTGGCAGAATATACAGGAAATGAATTAAATCGCAATTGGGTAAAAAAATTATCCAAGCATAAAAGTACTGCATGGGCAAACTTTGCAAAAAAACATGGTGCAGATATTCTAAAAATCCAAGAAGATATTATTGCAATTGCTATTGAAACTGGTCAACCAACATCAGAATATAAAAAAGTTGTTGAATTGGTTCGTCGTGGACAAACCGAAGCCGCACGTGCAAAACGTGAAATGATAGAAGCAAATTTACGTTTGGTTATTAAATTTGCAAAAAAATCCAGTAATCGTGGTCTGGGGTTGGATTTTTCAGACCTGGTTCAGGATGGTAATATCGGTTTAATGAAAGCAGTTGATAAATTTGATTATCGTTTGGGTAATAAATTCTCTACGTATGCGACAAATTGGATTCAACAGGGTATTTCACGCAGTATTGCAGACCAGGCACGAACAATTCGTATACCGGTACATATGATTGATAATATCCACAAAATTCAACGTGCATCACGTCAGTTTATGCACAAATACGGTCGTCAACCAACTGCCGAAGAATTGTCTAAGATAATTTATCTGCCAGTGGACAAAATTCACAAGGCGATGAAGGTGAATCTGAAACCAATTTCATTAGAAGCACCTGTTGGCACCGAAGATGACAGTTCACGTATTGAAATTATTGCAGACGAAACAGCAAAAAATCCATTTACGTCTGCCGCACAAAAGAATTTACGTAAGATTGTAACTCAAATTTTATCTGAATTGGATCCAAAAGAAGAAACTGTTCTGCGTCAACGCTTTGGAATGAGTACAAATAAAACCAGCACACTGGAAGAGGTTGGCGAATACATTGGCGTTACACGTGAACGTATCCGTCAGATTGAACAAAAGGCGTTGAACAAGTTAAAGCACCCAACACGTGCACGCAAACTTCGCAGCTTTTTGGAAGATTAAGAATTGCCCCGCATTTTTGCGGGGTTTATTGTACAGGAGTTATTATATGAAAAAGAAAACTTTATTGTTATGTACAGGTCTATCTGGCAGTGGTAAAACATATTTTGTAAAAAACACACTGCCAAACGGATTATTTTATTGCTTAAAGTCTGCAGCGACACGTCCAATGCGTGATGGGGAATCAAATGGCAATCCATATTATTTCGTTTCGGAACCAGAATTTAATAATCTGGAACTTGCAACACGTCTGTGGGTAAATGAAGCGTTCTGGACCCCGGAAAAACCGAAATGGATGTACGGTGTGCCTGAATTTGAAATTAAAAATAATATGGGGAAAAATTTAGTATATGATGTAATTCAGCCAAAATATGCAAAACAATTAATTGATTGGTTTAAGATTAATGGTTTGTCCAATATGTATAGTTTTCGTGTTGCGTATTTTTTACCACCTGCGAACAATATGCAAACTGTTGCTAAACGGGCTAATATGCCAGACGATATTGAAGTTCGTCGTACAAACACATGCGATCCGATTGATTTCTTGCGTGCTGGCTTGGATATTGATTATATTTTGCAACCACGCAACAATATATACAGTCCACGCTTACGGGCATATATAAAGCGTTTGCAAAATCAGAAATAACAAGTAAATAGATTATAAGGTTGGACTATGGGATGTGAACATATTTTTCCAAAAGATTGGCGTAACATGTCGGTTGAACGTGTGTTGATGTACATTACTGATTTACAGAAAAATCATAAGTTGTACATGGTCTATCATACTGACACAAATCAGATAAGTGTAGGCGAAGATATCTTGATAACACAATACAAAGATAAATACGTTATAAATGGTTTTGAATCCCCGCTGGTAAACCAAGAATTGAGTTATTTGTGGAAACTGTGTACAGACACCTTGACGGCAGGCACAGATGACATAATTAAAAAATTCGAAGCGAAATCAAAAAAACATCAAGACACATTAAATGGTCAAAGAAAACGATAGAAACACCGCCATTTGGCGGTGTTTTACTTTGACAATCAAAAATATTGACAATACAACAGCCTGTGTTATTCTGTATGTAACATAAACAAAAGGTTTTCAGCATGAACAAAGCACACAGATTTTCAAACAAATGGCATAATTTGCCCGTGGAATACGCATTAAGTAATATTAAATATTTACAAGAAAATTATAAAAACTATCCGATTACTGTTTTTTCAGAAAGTCATATAAAACTGGGCGAAGATATTGTTATCACTTTAAATACGTACGAAGGTAGAACATTATATATAATAAACGGTTTGTATTCGCCAGAACTGGACAAAGAATTAAAATATTTGTGTGATTTATGCACGGGTGCTGCATCGCCAACTGCAAAAATATCACATTGGTGTGAACATCATATTCGTAATTTTGTTCAAGTGATTGGTTATACTGCTGCTGCAACTATATTGGTTGGATTGGGATTCGGCATCAATGGTGGTATAAAAAAAGCAAAACAATCAAAAGAACAATATGTGCAGCAACGAATAAATGATGCAATCAAAGAATACGAAGCGACCAAGACAATAAAATATAACGATATAACAAATCAAAAAACACGATAAACAATGCCCCGAATGGGGCATTTTTTCGTCATACCCACGCAGGCACTTTTTGTCATCCCTGCGTAGGCAGGGATAGGGTCTATAAAATTTACAATGCTCAAACATGTTGTATTTTTTGGCTCGCTACGCTAACACTGTATAGTTCCCCTTCGCACCCGCCCGCAGTGAGGGGAATACCGCCTGTGTGGGTATTACGAATGTTTTTTTCAGTACTGCGAACTTTTAACGAAGCAGGTGTAGAACCTATTCATCCACACCATAAATAAAATCACCAGTCCCCATGTTGCCATAAAACTTTTGTTCAACAATATCCCACATGCCATTACTTGGCACAATAAAATCACCAATCTGTAACCCACACGGCACCGGCACAAAATGCCGAACCAACACATCGTTATCCCATATTTTGAAATGGTAAATCGCAAAGATTGCGTTCTTATTAGAAAAATCAATAAGATTCTTGTTGTTGTGTACAAATAGAAATATATTAGTTGTATTTTCAAGCCCTGTTATATTGCTATAACCGCATGTTAATTGTTCCATATTTATGTTTCGCTTTGTTTTACTAAATTGTGCGGTATAAATTTCATTGGTTGTATTAGTGTGTTGGCAAGAATTAGAGTTTGCTGCTCTGGTGTTAATATTCACATAAAATTCGTTATTGTAAAATAGAAACCTTGTCACATTGTATTCTTCTGCTTGCATCCCAGCGGCAGGATAATTGCCGAATAGTCCAATATAGATATTTCTTGCAGGTAACACAATCCATTTGTATCGTAACTCAAATGATAAATTATCATTATTGCCAGGTATCCCTGTATCAATTGGCATATACTTTTTAGGTTGATTTTGTAAAAACACATTTTCATTTGCACCAATCAATCGGCCATTTTCATCATATGTATAATTTGTTGTATCGGCAAAGGGTGGGGTAACATCGTATACTGTTCCATTATATTTTATGTGTAATGAATCTTGCTTGAAATTCGTGCACATCATCCCATACCATACTTCATTATCAACCCGCACGTGCAGGGCGGGGTCGGTTGTTTTTACCGGTGACAGTTTTATTATATTATCCCCAACATGCAGCGTGCGTGCATGTGCAGAAACACATAATATCATCAGACACAGACAAATTATCTTTCTCATATAAATCCCCCACAAATTGGTGGGGTAACACATTTTCATACTTTAAGGTGGTGGTTGAAAAC
>JAZNVR010000017.1:0-33269 GCA_045592905.1 Candidatus Enterousia sp.
GATGGCTATACCACAACCGATAAAACGCTGGCAAATATTGAAAAATCATACGGCGATGATAAATGCGCTTACTTTATCATGGTGGCGGATGATATTGTGGGCAAGATTGGCTTTGTGGATACAGACGACAATATGGGCGAAATGAGTTATTGGCTGGCACATGGTTTTAATGGTCGTGGCATTATGACGCATGCATTAAATAAACTGACCGAAATGGGTTTTAACGACATGGGATTACAGCGCATACAATTAACCCTGGATAAACAAAATATTCGTTCTGCGGCGGTGGCTTTGGGCTGCGGTTATGAGTGTGAGGGTGTCTTGCGCAAATACTTTGTCCTGCGTGGCCAGCCACGTGATATGAAAATGTTTTCAAAGGTGGCGGAATAATGCGATTGAATATTTCGGAAATCTTGTCTGCAATTTCACAAAAACCGATTGGTTCGGGGACCGAGGCCACCACATACGATGCAGGTTCTTATGTTGTGCGTGTGCCGCATACGGTCAAGATTGATAAAGCGTTTCGGGACAGGTTGTCATCCGGTGCATATCGTTACATGCGTGCCGACAATGTACATGGTCGCCGCAATTTTGGACAGCCATTGTATAATCTAACAGACCCAATGTCCGGAACTGTGGTGTTGTCTGTCTGTAAAAAGGTTGATGGTATCCCAACAAATGATTTGGTTGAAGAACCATTGACCGCCCAACAACGGGCCGATGCGGTATCTGTGGCGATTGAAAAGATGCGTATAATTGCATCTGCACCACAAAGTGCGTACAATAAACTGGTTGATGATTTGAACCACCTGGCCACGACCAATTTCACAATTGATCCATCCGAAGGCAATATGCTGTTTGATGCGGGGGCTGGGCGGTTTCATATTATTGATCTGCGCCCGGTAAAAAATATTCGCAACATTGGTGATTTAATTTTGTTGTTGCTGACTGATATTCCGGATATGCCTGATAATGCAGAATACTATAAATTGGAATTGAAAATTATGGGCAAATTGATGCGTGCTGCCCGGTTGCGTGGTGTGAAATGTGCGGAACAATTAAAACTGAAACCACGTGCCTTAGAGGTCTTAAAATCCGATGCCGCACGCAAATTATACGAAAGCAATTATCAAAACATTGCACTGCAATCTTATTCAAAATAATAACCGCCCGATTGGGCGGTTGTTTTGTTGGGTTGTAAAATTTTTACCACTTTTGCACTCTTTGTGATATAATCTTAGCAAACAAGGGTGTGAAAACTATGGATTTTATATTTGTTATTGGTCCAAGTGCTGTCGGCAAAACAACTTTGGCAAAGGAATTGTATCAGCACTACAAGGGGGTGTATATTGAACAAAATATGGTTCCAGAGTTTATTATCCCTAAAAAAGTAAAAGACGTTGGTCTATATGAAGAAAAGTTGTGTTGGGAAAACTCTTTGGCGCAAATAAAATTCTTTTATGACAAGGGACTGCGGAACATTGTTGCCTTGGATTTTGATGATTTAAGGGTCAGGGAATTGCCAAAGATTTTTCATGGGTATAAATTTATAATAATCAGACTTGTATCCAGCGACCCAAAACAGATAAAAAAACAAATGGATCACAGAAAAAATAATGAGGGTGGATTGTACCGTCCTGAATATGTAGAACGGGCAAATTCAGTGATAAAAAGTCGCAAGTTGTTGCCAAATGAAGTAATGGTTGATGTTTCAGGGAAAAGCAAAGATAACGTGTTGAAAGAAGTTATAAAGATAATTGATAATTTCAAGCCATTAAAAAAGTATGCTTATAAACTGGACAATAAAAATCATTATTTATCGTGGGTTCAAAGCCGAAATTTAGTTTAATATTTTATCTGTCCATCTGCCATATTTGTTCTTTTATTTTTCTGCCTGGGCTATCTTGGCACGCAGTTCTGGTTCGTTTTTACATATCCAATCGTATGCCGTTTCCATAAAGTCGGGGAACGATTTGCGGTTTGTGTACATATCGTGCAGTGTGTCAAAAATCAGTTTTCCATCTATATCCATACTGTAAAAATATTTATATGCGATATATTCTGGTGGTGGGGTAAGTTTTGCAATATCAGAATTTCTGATAATTGTTTCAACCACCAATTCAGACAGCAACCATTTCAAGTGCGGAAAATTATATTCTTCATCATCGTCCTTGAAATGTTGTTGCCACGCATAAAACCACACAAAGTGCGTTATTTCATGTAATGCCATTGACACCGCATAATTCGGGTCAAAGTAATAATAGACGGAAAAACTGTTGTCGGACAAATCACGTGGGCAAATTGGGTTCAATCCCACCAGCCCCACCATATCGTTTAATATTCCCGAACAATCCATATCAAACGCAGACGAATATGCGTCGTTCAGATTTTTTGCAACTGGTTCCCATGCGTCTTGAAACATTTGAATTGATTTTTCAATATCAGATTGTTTTTCAATTCTGATTTGTTTTAGTTTGTCGTACAGGTATTTAAATCTTTCGTCTTGGGTCAGTGATTGTGCATAGTCAAAATCCAGTGACGGATGTGCCCGATATAATTGTGACTTCCACCATATTGGGGTGTCATCTTGCTGATGAAAATATATAAAATCAATATCAGATTCAAAATCTTTCTGTCGCCATGTCAGTTTCATATTGTTCTCGTTTATTTTTTGTTTATTAGTATCATGTACAATATAATACTGTTAAATATCAGTGTTATGCTGTTGAATAATATGATTTGAAACGATTCCAAATAAACACCATACAACACCCAGAAAATCAAACCGATGCAATATATTACATACATAGACAGCGATAGTCCTGATACATTTTTGCTGATGATGGATTTTATTGCCTGGGGCAAGAAAGCGATTGTTGTACATGCACCGCAAGCATAACCAAGTATTTCACCGATTATTGGATTCATAATTATTGTCCTTTGTATTTTTTACATGTTCTTTAATCTTTTTGCCAACTGAACCATTTCTGAAATATACTTTTTGATTTTTGCCGCCTAATTAAATCTGCAATATCTACACGATGAAATGCACCGTTTATAATTGCCTGGCGCATTTCAGATTGAACATGTGAATTGTTGCTGACATGTTTATTAGTTTTGTTTTTTAATGGTTCGTTCAATACGTATATTTCATATCCAAACTTTTCTATTTCTTCAACCGTATTACATGTTTGCCGCTTGGATATTTTGATTGGTGTGGGCGAATAATATTCTGTACCTTTGTCATGTATAAATTTTTCGCCTGGTGTTTCGTATACTGTATACAGGTTGAATTCCGGCTTTATATTGTCGGATATTCGTTCAAAGAATATTTTTTTCCCATGTAAATTACATTGTCCACGACCCGATAAGCATTTTACCAGTGCAAAAAATTTTGCATCGTTTATATCTGATGTAACAAATGCACCGACAACACGTTTGTTTTGAACGCTGTTAAATTGTTCTTTGGGTTCCAGAAATTCACCATCTATTTTTGTCGCAGAACCATGATAAAACGTGCGTGATTTTATCTGTTGGGCACCTTTGTCAAACGCATCTTTTTTCATATCTAACCTTTATTTCCCACAAATTATACCACAATTTGCCACGTGCAACAATATATAGCACAGAATATTTATAATAAAATATTGACAATATATAAATTTGTGTTAATAATAAACTTGTTATGGCAGAAACAAGCGATTTAATTTTTATTCAGCAAGATAACGGTGCGGACAAGTCTGATTTAATTCAGCGTTTTCGCCAAGTGTTTATACATCCGTTCCAAAAACAGCGATTTTACAATCAGTGGCAAGATGCACCAATCAGTTTGCGTTTTCGTTTGACTAACAGATGTAACGAAAATTGTGCCCGCTGTTTTGAATGTTCTGGGCCAAACAATCCGTCCAAGGCAATACCTGTTGATGATGTGGCATTCTATGCGAATAATACAGAATCTAGTGGTGTGTTTATGACAGGTGGCGAATGGTCGCTGGTATATGATACGAATTCACATTATATGCGAAAAATATTTGATAAGTTAGATTTATCAAAATCTGATGCGTATGTTATTCAGACAAATGCACGTTGGATAAATGGTCCGCACAGCACAGAAATACTGGACGATATAAAATACATTCAATCAAAACTGAAACAGCAAAACAGAATATTAAAGTTAGACATGTCTGTTGACAGATATCGCAGTGCAAACAGTATTAATTCTGTTCGGGATGTTATTTGTGCGGTTGCGTCTGACAAGAAATTTGATAACACAAAAATTCGCATTATGTCATGTGCGTTGGATTACAAGATGGTAAATGAACGTGTATTAATACCCGATTATTTTGCTGCACATGGTATAAAATTAAAGTTAGAAAATCGTGCATTATGGAATCCTTATTTTCAGGTCTGCTATGCCAACGATGTGCGAATTGTAATTCACGAAGAAGGCCCCACGATGCGTATCGGTCGTGCGAAACAAAATGGCATTGGGTACCAGATTTTTCATCCGCAATTACAGTGTGCTGGTCTGCAACCAGAAAATACAAATATGGAATTGTCATTGCGTGAAGACGGTATGGTTAAATGGCATAACTGGTATGATTGGGACATTATGACACCATACAAAGATGCAAACAATCAGAACAAGCCATTAAAACAAATTTGTTCAGAATTAGTTGATATGGCATGGTCACGTCTGTTGCGTCATAATATCAAGAATACTGCACTAAATCTGTTGCCGATATATGGACAGGCCCGTCAAATTTATATAGAAAAACAAATCAAGAAATCATACGAAGAAAACAGAAAACAATTTTCCATAGTTGTGCAGTCAGTAAAGTCGTACTTATAATATTTCTGCCCATGAAAACATGGGCAGAAATATTAACGCAATCTGGATGAATAATTTTTTCAATTAATCACGTTTGCCACCAAATGTTATGTCGGCTTTGAATGTCCAGTCACCATCGCTAACCTTGTCTTCAATGTATTGAATCAGACCGACCGCTTCTGTTGCGTTATCTGGTGTTGGGCCATAGAATTTGATATTCTGATTTTCCATTTTACCATCATGGGTGTCTGGGCGTGGTTGCCAATCTGCGTGTATTTCGTTACCTTTTGCGTCAAAGGTAAATTTTGAATCAGATTTCAGATCTGCAACAGTGACTTCATACCAACCGGCATCTGAAAAATCTGCAACCAATTTTTGTTCCATGTTGTCGTCAATGGTTAATTTCGCAGTTCCCCTGTAATAAGCATTTCGTGGTTGCAGTTGTTCCAGGTCCAGTACATTCCCCATATCCTTGTCGGCCGTTTTACGGGTCAATCCAGCATACGCAGCACCCGTATATGTGGTGTTTTGTGTTGGGACGGCTTTCTTGTCTTCGTACCCACCAATAAGGCCATTATGTTCGGTATATTCAAAGGTTTTTAGATCTGTGCCGGCCAGATAATCGTCTTGTTCATAAATCTTTGCAATGTTATAAATCATTCCAAAGTCAGAATATCTTAGGCCTAATTCTTTGCTGCCGGTTTCAATACGAACAATATCCGTATAATCTGCACGTCTGCCAACAATGTGGTTTAATATTTGTTCTTTGTCAGTATCTTTCATGGAATAAACTGTCGCTTTATCCAAAATTTCTTGCATCTTGGCAAAGGATTCTTCAGACCAATTGTGTGTTTCCCTTATTTCGGCCATTATGTCGTCTTTTAAGTCTTCGACTGATGGTTCTTCTTTATAAAATATATCTACGAGTCCACCATCAAAGTCAAATGTATATTCGTATCCATTGAACCTTTTTATAAATGAACCTTCTTTATCTTTGTCATATGTATCGCCATCCTTTGCTTGTAATGCGACCAATTTATCATCGTCGTCAAATACAAAGGTATAGTAGTCAGCATCGTTGCTGTTATCATAAAAGTGTGCATTTTTTAATGTAAGGTCAAATTCTTTGCCAAATCCCTGATATATATCTTGGGCATCTTTAAAGAAATCGTCGTTATCTTTCAATCCGCCTATCAGTTCGGCTATTTTTTCATCCAGGCCATTGCCGCCATTACCCAACAATTCCAAGATTTTTGCCTTGTCCATATAAATCAACGCCAGGGATACCAGAACATCATGATTTGTATAATCTTTGTAATTATGATTTACAAAAATGTCATGCATTGTTGCGTATGCTTTATCAATGTCTTCTTGTGTTATATTTAAATCGGCAGATTTCATTTTTCTTGCAGATGCGTTTCTGGCAATTGATGCATCGTGTTCAAATCCGGTGTTTTCATCTTCAATTAATTGTGCAATTTTAATTGCCTTGTCTACATTGGCAGAACGTGTTGCATTAATATCAACCATCCCCAGACCAAAGTCTTTATCAACAGTTTCCCATGCCAAAGATGGTTCGTCTGGTGTTACAGGTGCATCTGGTGTACTTGGTGTATCTGGCACCACAGGTGCATCTGGCATAATTGGGGCAGAACCGCCACCGCCTGAACCGCCGCCACATGCGGCCAATGCCAAGATTGATGTAAGTATTGCGATTTTTTTCATGTTCTGCTCCTGTTTTTATTATTGTTTAACAACGCCAAATGCAATGTTTGCACGAATGTCGCCTTCGCCAGCATTTTCTACATATTGCATAATGCCTGTTGCCTCAACCGGTTTGTTTTTGTCGGTGTTACCATAATATTTGATATCTATTTTTCCGTATTGCCCGTTGTTATCGTCATCAATTTTACCATAATAATTGCCGCTGATAAATTCAGACTTAGAAAATTCATTTCCGCCTGCAAACTTATATTCATCATTTGCAATAACATTGCCATTTGTGAAAGTAATATCAGCCTGATTGCCAGTTTTTACAACTTTTACATCATACCATTTTTTGTCTATGTCTGGGTTTTCAGAAAAATACATATTTAGTGTTTCTGTTGGGGTTTCTGAACTGCCGTCAAAGATTAATGTGGCTTTGCCGCTCGGTCCAAGATTGTCGCCATGGCTACTTTTTGGTTTGACTGTTCCAATTGCATAGCCAAAAAACTGCATTTGTTCAGATACCTTGACGATATCTACTTCCTTATTAGTATATCCACCAGCAAAACCTTCGTATGACATTCCTGTTTTTTTCTCGCCATTTTCTTGTATGGTGGTGGTTGTATTGCCTATAAATGCACCAAAATCGGAATATCTTAATCCTACTTTATGGCCATATGTTTCAATTGCCATAACGCCATCAATTATTTCACCATCGCGTACTTGATGGATTGGAAATTCGTTTTTCTCCCCATTTCTTTTGACGAGAACATCGCCTTCATTTGCTTTGACAAGTGTTCCATTGTCTGATTTATATGTTTTTAAATAGACCCCATCGATTCTGCCATTGTCTTCAACATCAAATGTCAGTTGGTCTTTTGCCCCGTCTTCATCACCCAGTGATGCCGAAGACATTGTAAATACGACATCTTCCAAATTAAATTTTTCGTGTTTACCTAACTGGTCATAAATATCTTGGGCTTGATTTTTAATTGCTTCTCTGTTTGCAAAGAACCACGCTTTGATATCATCCCAGTTGCCCGACAGTTTGTCTTTGAAACCGGCTAAAATCAGAGCTTTTTGCAAGTCAGCGGAATTTTTGACGGCATCTTCATCCAAAGAATCTATGTTTTCAATCAGCCAATCTTTCATATTGTTAAATGCCAAATCATTACAGTCTTTTTCTGACTTGCATATATTGTTTCCGTTTCCTGGGGTTGTTGCGGAACGGGTTGGATTAATTGCCCCACCCGATACAGCGGAATAATAATCGTCCCCCAGTGTATCTTGTACATAAGATGTTCTAAGTGCTTCGTTATCAATAGATACCATCCCTGTAATTACAGAATTCGACTTGCGAATTATTTCTGTTTCATCTGGCACCACAGGTGCATCTGGCATAATTGGGGCAGAACCGCCACCGCCTGAACCACCACCGCATGCGGCCAATGCCAAGATTGATGTTAGTATTGCGATTTTTTTCATGTTCTGCTCCTTGGGCTGATATTTATCAATATGTATTTAATCATATAATTGACAGAACATAAATGCAATGTATAATATCCTATATATTTATATTGCGTTTTTGCCAGGGCAAAGAAAAGCAAAAAACGCACCAAATGGTGCGTTTTTCGTTGCAAATATTATTTGTTATCTGATATAGATATAGTCTATACAAGGCCAAACCAAACAAATATATATCATGAAACAGATAAATCTATATGAATTATATTCAACACTGGATACAAACAATGTTACCGTAAAAACCGAACGGTTTCCCATGGCTGATAACGCAAGTATCCGTATTGAAACCCAGTATATCTGTGGCAATTATATGATACAACATACAGAATATGTCCCTGAATCAAAAACAAATACACTTGGCCAGTTTGCTATTTACAAAGGGGACAATTTTGATTCCCATGATACGATTGGACATATAAAAAACCATATTGCTTCATGGAATCAATCATACAAAGGTAAGAATTATTATGTTTATGATGCGTATGTCGCCATAAAAAACAAAGCAGACAACAAGCCATACGTCAATCCAATCAAAAATAACGACAGTTTAAATGCTGTCGGGCATCAGTTTGAACAAATGCTAAACGACGCCTTGCCCACAATTTTGCCGGCAAAGATGCTGCAATATCGCAAGACTATTACAACACAAGTGACACAAATTTTTGAAAAACTAATCAAACAATATCAATAAAACATTAGATTACAAAAAACGCACCAAATGGTGCGTTTTAAAATGGGTAGCCTTTGTCGGGATGCCAGGTTCGGTCCAAAGTCCCAGATTTCCAATAGTGGTCGGCCAGTTGATTTGTTCGCCTGCATCACACATCGCATCGCATAGCATTTTATCTGTCTGGTGTGTTTTGTTGCTGTTGTATTATGTTATAATCCGCCATCATTTTTTTGACTGCACCGGCTAAATCAGTTCGTATTGCTTCTGGTGTAATATACGGTTTGGCAAAAGAATTAGAAAAACATTTTAAAGACCGTTTTTTATCAAATAATTCAAATCCTATAATTTCTACAATGCTTTCCTTTAAATCTTGTGGAACATTGTGCCGTCGTATTATAGGGTTTTCTATTAGTATGTGTACCAGTTCGTGCATAAACAGCAAATATATTCCATAGTCATTTCTTTTATCTCTGCTCATACGAAAGTTTATTACACTATAATCGCCATCTTTGTATCCGCCACCGTATCCATATGTGCATGTGATTGTCAGTGTTTCTGGTAATTTTGCACCCCATGCTGGTAACAGTGGTTCGATATGTGTTTTAATTCTGTTTTGCACATGTAGAATTGCTGTTTTTATATTATTGTCTTGATGTGTTAAATCAGACAGTTTGTATATTTCATTTACAAAAATATCGTGATAATGCTGAATTTGTTGTTCGGTCAGTTTTGGCTGCTCAAACATTTCGCGCATTCTGTCATCGTCTGGAATAAACATTTCGTAACTATATTTATAGTTTTTAAGGTTTGTATGGTATATTTCGTGAGCACGAATAATGCGTTGCCATGCACTTTCTGTATCAAGATGTTCTAACTTTATCTGCATATTTATTCCCCATATGTCTGTTTTATATATTCTGTCAATGTTCTTTCAATATCATCAGACGTATCAATAAATTTTATACCATGCTGGTCGCATGTTTTTTTATATTGTTTGGATTGTTTAATAAAATATTCACCCATTTGTAAAATTTCATTATTGTCTTTTGCGGATGCCCAATCCGTTTTACGTGCACGTATTAAAAATTCTTCGGGTGTTAAATCTGGATACCCTAAGCATACGACATCACAAGTTTCACAACAAATATTTTTTGCAGTCGTTTCTGGGGATAGATGACAGCCTTCAACAACATATTTTCTGGTTGGGTTTTCTTGGTGTAATTGACGCATGTATTCAAAAATAAATTTTGATAAAATAGGCTCGCTCTTTTCGGGTTCTTCGTGCATGCCTAAATCAGGAAAAGTTTTATAGAAGGTGGCAACAATCGCATCAATTGATATTAATCCGTATCCAAACTTATCACATATCATATTAGCCAGCGAAGATTTCCCAGCACGTGGCACACCAATAATTAATAAATTTTTCATAAATTATCCCTTATTTCCCACAAATTATACCACATTGCATCACACTTTGCATCACATAGTTATTTTCACATTGTACATGTCTTTTTATCTGTCATCCCAATCATCTTCCCGACACCAATGTCATAAAGTCCGCTCCAACTTTTTTCTTTCCAATGCAGCGGTATAACCAGACACCCCAGAACATAATACCAGCCCCCCATATGCTCATCGCCACACCCGCTATAGCCCCATACCACCACCAGGACACCGGATACGCAATCATACTGAAAAGGCAGTTTATTATATCAACTCTTTACGCGTGTGTAATATTATCTTCATCAGAAGCAGCCATTTCATTCTTTACCATATTTTTATAATACGCAGCCAATTGCACAAAAGCAGACTCGATGGTTTCATTGCCTGCTTGAGTAAGTGTTATGGGGCGATTTTTGTGCGATTTTATGTCAATTTTGAACAATCCGTCTGATTCTAATTTTTTTAATGCTGTCATAATTGTTGAACGGTACATATTATAATGGTTTTCGATATCCCGTTGCGTTTTTAAATTTTCGTATTTTAACCCATATAATATTTTCATTTCGATTGGTGTTATTGTGTGGTTGCAAATCGGATTTTTCCGTATTAAATACGATATGACGAAATGTCCAGAATTTGATTCCTTGATGGATAAACACAAGATAACCCGTCGTTGTCTGGATGACAATGACCCAAGTTATGTATTTGTGGCCAAGTCTTATTAACCCCACCGCCCATCGGGCGGTTTATTTATAGCCTGCATTACATACTGTAATAGTGTTATAGCAAAAATATATAGAATAATACAGGGGGTTGTTCCGTACAGTGAATTATGCTAAAATATACCTGTATGAAAAAAGAAATGACACATATTATCAAGATCGGTTACCAAGGGGCTATTGGCAGTAATTCTGAAGAGGCGGCAAGACATTTTGCAAAAAAGCTTTATTTGCATAATGCAATGCTTATTCCGTTTGTAAAATCAAGCAATGTAGTTGCTGCATTGCTAGAATCTTGCATTGATTATGGTGTAATGGCTACAGAAAATTCTATCGCTGGTGAAGTTCATGAAACAAAAATAGCGCTGGACTCCAGGATTGAATTGTGTTCTCGGATATCATTACCTATTCATCATTGTATTTTTATTAAAAATCCAAATGTGAAAATCAAGTTTATTTCTTCTCATGTTCAGGCATTAAAACAAACAGAAAACACATGCAGACAGATTTTACCAAATGTTATTGCCGTGGAATGTGCAGATACTGCCGTAGCAGCTGAAATGTTGTATAAAGGTTTGTATCCTGACAATTACGCTATTATATGCAGAAAAAATACTGGTTTGTTATATGGTTTGCATTTGCTTGCAGAAAATGTTGAAGACAACAAATCAAACATAACAGTTTTTGGTTTGTTTAAATTAAACTGATTTATGACCGTAACCTAATTGTTTGTACTTGCTTTCAGACAGTTGATTTGGTCCGCCTGCATCACATATCGCATCGCATAGCATTTTAACAAGTTATTTACACATTGTACACGTTTATATAGTTCAAGTGTGACCAGTTAATATTATTGAAAAAATTAATAAATTGAAATATAGTTGTTGTATAAAAGGGGTGATAGCTTTTTTTGTATGATAAGGGATTACTATGCATAGATATTTTTTATTTTTTGAAATAGGTTTTGTTGCAATAATGGGCTATTATTATGGTTGGGTTGCTGCCGGTATTTCTTTAGCGTTTGTTGTTTTATCGGCTATATCCAATTTGAGTCGAGAAGAAGAAAAGAAAGTTGAAGAAGTCAAAAGAAGATATGAATTTGAAAGAAAGACTATGGAGAGTTGTCAGAAAATATATAAAGATATTTTAACAGAAATCCCAAGTTGCGCTAACTTAATCGCTGCTTATTATTGGGATAAGGACAGAAAAAAAGACAATTTTATAGTTGAGCACGCAAGAAAAATGCAAGAAAATGAATAAAAAGGCATCGGAAGAGGCAGTGGTTTTTAACGATTTGGTGGGCGTGTTAAAAAAATACGCTTTGTCGTGCGGGGCAAAACCGAGTAATAGAAATGTTTATAAATCCAGAAAGCACAAAGCAATAATCGTAAAAAAGCATCCGTATTTACACTATAGAGTTGTGTTAGGTGCAGAATATCGAGCAAAAGAATCAGAGTTTAATCGCCGAGAAATTTCGCTCAATGATTGGTATGAGTTTCTTAGTGAATTTTCAAAAAAGTATCCTGGCAGGATTGATAGAGCGAAGCACGATTTTAAATTATTCATCTATTTGGAAAGCCATAATTTTTGTGTGGATATTTCTGAAAATGATGTGCGAACAAAAATCGTAGCATTACCTATGCCAGACAAAGTTACGGGTGGGCCAAATGATCATTTAGCTGTTAGTTTTGAGCATGCCATAAATAGTCAGATAATGAAATATATATCACAAACTCAAACAAATATAGAAGTTTTAACGAAACTATAAATTATACCACAACGCATCACACTTTGCATCACAGTTTTTGGCTGGGGTGGGGGAGAAACAAAAAAACGCACCAAATGGTGCGTTCTTAAAACTGGTGCCGGTTGTCGGACTTGAACCAACGACCTACTGATTACAAATCAGCCGCTCTACCAGCTGAGCTAAACCGGCGTTGCGAAACAATTATACATATCTGCAAATTAAACGCAAGTAAAAAATCATAAATTATTTATAGCAGGTATATTTGCTGGTGCTTTTTTGACTTTTTCTGTTTTTTATGATACAATATACCTGTAAAAACAAAGGAATTTGCTATGGTTTCAATATTTAATAAACAATTTCGTCAGGAAGAGAAATTTTTTAATGAAATTGCTAAAAAAATCAAAACAACAAAAACGCTGCATAATGCAGATACACCTGGATGGGAATGTTATCAATTGGATTCTATTGATGTGCATTTTCAGATTGATAAAGAACGTATATTAAAGGTCTTGGATAAAAAAGGCAACCAGATTGGAGCAGACATAAATTGTGAATATAGACAAGGTTTTACAACAGAAGATGAATTGCAAAGGGTGCGTCATGATAGGTTCAGTAGTTTGTTGGAATTTATACGCACAGAATATACAAAAAGACAAGAAAAAGCAAAAAAATTAGAACGTGCTGCAAAACAAATGCAAGAAAAGAAAGTTAAATTAGATACGGAACTTGCAAAAAAGAAAGAGGCTGAATCGGTAATTACAAACGCCATAAAACGTTTAAGAGAATTGTAAAAAAACGGGCAAACGCCCGTTTTTATTATAACGAAAAATCTTGTGTTCTTGATAAACGCAAAATATGTGTTATGTTTGTGCCAACAAATAAAAAAAGGTTTGCTATGATTTTGATAAAAAATCCTTGCCTTTGGTTTTGTTTGGGGCAAAAATACAGGTTATGACAAAAAAATTACCAGAACTTTTGGCACCAGCAGGCACGCTGGACGCATTTAAGACGGCCATACTTTATGGAGCCGATGCAATTTATGCGGGGCTGCCGGGTTTTTCAATGCGTGCACGTGCAAAAATTACTGTTGATGAAGTAAAGCAGGGGATTGAACTGGCACATGCGGCTGGTAAAAAGGTTTATTTGGCATTTAACCTGTTTGCACACGATCATGAATATGAAAATATGGCACGTGTTAGCGAGGTTATAAACTATCTGTCGCCAGATGCGTTGATTGTATCTGATGCGGGTATTATGATGTATGTTCGTGAAAATCACCCCAATATTCCAATTCATATTTCAACCCAGGCGAATATTTGTTCGGCCAAGACCGTAAAGTTCTGGCAAAACGCTGGGGCAAAGTTATGCGTCCTTGCACGTGAGGTTTCACATAATGAATTTCGGCATATCCGCACCGAATGTCCAGATATAGGGTTAGAAATTTTTGTTCATGGTGCGATGTGTATGTCGTATTCGGGGCGTTGTTTACTGTCTAATTTTGTAACGGGGCGGCCAGCCAATCGTGGTGCGTGTGCACAACTGTGTCGTTGGAAATATGATGTAATATTGCGTGAACGTGAAAGTGGCTTGGAAATGCCGATTGACGAAGATGAACGTGGTGCATATATCATGAATTCACGTGATTTGTGTTTGATGCCAAGATTGGGCGAAGTGTTGTCTGCCAATCCAGACAGCCTGAAAATAGAAGGCCGTAATCGCAGTGAATATTATGTTGGGTCTGTTGTTCATGCGTATCGCTGTGCAATGGATGCATATGCAGAAAATCCAGACGCATTTAACCCAGATGAATTTATGACAGAATTAAATCGCTTGGAAACGCGTGGGTATACAACTGCGTTCTTTGATGGGCCAGTAACACCAGATGCACACAATTACGAAACGACACGCAGCACATCGGACTTTCATGCCGCAGGTGTTATAACCGCAGTAGATGATGAAAATATAACATTTGAATTGCGTAATGAAACACGCATGGGCGACGAAATAACATTTATTTTACCGAACACAATGGACAAGGTTTCGGTTAAACTGGAAAAATTAGTAAATGCAAAAAATGGCGAAGTTGTTGAAAAAATGGCAGCCGGTATGGGAAACAGTATTTTAATTCCACGTACATTGTTGGGTGAAAAACATGCCGACAAATTCGTTCCATACGTCTTGGCATATAAAAATAAGAGATAATAAAAATGGATACAAAAGAAAATAAACCACAAAGTGGTGGTAAATTGGTGTGCTCTGATGCGGCATTCAGACCGTTGCTGACCAAACAGAGAATAGAAGAATTACTGGGTGAAAAATTCGGTAATATGGTTATATACAATTTGAATACAGACAAATTAAGTCCACGCATGTATAACGAACATTTTGTTGTTGGTGCACGCCAAATGTCTGACATGGTTGTAGGTATCAAGACAAATTGTAGTACTATCCCGACTTTGGCGGATTGTGAACCTTTGGCGGTATTTGCAAAGACATACGATTGTAATTATACAAATACGTTTACAGATCGCAGATTTTTTATCACGCCACCATATAACGCAAATGGCAAATGTATTGCAGGTAATATTATATTCTTTAACAGGGCAACGGGCATGTATGAAACACTGCCACAGGGTTGGTTTTATGCTGGTGGCAAGAATTGCAAGGGATCTGCATCCGAAGAAGCAATATTGTCTGTGATGAAATTGTTGGCGGGTGATGCATTACAACAGCAAAGATGGAAAACAAAATAAAAATCCCCATTTGGGGATTTTTTTATTTTTCACGCACACGTTCACGTTCATGTTCACGTTCGCCAATCGTATTCATGTTCTGGTTTGTGTTTTGATGAACGTTTGTGATAGGTTTTCGTGGTGTGCCTGATTCAAACGCAGTAAATTTTTGGCGTAAGATTTCAATACTATTTTGTATTTTTATGTTTGCATTTTCGTACCACGCATTGTGCTGGTCATCAGGACATCTGATAAATTCTTGGGCGGTGCGTGATGCGATAATCTGACTTTGCCATTTTGCACGATGTCTGAATGTTGCAGATTGGGCGTACAGAGTCGCTGGATTTTTCTGTTGTACAGCAAATATTATATCTCGTACAGTGTCCAGTGCAACTGTCCATGCATTACCCAATGTTCCACCATCCAGCCAGTTCTTTAATGACAGCCCAGAAAATAAAGTTTCAATCGCATTATCAATTTGTGATTTGTCTTGGTTTGTTAATTGACTGTCCATAAAACTATCTATGGATTGCCCGTTTAGCATTGCGATTGTTTTATCAAAATCTATACTCATGTGTTACGCCTTTTGTTTTCAAGCAGATTTTTGATTGTATTTTGCCATTATAAACATATTGATACGATGCTGTACAATTTGTTTGTTTTCGGCAGGATTTAGTTTTGTAATCAACTGGTTCTGCATTTGTTTTGCAGTTGTTGCAACCTGTGGCTGTAATACGTGTTGTTTTTCCATTGGTTGCAATTGCTGTATTGGTTTTATCTGTGGCATTTGTTTTGCAGTTGTTGTAACCTGTGGTATTTGCGTTGCGGTTGTTGTAACCTGTGGCTGTAATGCGTGTTGTGCAGATTGTTTCTGATTGCTTTTTGTATAACGTGTTGTTCTTATACTTGTTTGTTCATGACCCGTTAATTCTTCAATATGTTCGTTATAGCGTGTCATTATCAAGTTTATTGTGTCCATTGCTTCACGTATTTGTTTTTGTCCGTACTGTTGCAACCGCTTTATTTCGTCGGGTGTTTTGTTTATTGTGTTTGGACTGTTTTCATTTGTCATGATGATACGTGATTGGTATGCTTTATGTGCTTTTGCCACGCTGTACAGATATTTTGTTGCATAGTTCGCTTTGTTTTTTGTTTTCAAGAAAGCGTTGCATTGTGTAAATGCGTTTTGCCATGCACAGCCCAGTGATTGTTTCTTTGTCCAATTAACCCATGCAAATCCAGAAAACAGTTTCAGATATGCGTTAACTAATTTTTTACGTGTGTCTGAATCAATAATTTGTTCAATAGATTTGTCTAGTTTTATAACGAATCTGTTTTCTTGTTTTGTAATTGTATGTACATTCATAACGAACTCCTTTTTTATAATTGAAGTCCTGTGCCATCCCATCACAGTAAATTTATATAAGTAAAATTTCCCACGTTTCAAGTCTTTTTCTTGTCAAGTAAAAAGTTTTTTTGACATGTGTCCTAAAACAGTGCAAAAATATGATTGTTCATATCACAACAACATGCTGTTGCCAATAATGGGCGGTATGGGTATGAACCTGCATCTTGCCAATAATGGGGGTGTGGAAATTCATCGCAACTAAGGAGTTAAAAGATGAAAAAAACATTAAAAGCAGCTGTTGCATTGTCAGTTTTTGCTGCACCTGCATATGCTGCGAATTTGGAAAACCCACTGTACATGCCATCGCAGGGCAGTGTATATTCCAAAACATCTGCGGGCGTTATGTATAAAATCGCAGATGATACACAGGCTATGATTGATAAAAAACATGCCGGTGCAACAGAATTTCCAATCTGGCGTTTACACGAAGAATTGGGATACGGTATCTTGGACAATCTGGAAGCATATGCGAAATTCGGTTATACACATGACGATGATATTAACCGCAAGGGTATGCATCTGGGTCGTGCAGGTTTGAAATATCGTGCCTTGGAAATGTCAGGTTACGTATGGGACTTGTATGCAGACGCACAATTGGGCGGCATCAGTGAAATGTCTGGTGCATATACTGCCACAGGTTTTGATTATGATAATTATTCAAATGGCCGCTGGGGTTTCCATGTTGGAACACAGTTTGGTAAACAGTTTGATAAATTCAGCGTTGCTGCATTCGCAGAAGTTCTGCGTACATTCGGCAACGATAATAACAGCATTGATATCTCAGGTATGTTAGTAGATACAGATAAATTAGGTTTTGGTATGGGGATTGTTCCTGCTACTGCATTCGGTTTGCCATCAGAAATCTCAGTAAATCTGAAATCTACAACAGAAGTAAACGCAGGATTAAAAGCTTTCTATCAGATGAACGATAAATGGTCATTTGGCACAGCCTTTACATATAAGCATCATGCTGATAACGGTGTAGAAAGCTTGGCGACAGCAGTTGATAAAACTAATACAATGACAGCAACTGCTGTGAAGGTTTTGGAAGGTATGGTTGCTGATATGAACGATGGATTTGATGAATATATAATCGGTCTGTCTGCGGCATATCAGATGACCGACGCAACACAGGTTGCTGTATATGGTGAATATACATTAGACACTGCACATGATCAGTCACAAAACGGCACAGATGTCAAAGCTGAATTGGGTGTTCGTTTGAACGTTCAGTTCTAAAAAATAACAAATAACTTATATTGGACAAATGTCCCGTCGTTACGGCGGGACTTTTTTTATACAAGCGCTTGCACCTGGGGGTAAAAAATGATATAATGTACCCAAAGGAATAATGGGAAAGGCATGATAAAATCAAAGATTTCTGCCGTTTTGATTGGTGTTTTATGTGCGTTGCCATGCGTGGTTGATGCTGCATATCCTGCGTATCCAGCATACCCTGCATATCCGGCAAATGTTGGAAATGGTCAAATGGTGTATTTACCATCTGCGAATAGTCGGGTTTTGTCAAATGGCGGTGCGGTGGCCTATCCTCAACAACAATATGTTAATCCTGGGTATGTAAATAATGTTGCTGCGGCACAGCCGACACGTGTAACGGGTGCGTTGCCTCGTGTTGGTTCGGCTCAGGTAACAGCAGGGCGTCAATATTATCAGCCGACAGATTATGACCGATTGGCGGACAGTGGTTTGTATGTCGGTTTGTCTGTTGGTTATAATGCATCATTAACAGGTGGAATGTCCGCAGATTATACAGGCGAAACAGATGCGTATACGGTGCCTGGTGCATTCCAAGAAGCGGGCTTTGTTTCAGACAGTATTATTCCATTACAGGTGTCTGTTGGTGCTGCGATAAATAATGATGTTCGTATTGATTTTTCTTATTTGCGTTATTCTGGGTTGTCTTATCCTGATACGGTACAGACATCTGATGGCGAAGGTGGCTTTGTTGAAGCACAGGTTGATGGCGGTGCAATTACGGCAAATACAACAATGTTGAATGTTTACTATAACATTGATTCGTTTACGGGGTATTTGGCGGGTGGTTCGTTGCGTCCATATGTTGGTGTCGGTGTTGGTATTTCGTTAAATACAATTGCAGATTATGCTGTGTATGATAAAACGTTCTATTCTGTTATGGATCCTGCGTATGCTGGTGCCGGTCAATTGACTGGTATTTCAGATATTGTTGCGTATCACAATGGTGGAACAACAGAAGAATTGGCATTTATGTTAGAAGGCGGTGTAACGACTGAATTACAGGGCGGGTTAAAATTGGATTTATTTGTCCGTTATGCGAATTTGGGCGAAGTAAAAACATCTGGCAGTATCGTATTGTCCCAGGTTGAATGGTTGGGTGATGGTGCGGGTGGCGAATATGAAGCACCGTACGACAGTGTGTTCCATTATACAAATTGGTATGAATCAGGCAGTTTGGGAATGTTGGACGTTGGTCTAAGGTTAAGATTACAGTTCTAAAAAAAAGAAATGTCAGGTATTTCAACTGTTAAGAGAGAGGGAATGAAATACAATCGTTTAAGTTTTTTTTCTGTATTGGTTGTGTTGGGCACGGTCCCCACTGTGTCTGATGCGGGAATTCGTGTTGGTAATCTGTCGCGTACGAACGCCCAGGGATATCAACAGGTTAATACACAACGTTATCAGCAAGAAATTTCAGATGCTCAGCAATCTGTCCAGGAATTACCGATTAAGGTTGCAAACCAAGATTTAGCACAACAAATACAAAATGGCGATATGAAGTCGTCTGTTACAATAGATCATTTGGATAAATGTAAAATGATTTATCCAAATGGTGAATTTGAATGGGCAGTTCCGACTGTTGGATTGCGTGCAGGTGGTGCACCAACATGTACATCTGTTGTTGAATTGCGTGTATTAGCACCCGATAATGGCAAAGAATATACTGTATTGGCACGTGCAAATTTAGCAGCAGGGGACAGTGTTAAATGCAATATTTCTGACTTTCCAGAATCTTCATTGTTGCCTGCGGCTGGCGAAATTATATTCCCAACAGATGAACAGCCGACCGTTGAAGATGTTATAGAAGTTATGAATGAAGAACAAAAACAGAATGCTGCATTGAAAATTATTGGTGGTGCAGTTATGTTTGGTTTGGCCGGCAATGCTGTTGGTAAAAACGAAGTGGGTAACGATGGCATCTTTGGTGGTGGCAAGGATAAAATAACCAGTACAATTGTTGGTACAGTTGGCGGTGCAGGATTAATGGCGGCCAGTACGTACAGTGGTAAAGTTGCCGGTGATATGATTATGTCTGCGGGTGTAAATGCAGCAGCTGGGGCGGTTATGGGAAATATCATTACCGGTGGTGATGATGTTATGCGTATTGAAAGATGTATTATTGACGGCAACCCTGATTACTGTTTGTGGGGATATATTAAAAAAAAGGGTGATCATCTTAAGCATGCATACGTAAAGTTAAACAGCAGTGCTGGGACATTTATTAAGTGTGATGTCGCTGATGATGAATCAGACTGCAGATATGCAGATTTAGAAGGCGGAAGGATACCGGGCATTACATCATCATGCAACAGTAACGATGCAAAAGATTCCAGTACCAGCAGTTCGTTGGCGTATATTTTAACAAACTGCAAAGACGAGATTGACCATAAATACAAGCACTGTTATAAAAATGGTAAAATGGAAGAACTTAGTGATTCTTGTGAAGAGGTTTATATCCAAATATCGGATGCATATGAAGTAACAGATCGTATCCCTGCAATGATGGTTGGGGTAAAAGAACCCACGTTTGGTTATAAATGCAAAGATATCGATGCTGTAAAGAAAGATTTTCCAAACAGTCAAATTGTTGGTAATAATGGCAAGGGTGGCGAAGCACCATTAAAAGAATTACCTCCTGGTTCATCTGCGTCTGATTTGTTTGAACCTGCTTGTCGCAGGGCTGGTGGTGGTGATATTATTGATATGAGTAATAAAGCACGTCTAAAAGGAACGTTAACTGGTGCCGGTGTCGGTGGTGCAGCAGGGGCGTTTACTGCGTATCAAGGTGCACAAAATGAAATCCAAGAACGTTGGGTTACCGCAGTACGTGAATACAAGGATTCATTACAGAAATTCTATTGTGGTACGGGTAACAGATATATGTCATTTTATAATGACGAAGCAGTTGTACCGGCACTTGGGTCTGTAAAATAGTTTATTTATTGTGATATTTTGTGTTTAATTTCACGAATACGTGCCAATATTTCTTTTAAGTCGGCATCTGATGCAGCGGCAGCGGGCTTGCTTTTAATTTCATCTGCTAATACGATGCACAGGGTTGCCAATAATGAATTTTCAGGTAATGGTCCGATTTTGTCCAGTATTAATCTGGCACGTGCATCAACCATCTTGCCCAATTCAATCAGACGCAATTCCTGGCCGTCTTCACAGCCCATCGGATAATTTTTATTTACAATTGGAATTGAAACAACACTCATTTTTTCAACTTTTGTAATATATTTATAGATTTATCAATCATTTCTGTTGCACGAACATTTTTTTCACGCAAGTTTTTTACCTGTTCGGTTAAAATTGCCACCTCTAAATCAGTTTGTTTTCCTGCGTTTATTGCAGTGCCACGCAGTCGTGCGGCCGCATCTTCAAGTAATGTAAGTTCGTGAAAAATTTGTTCTTTTAAATTTGACATATTTGCATATTAAGACATTTTTTATATGCGTTCAACCCTAAAATGTGATATAATGTTCCCTATAAGTGTGGGGGATTATTTATGAAAACAAAGATTATTTATATTTCTGGTAATGAATTGTTTGAAATGGCCCAGATTCGTGCCGCTTTTGAAGAAGTTAGAAATACATTGGCATTGGATAAAGATACTGTTTTATTTGGTGTTCCTGTTGATAATGATGATGCGATTGCCACAACAACAGATTCGGATAATATTGCTGATGTAACAGAAACGGTTACAAACCCATTGGAATCAGATGTGATTCTTGATATTGCGTCAGATAACGATTTGTCGGATAACGATGTGCCAGCATGTGATACCCCAGCATCCAGTGAAACGGATAACACTGATGATGAACAGATTGTGCCGATAATGTCGGTATTGGCAACATCGCAGACGGATAATGAAAATATTGCTGACGATGTTACAACAGAAAACAATGTTCAAGATACTGCAGCAGAAATTGTATCAGATAACACAGACGAAGAAATAATAATAGAAACTGTTGCAGAAACTGTTGTTGTTGAACAAGATGTTGCTTCAGATGACCCAGATTCAGAAACAGACAGTGTTACAACTGTGTCCCAGATTGCTGATGAAGATATTTTAGACGAAGAACCACCTGTAACATTGGCTGAAAAAACACTAGAAGAACTGTTGGAAAGTATGACACCTTTGCGTGAAGATGTTATAAATAATGATGTTTCTGATGATGCGACGGCAACTGTTACTGAATCAGATATACCACTTAGTCCAGATGATACAGATGCAACACTGGAACAATTGGCCACAGAATTTGTACAAAACGAAGATAAAATTACAACAACCCCAAAAACAGAAACGTCTGGAAAAATTGGAAAACTGAAAAATATTTTGCCATTCAAAAAAGTAAAGCGTGATGATAGTGGCATAATGGGCGATTTGTTTGGGTGGGCTGGAATTGCTGCAAATGATGAAGATTTTTCTGTGCCTGGATTTTTTACTGCGGCAAAAAAACAAGGTGCATAATGAACGTTTATGAATATTGATACGATTCTTAGATTATTAAAAAATTCCGGATTCCATGCTGTACGTGCGGATGCGGAATTTGTTTATATGGAAGATCCGTCTTGTATCATTCGCAGTCTGGAAGTTTTTATTGAATATGCGTGGATTGCGATTACGGCACTAACAGGATTGATGTTATTTGGGTGGGGTATTTCTAAAATACGTGGTGCCACAGATGATATATTTACAAAACTTAAGAATTTGGTGTTGATTTTTGGTGTTTTGTCTGTTGCCAGACCTGTGATAAACCTAATTTATGGTGATGATTTATTTGGCAAAGGATGTGATACGATATCTGTGTCTATCAAAGATGTTAATGCATTACTTGCAACCAGAAATGATGTGTTAAAGCCGGATACTAATAATTTATACGAAGGTATTGATATCTATGATTCTTGGGATATGCCACATGAAATTCCGTATTCTGTATTGCCTGTTGCTGGTGCTGGCAGTCCGTCTGAATTGCCACAAGCAAATCCATCCCAAACAGGTAATGAATCTGGTGCTGTATATGCGGACAGTTTGCCTGTATTTGCTGTTGAAAGTGGTTCAGATGTAATTTATACAACACATGATGGCAGTCGTATAAAATATTCTGGTGGATCCCGTTCATGGCGAAATTCTAATCCGGGTAATATTCGTTACAGTGATTTTTCTAAACGTGTTGGTGCAATCGGTCAGGCAGGTGGATTTGCAGTGTTCCCAGATGCTGCAGTTGGTATGTACGCCATAGAGGCACTATTGCGTACCGACAGTTATAATAAATTAACTATTGCAGGGGCTATCAGCAGGTATGCACCACCGTCTGAAAATAATACAGCAGGTTATCATCGTCGTATTGAGCAATTGACAGGTTTATCTATTAATATGCGTATGTCTGATTTAAGTCCCGAACAACTGACATCTGTTGCAAATGCCATTCGTACAATAGAAGGATGGAATGTTGGTACAACGCAAAGGATATAAGATATGAATACACAACGCAGCAATATTTTTATTAAAATCTTTGGTTTAATAATAATGGTTGTGATTGTAATATTGGTATATATGTTAGCATCCAAACCTAAAAAAACAGATGTGTCTGCATTTGGCACAGGTTCGCCACAGATATCCGAAACAAATACAAAAATCAAGACATCAGGTGTTTTTTCTGATGGTCTGTCATCGCCAATCAGCAGTGAAACACAAATGCCAGACGAAACGGGTGCAGGAACTGTTCAACAGGATGTTTACAGTGTTGATATTAATCGTGATGGGGTTCTTGATCGTATTGTTCGTACACGCAAAGAAAATGGTACCGCACATTTTTCATATGAATACAAGGTCAATATAAATAAAAATGGTGCGTGGTATAATATAACGCCAAATGGTTTTTATACAACCGAAGGTGCAGAATGTGCACTACAAAAGTTACAATTTATATTTAAGCCGGAATTTTCTGTTGTAAAAATATCTCGTCCATGGTCAGATTCATGGGACACACCAACTGTTGCCACAAAAAGCGTATTCAAAATAAAAAACGATAAGATGGTTTTAGAATCTTCACAGAAATTACAATCTGTATGTAATGTTTCAGATTTGTTTGAAAAATTGTGATGTGTTTAATAACCCTTCGGCACGCATAGAATGTAAAACACCGCCTGCGATAACATAATGGTCGTACAGTTGTATATTACACATTTCTAGTAACTTGGATAAATTTGTTGTCAAAGAAACGTCTTGTGAAGAAAAAGAATTATCTGTTGTTGGGTGATTATGCAACAGCGTAACGTATTTGATTTTATTTAGTATGGCCTTCTTCAAGATTTTTTCAGGATATATATTTGATGATTCAATATTGCCGGAACTGTGAATTTCGTGTTCAATCAGTCTGAACTGTGGATCTAAATACAGAACATGTACTTCTTCGTTTGTTTTTCCTGCCAGATGTACCCTGCAATATGATTCCAATGATTTTTGATCCATATACAATGAATTTTCTGTTAATTTTTTGACATAACTGATTTTCATTAAATCACAAACTAATTTAATCAATATTGCTGTTGAACGCCCAACCCCAGGCACATCTATTAAATCTTGGTATTCTGCAACAATAACATAGTATACATTACCAAAATGCTTAATTAATTTTTTAGCCAGTGGTTTGACATCACGTCTGGGGATGGCAAAACTTAACAACAGTTCCAACTTTTCATAGTCAGTCAGCATATTGTTAAGAAATTTTTCTTTCAGGCGTTCACGATGTCCTGTACGAAAATCATCATCATTCTGCGACATGGTTAAATCATTTTTTCTGTAAATATTATTGGTCCGTCTTCTGTGATTCCAATTGTATGTTCCCACTGTGCAGATAATCCGCCATCAACCGTACGTGCGGTCCATCCGTCTGCATCAATTTTACATTCTGCAGAACCAGTATTTATCATTGGTTCAATTGTAAATACCAATCCAGGAACCATTTTTACTTTGTCCCATCGCTTGTCATAAAAATGATATATTTGTGGATCGTCATGCATAACCTTGCCAATACCATGTCCAACAAAATCACGTGATATTGAAAATCCATGTGGTGTAACCACAGATTCTATTGTTTTTCCGATTTCAGACAATGGAACCCCAGGTGCACATATTGAAATAGCCGCATTCAGTGCATCTTGGCAGACCTGAACCAATTTTCGTGCCTGGTTTGATACATTTCCAATCATGAACATACGTGATGCATCGCCATGAAATCCTTTATATTCTGCTGTTAAATCAACGTTTACAATGTCGCCATCTTTTAATATCACATCATCACTGGGGATTCCATGAACAATGACATCATTAACAGATGTACAAATGTTTTTTGGGTACCCTTGGTACCCCAGGTCCGAAGATTTTGCACCATTTTCTTTTAGAAATTGTGCAACCATTCTGTCAATTTCACCGGTTGAAATCCCTGCCTTGATGTATGGCGATATAAAATCAAAGCATCTTGCGACAATATCACCGGCAGCACGTAGTCTTTTGAAATCTTTTGGGGCATATACAGATGCTAACATTTGTTTAGTTCCTTTTTCTTGTAGATAATTTTGCAGCACGCAAAGATAATTTTAACGCAAAATCACGCAACAGTATTTCTGTTGGCATGTCTTTGATTCTAAATTGTTTTTCAAGTTCGTTCAGGCGAATCAAGACATTTGCTATTTCTGATTCAGACCATATACGCATGGATTGCTTGAATTTATCTTCTACTTTCCAAAACAGGCGTGGTAATTGTCCGTTTACAACTGCGTTTTGTAATTTCTTGAAATGTGTGCCCAGCATGCGAACCAGCATATTTGGTTCTTTGTTATCGTAAAATAGTCTGTCCAGTGCGGTCATTGTTTGTGATATATGACCGGCCGTTAACGAATACAGAAAGTCGTCCATATCTGCGGCACCTGTATCAGGTAAACATTTTTCAACGTCAGTCAGTTCAACGATACGTTTATCGTCAACATATAGTGCAATTTTGGCCAAGAATCCACGTGTTATACCACGATCTGTACCCAAATGCGTAACCATATAATCCATTGCATCTGGTGTTATTTGTGTTATTCCTGCGGATGTAGATAATTCATTTCGTATCAATGTTGCCAGCGTTCTGGCATCGTCTGTATAGCAAGCCAATGCAGCCACATCATCAGCAGATTCAAACCAAGATCGCAACCCCCCACCTGCACGTAAATCCCCAGCGGTTATAATTACAGTTGCACACAATCCTGTATGTGATACTAATTCGGAAATCTGTTTTGCAGATGCGTCCCCAGCGTTGGTTATTAAAACCATTTTTTGACCGCCAAACATAGATGGACTGCACGCTTCTGCAAATAAAGCATCTTGTTTTTCACGCAGTTCATCACAGTCCAGCGCAAACAAGTTATCTTTTTCAATTGCCAATTTTTCAATTGCTAAATCACAATATTCATCAACCTGGCCAGCATCAGGACCGTATATAAGTACGGCACGAACTTTGCCCAAGTTATTCTTAAAATCTGTATCTTTCCATTTCATTATTTGTTTTCGTACTTATACGTTTCTGTGATTACACGTGCACTGATTTTTTCTGATAATATTCGTATTATATTTTTCACAGCATTGTTATATGATGCATTTGATGCAACCAGATATGATACAAATGGATAAGATTCGGATGCGGTATCTGCACCAGATGAAATTTGTTTGCCGTCGCAATACAGCGTATACGATGCACGCAGTGAAACTTCCTGCCATGCGGCATTACCTGTTTCTTCCAGTGCCTTGTATGTTGTTGCAGGTTCTGACAGTCGTACGTTTAATTTATATTTTGCGTTTTCGTCATATCTGTTTCCGAATTCTGCCCACAGTGCGTTTCGTAATTCTATGCCATTAATTCCACTGATTGGTGCGACATAAACGTCTGTTGTTTTTCCAGTGTGTACAGGGGTAAAACCACATCCAGACATAAATACTAATAAAAACAGTATTGATAAAATTTTTTTCATTTTGATTCCTGTTTTTCTGTTGCAATTTATTTGTATATTACCTAGACTTTTTATAAATCGCAAGGGAGAATGATGAATATTTTTATCATGTTTTTGGTTGCACTGTTTATGATGGGTGTTTATTTGATTGATGCACCCAGTCAAAAAATCATACAACACGATACAGAATATGCGATTGGCCAGTCTGATATGCGTGCGATTGCACAGTGTGCAAATGCGGTTCATAACGCACAGATTAATGGGTTTAATTTTGATGATGTCTGTGTTGTGCAAAATGATATATACAGTGATTTTGTGTGTTTGAATGAATCTATGAAGATAACAAATTGCGACAAGACCAGTTCCAGAAGAAAAATATACCATTATATCATAACATATACCGCCCCGATTGAACCTGCGTATTATAACGATATGATGGAAATATTAGAACGTTATTTTACTGAATCTGGTACGTTTGGATTATTACAGGGCAATACAATTATTTCTGGTGGAACAACGGCAAAACGAATCGTCCCTGCGGCAATAGTTTCTGAAAAGAAATTACAAGATGGGCAATTGGTATATTTCACCCAGTATGAAGTACCTGATTCTGGCGATATTATTGGTAATACGGTTGTGGCAGATATAAATTGTCCTGTGGGCACTGTCAAGACATATCGTTTTGGCCGTTGGCAGTGTGTCAGTTACAATATCAAAACAGATTGTGGTGGTGATATGATATGGGATTCCAATTTACAGAAATGTGTTGCGGACGAATCCAGAAAGCCATTATGTGCCAGTACCCAGAATGCAGTATTGGTTGATGATGTATGGGAATGTATTAACCCATTCCCAGAAAAGGCATGTCCAGATAACATGATTGCTCGTTTAAATTATAATACATTGGAATGGGAATGTGTTGTTGACCCCAGTTCTGTGGCTGATTCTAAAAAGTGTGAAAATGTTGTAAGTGGGCCTGTGCATGGAACGTTGGGTACGACATTACGTATACCACAAACATCATGTACAGACTGTGAACGTATGGTAACAGACCCAGATACTTGTGTTACCAGATGTGTGCCAGATGCAACAAAAATGAATGATTCAAATTGTTATCCTGGGAATATTGCGGAATGCAGTGGTTCGTCACGTGGGGTTTATTTTGGGTTCCCCAGTGTGGCGTATGTAAATAATGTTGATGGTTTGTCTGATATATCTGTGCCATTTGATGAACAGCATTCACAAAACAGAAAGTTTAATTGTCTTGATTGTGGGGCGGGTCAGATTGATGGGGTACGTTCACGTCCACCATATGTTGTGGTATGTAAATAAAAAATCCCCGTTTGGGGGATTTTTATCGTGTTGGAAACTGTTTATACAGTGCGCTTAATTTTTGTTTCATGGACATTTGTTCTTTGATGACGTTTTCCATGTCTATTTCGTATTCATAGATAACATCGGTTTTGCCCACAGCATTAAAACTAAGACCAACCCTGTGTTCCAAGATTTTGCGTTCTAATTCTGCAACAGTATTGGTTGCTGCTTGGATTTTTTGCTCTAAATCCATAATCTGTTGATTAATAGTGTCATAGCTCATAATATATCCTTTGTTGTGTTTTTCTGACGTGTAATATAATACATAAAAATCGTTTGTCAAGTTTTTTATAGTAGAAAAATATATTATATCATGATAATATAATAATGTTGACAGGGGTTCTGTCAATGGGCTTAAGAACCCATGTAGGGCGTTCATACGGAACGATAAATCCAACCCACGATGGTTGGAGTGTGTGGAATACATTGAATAACACACGCAATTCTCTACATTGTTCTTAAACTCCAACCACTTGAAAGTTTTTCGGTGGTTTTTTTGTCTGTGTGTGGGGGGATTGATGAGATATTTTTTGCCGCTGCTTTTTTTACTATTTGGTTCGGTAAAATGTTTTGCAGATTCTGCATTGATTGCAGAATTAAGCAATAATGTTGACAGAGAATTTGGTAAAACATTTGATATGCAGCGTATAGAAGATGTCGTAAAAAAAGAAAATCCAGATTTGTTTAATTATCTCAAAGGTCGCACCGCAGAAGAAAAAAACTCGTTTTATAAGTCATGGTTGGCAGAAATGGCATATCAGTCTTTATTTGATCAATACATGCAAGAATTAAAACAAGCAAGTAAAAAACTCGGCAGAAAAATACAAAAAAGAAAGCTGAATCTAAAAAATGGTGGCAGAAAGACATTTTATGCATTGGATGACAAGGAATTAAAACGGGAATATATACCAGAGTTTGATATTGATGTTATTCATTATCCAGATGATTATGAAGAATTTACAATAACTGTCACAGAAAGTGATTTATTAAATAAAACAAGAAGAGGTTTTACAGTCGTAAAAGACGACAAAAGTAAAAATGAATCTATTTCTATCCAGGTGTTATTGAACAGTAATGCAGATTTTGATAATTTTAATGATGTTAATGTGAAATATAAATCAAATCTTATGTTGGGCGTGACTGCACATACAACAGATTATGATAAATTGACTGCATATCGTAAACAAACCGCAGCAGATTGGAAACAGGGGATGATGGTGCCAACCACAGAACCGTGTTATAACGAACCGAATAAAATGTGTAAAAAATGGATTTGCAATGGCGATTGCAATGATTGGCAGTCTGCTAAATTTTATATTGGCGAAATATATAATTTTTTTCAAAGTCATTTAATTGATTATAGTGTATCAGACATATCAGATGAATAATATGCGTAAAATAATATCGATAGTTTTAATTGTGTTCTTCTATTCTGGCTGTGTTGACGCAGCAGACTATTATAATTTATATCACAGTATTGTATTGTCAGAACAAGATAAGAATAAGGCTTTCTTTAATAATCAATATCTAGATATGTATTATAATATAACCTTGTTGTCAGAAGAATATAATGCGGCCCGATCCCGTGAACAATCATTGGCGAACAGGGTGTTGGGTGCTGCGACTATGGCTGCGACTGGGATTGGTGGAATGCAGTTGGCGTCTGGTTTGGCAGAACAAAACGCAGACACTGATGCGGAACAAGCCATGCGTGCATATCTGGCAACATTTACATGTAATTATGCCGACGGCAAATATTTCAAGGGTGGCGAAAAAGACATTGAATTACCAGGCAGTGCGGAATTAATGGCCTTGTACAGCGAATATGTAACACTGGCAAATGATTTGAAAACCCGCAAAACAGCATTGGGAATAAAACCAGGTATTGAATCAGAAAGTATTCTGGACGGTGCCACATCTGGTCTGTATGACGATATCAGTGTTGGCAAGACGAGTGGTGTTTACACATCGCTGTCCCGTGCACTATCTGACCCCAATGGTGCGGATGCAGCGGCCTGGGCGGCACAGAAAGAAGAGAGTTCTAAAAAGGTTACCACGGGTGCCACGGTTGGCGGTGTTGGTGCGGCCGGTGGTGCAATTGGAAATTTGATAATAAATAGGGATACGTTACAAGGTAATAAACAAGACAAAGTGTCAGACAGAAAGTCAACCAAGAAAAAAGATAAGAATTAAAAATCCCCCGGTTGGGGGATTTTTATTATTTTGCTTCTTCTGGGATAACAGAAACAGTTTTTCTGTCGCCGTTGCCCTTTTTGAATTTTACGATGCCGGCAATTTTTGCAAAGATTGTGTGATCTTTACCCATACCAACATTCAAGCCTGGGTGTACAGATGTACCACGTTGGCGAATAATGATATTGCCTGGGATAACACGGCTGCCACCAGCTTTTTTAACGCCCAATCTGCGTCCAGCAGAATCGCGTCCGTTCGTAGATGCCGAACCAGCTTTCTTATGTGCCATAGTTTATACTCCTTAGGCTTTGATATCTGTTATTTTCAGAACAGTGATGAACTGACGATGACCGGCAGTGCGGCGATAATTTTGGCGACGTTTTTTCTTGAATACCAAAATTTTGTCAGCACGTTTCTGTTCAACTACTTCTGCGACAACCTTGGCACCATCAATGAATGGTGTTCCAATCTTGTCCCCGACCATTAATACTTGGTCAAATTCAACGGAACCTGTGGCGTTCAGTTTTTCAACCTTGATAATATCGCCATTTGCAACGCGATATTGTTTGCCACCGGTTTGAAAGATTGCGAATGTGCTCATATTCTTTCTCTTGTTTCTTTGTTTTATTGAACGTATTTTTCGTGATTTGACGAAAAGTTTATGCAAATTATATGTTTTTTATATGTAAAGTCAAGCGTTTTGTTGAAAGTTTTATGCAAAATAAATAAAAAGAGCAACAAAAAATCCCCAATTGGGGATTTTTCAATTTCTGTGCAATAATGCCATATGTTCTTAGTGAGGCATTTTCGCTTCTGTAAAGACAACATGCTTACGCAATTTTTTGTCATATTTACGGAATTTCATTTTGCCAGCAGTATTTTCTGATTTTGTATTCTTGGTTGTGATATAGAATACGCCAGTTTCAGAATTTCTTAACTGTACAACTTCTTTGCTACCTTTTTTAGATGCCATTTTATTCGCCTTTTATCTTATTCTGCGACCGATTTTAGGTTATATATAATAAAAAATCAAGTCTTTTTTACATTTTTTCTGTTTCATCTAAAAAACAATCAAATAAAAATCGGGGTTTCCCCCGATTGTTTTATTATTC
Source organism: Candidatus Enterousia sp. (assembly GCA_045592905.1). Taxonomy (GTDB): domain Bacteria; phylum Pseudomonadota; class Alphaproteobacteria; order Rs-D84; family Rs-D84; genus Enterousia. Next base: position 31,736 of record JAZNVR010000017.1, read on the forward strand.
TGCACGTGTAAATGCACCATGGTCCAACATATCACGAACCGCAAAGTGTTTTACTTTTTTAGCAGATGTTGATGGCAATTCTTCTTCGGTAATTGCAAAGTGTTTTACCCACTTGTATTGTGCAATTGCCATATTAGATTTTTTCAACAACATCGCAACACGTGCCACAGTAACGCCTGGTTTTACCTGAAATACTGCGAATGGAACAACCTTGTCTTTGATTACATATTCAAAAACAGCGGCATTTAAAATTTCATCATTTTGCATGTATAAATCTTCCAGTTCATCTGGGTATACATTTTTACCACTGTCCAGAACAATGACTTGTTTCATGCGGCCTTTGACTTGCAGGCGGCCATATTTGTCCAGGCAACCAATATCACCTGTCTTGAACCAACCGTTTTCAAATGCTTCGGCATTGGCTGTATCGTTTTCAAGATATCCTGGCATAACCATATTGCCACGAACCCATATTTCCCCAACGCCATGTTTGTCTGGGTTGTGAATCTGAATTTCGTTGCCCAATAATGGACCTGCATAATACATAGAACCGTCAGCCTTGCGGAATGCAAAGTTAAAATTCGCTGGCCCTGTTGTTTCTGTCAGACCATAACAGTCGCCAACAACAAATCCCATTTTTTCATAGAATTTACGAATTGATGACTTTAATGTCGCACCAGCAGATACCAATACACGTGTGTTTCCACCAAATGCATCACGTACAGGTTTTGTAACCTTGTCTACAATTGCCCCCAGACCAATTGCACGCAGTATTTTACGTAATGCAACAACCACACGCATCAGTGTCCAAACGTGTTTATCCTTGGCTGTGTCTACTATCTTTTTATAGAACACTTCCCAAATACGCGGCACGGCGGGGATAACTTCGGGTTTATATTGTTTAAAGTCCTTGATAAATTCCTGGGGCTTTAATACCGGTTGCAGTAATAATTTTCCCTGTAATGACACCGGCACGATAATGTTAATCACCACACCATATATATGATACAGTGGCAAGAAACCATAGAATGTATATCCCGGATGAATAACATCTTTATAGAATTGTGCCCCGTCATGCAACGCAATCAGATTTTCATGTGTTAACCCCACGACCTTTGGGTTGCCGGTTGAACCCGACGTGAACGACAGTTGTGCAATATCACTGCGTTCTGTATCGGCCATGGCGAATTCGTTTTCGTCCGTATCATCGATATTTTCGATATCGAACATTTCGCATGGTGCATCGTCTATGAATAATGATTTTTGCGCCAATACCAATTTACAATCGGTTCGTTTCATCATATTGATGTGTTCCGTGGTATTTAACCCCGTATCCAGCATCAATGCCCGCGCCCCCTGGGACGTGATTGCGAAATAAGACCGCACAAAATCCGGGGTATTGCCCGACAGTATTGCGACCGTATCGCCCTTTTTGATACCGAAACGTTTGGCCAACATAACCGCACGTTGCTTCACCTTTTTCAACAATTCTGCATAGGTTTCGTTCTGGCGTACCAAGAAAATACCGTCTTTG